>NZ_JAKCFI010000007.1:0-300000 GCF_021412625.1 Myxococcus stipitatus | reverse complement strand
CGGCGAAGGGCGCCCGGGGCCCGCTGCACGGCATCCCCGTCCTCATCAAGGACAACATCGCCACCGCGGACCGCATGCAGACCACCGCCGGTTCGTTGGCGCTCGTGGGGGCGGTGCCTTCGCGGGACGCCTTCCTCGTCCAACGCCTGCGCGCCGCGGGCGCGGTCATCCTCGGCAAGACGAACCTGAGCGAGTGGGCCAACTTCCGGTCCACGCGTTCCACGAGCGGTTGGAGCGGACGGGGAGGGCAGTGCCGCAACCCCTATGCCCTGGACCGCACGCCGTCGGGTTCCAGCTCCGGCTCCGGCGCGGCCACCGCCGCCAGCTTCTGCGCCGTCTCCGTGGGGACCGAGACGGACGGCTCCATCCTGTCTCCGTCCGCCGCGTGCTCGCTGGTCGGGCTCAAGCCGACCGTCGGGCTCGTCAGCCGCTCCGGCATCATCCCCATCTCCCACAGCCAGGACACCGCCGGCCCCATGGCGAGGACGGTCGCGGACGCCGCGGCGCTGCTGTCCGTGCTCGCGGGCGTGGACCCCACCGACGCCGCGACCGCCGCCAGCCAGGCCCACGCGAGCGCGGACTACACGACGTTCCTCGACCCGGAGGGCCTGCGAGGCGCGCGCATCGGCGTGCTCCGGGGCCCCTTCTTCGGCTACCACGCCGCCACGGACGCCTGCATCGACGAGGCCCTGGCGCTGATGAAGTCGCGCGGCGCCACGCTCGTCGACCCCGCGCCCATCGCCACGGCGAAGCAGCTCGACGACCCCGAGTTCGAGGTGTTGCTCTACGAGTTCAAGGCGGGCATCGAGGCCTGGCTCGCGAGCCTGGGAGAGCGCACGACGCTGCGCACGCTCGCGGACCTCATCCGCTTCAACGAGGAGCACCGCGCCACCGAGCTGGCGTACTTCGGTCAGGAGCTGTTCCACATGGCCCAGGAGCGGGGCCCGCTCACGGACCGCAAGTACCTCAAGGCGAAGGCCACCAGCCGGAAGCTGGCGCGGGAGCAGGGCATCGACGCGGTGATGCGCGAGCACCGGCTGGACGCGCTCGTCGCGCCGACCATGGCCCCGCCGGGGCTCATCGACCTCGTCAACGGCGACCACTGGCTCGGCAGCAGCACCACGCCCGCCGCGGTCGCCGGCCATCCCAGCCTCACCGTGCCCGCCGGCGACGTGCACGGGCTCCCGGTGGGCCTGTCCTTCATCGGCCGGGCCTGGAGCGAGCCCACGCTGCTGAAGCTCGCCTACGCGTTCGAACGGGCCGCTCCCGCGCGTCGCCCGCCCGCCTTCGCGTCCACGGCCGACCTGGCGCGGGTGGCCGGCCGCTGACGCCGCGTGGGGACTACGGCGAATTCGCCCACGGCGTCGTCGCCTGCATCACGGCCTCGCTCAGCGCGGCCGTCCGCAGGTGGTTGAAGCGCTGGTACTCCGGGTCGGTCACCATCTTCATGAACGTCGCCCGGTCGGGGTAGCGCACCAGCATCACCGCGTCCCACGTCTGCCCCGGCTCCGCCACCAGCGGTGTGGAACAGTCGCCCGCATAGAGTGGCTGGGCTCCGGCCTTCACGATGAAGGGAAGGACCGCGTTCACGTACTCGGAGAACGACGCGCGACCGCCCTCCTTGAATCGCACCAGGTTCATCATCACCATCGGCCCACCGGTGTCCTCCTCGATGAACCGCTGGATATCGGTGCCCTGCGGATCGACAGCCACGTTGCCTCCCCTGACTCGGTCCGCCCCCAATCGGACGGTGCGTCATTCTGGCTCAGTCTCCAGGTGTGGTGAACCCCGGTTCATCTCGCCCGGTCGGCGAGGTACGCGGCGAAGCCCGCCTTGGACTGGATGCGGAACGTGGGCAGCCGCGCCAGCGCCTCCGGAGGGAAGACGTATTGCTCGCAGACCAGGCTCGCTCGGAGCGCCTCGGGCTCACCGCCGATGAAGGGCTGCACCTCGTGCTGCAGGTCTCCTCGGAAGTGCACGAGGACCCCTGGGTGCGGATGTACCTCGCCCACGGGGCGCTGGTCCTCGAACAAGCGCAGGGCGCCTCCCGCCGCGCCGCGAGGCATCTGCAGGTACAGGACGCTCACGTGATGGGGCGTAACCCCGGGCATGCCGCTGGGCTCCTGGAGCGTCGCGTCGATGTGTCGTCCCACCGGCGTGCCGGCGTCGAGCAACAGCAGGTTCAGGTAGAAGGCATTGGGGACCGGCGGCGGAGGGCGCCCCAGCAGTCGCTCCCACCAGGGCCGCAACCCCCGCGCGCTCTCTGGCGCGAGCACCCTCGCGAGGTAGGCCCGCAGGAACGGAAAGCGCTCCTCCAGCGTGGCGCGTCCTTCGTGTGTGAAGATGAAGGCGAAGCCCCGACTCGCGCGAAACGTCCCCATCAGCGGACTGCGCGCGACGAAGCCCGAGCCGAGCAACGCGTCTCGCAGCGCGTTGAGCTCGTCGACGGGCAGCGACTCCCGGTGGGTGATGAAGGCGCGCACAGACTCTGGGCTACCTGTTATTTCGAGGGAAGTGACGGATAGTGCTTTTACAGCCTACCTTTTGGGTTCCAGAATTGCCGTGACTCCTTTCCCGCGCAAGGTCCCTGAATGAGCCAGCAGCCTCGTCCCAGCAGCGCCCCGTCTCCTGCTCCCGACGCCGCCTCACCGACCGCGGTGATGACCCAGATGGTGTATGGCTTCTGGGTGTCTCGCTGCCTGCAGATCATGGCCGAGCTGGAAATCGCGGACATCATCGGCGACGGGCAGAAGACGGTCGAGGAGCTCGCGGAGGCCAGCAAGACGCATGCGCAGTCGCTGCGGCGCCTGCTGCGGCTGGTGAGCGGCCTGGGCATCCTGTATCGCGACGACAAGACGGAGCGCTTCAGCCTCACGGAGATGGGGCAGCTGTTGCGCAAGGAGAACCCGGACTCCGTCTACGGCTCGCTCCGCGCGCACGGCCTGCTGTTGTCGTGGCAGGCCTGGGGAGACCTCGCCACCGCGTTGAAGACGGGGCAGCCGACCATCGACAAGTTCATGGGCATGCCCTTCTTCGACTACCTCGCCAAGGATCGCGAGGTCGCGGAGATCTTCAACACGAGCATGGCCGCGTATCAGAGCCTCAACGCGCCCGCCGTGGTGGGGGCGTATGACTTCTCGGGCGCGAAGTCGGTGGTCGACGTGGGCGGCGGAACGGGGACGCTGCTGGCGCGCATCCTCCAGGCCCACCCGTCGATGCGGGGCGCCATCTACGAGCTGCCTCACGTGAAACACGAGGCCACCGCGCGGCTCAAGGAGCTGGGCCTGTCACAGCGCACGGAGGTGCTGGAGGGCGACTTCTTCGAGAGCATCCCCCCGGGCTACGACATCTACGTCCTGTCGCAGATCATCCACGACTGGGACGACGAGCGCAGCCTGCGCATCCTGTCCAACATCCGCGCGGCGATGAAGCCGGACTCGAAGCTGCTCATCGTGGAGACCGTGCTGCCGGGCGACAACATCCCGCACTTCGGAAACCTCTACGACATGGCCATGCTCGTCATCGTCGGGGGGCGCGAGCGCACCGGCCCCGAGTACACCGCGCTGGCCGAAAAGGCGGGCCTGCGCGTCCAGCGCGTGGTTCCCACGTACATGCCGCCCAGCGTCGTGGAGATCGTCCCCATCTGAGCCTGCGCGGGGGCACCCTGGCCTGGGGCCAGGGGCCACCGGGTTGCAAAATGCGTCGCGGGCTGGGTCGTTCCGGCCCGCCAGCCTGCTTCCCGCCCGGCCAGGAAATCGCCGGGCGGGGTTTTCGGCGGGTGTGTGCGTCGATTAGAGTCCGGGGCGCCGATGACGCCATTTCTCGACGCCATCCTCGCGTTCCCCACCGCCATCTTCACCATCGTCCTGGGCGTGGTGATGACGTACTGGCTGTTCGTCATCATCGGCGCGGTGGGGATCGACATCCTGGATGGCGGGGACCTGCACCTGGAGGCGGGTGGCAAGGCGCTGGGCGGGGCGGTGGAGGCGGGTGGCAAGGCGCTGGGCGGGGCGGTGGAGGCGGGTGGCAAGGCGCTGGGCGCGCATGACCATGACGCACACCTGGACGGGGGCCTGCTCTCCGCGCTGGGGTTCGCCGGAATCCCGCTCACGGTCTCCGTGAGCCTGGTCGCGTTCATCTCCTGGTTCCTGTCCGTGTCGAGCGCCGGGCCCGTGCACGCGGCGCTGGGGCCCTACCTGCCCTCGTGGCTCGTGAGCAGCGCGCTGGGCGTGCTGTGCTTCATGGTGGCCACCGTGGCCGCCGGGCTCGCCGTCCGGCCGCTGCGCCCCGTCTTCGTGGCGAAGAAGGCCCCGGGCCGCGACTCGCTGATGGGCCGCGTGTGCACCATCTCCAGCGGCGGCGTGACGGGCACCAGCGGCCACGCCACCCTCGAGGACGGCGGCGCGGGCATGCTCCTGCACGTCGTGTGCGCCAAGGCGAACGAACTCAAGCGCGGAGATCCGGCGCTCATCCTCGCGTACGACGCCGCGCGCGATGTCTACGAAGTGGAGCCGGTGGACTGGCTCGTTCCGGAGGAACTCGAGCAGCTGCGCGACCCCGCACGGGCCGCGGCGCTCGCGCGGGTCAAGTCACGCGGCTGATGCAGACCAGGGTCCGCTCAGGGGGAGCGACCGACCCTTTCGACGCTGGAGGGCTTTTGCGGGGGATCTCCAGCGCCTGATACAAGGCCCGCTGTCACCACTCGTCAGGAAATGGCCATGGATCCAGTTACCGCGATCGCCGCCGGCGTCGGCGGCCTCATCCTTCTCAGCGGCATCCTGCTCACCATCGTCCGGTTGTACCGGCAGGTGGACCAGGGCAAGGTGCTCATCGTCAACACGCTGAAGAGCGAGCCGCTCGTCACCTTCACCGGCGCGGTGGTGTTTCCCATCATCAACCGCGCCGAGGTGATGGACATCTCCCTGAAGACGGTGGAGATCGACCGGCGCGGCAAGGAGGGCCTCATCTGCCAGGACAACATCCGGGCGGACATCAAGGTCACCTTCTTCGTGCGCGTGAACAAGACGCGCGAGGACGTGCTCAAGGTGGCGCAGTCCATCGGCTGCCAGCGCGCCAGCGACCAGGAGACGCTGGAGAAGCTCTTCGAGGCCAAGTTCTCCGAGGCGCTCAAGACGGTGGGCAAGAGCTTCGACTTCGTCGACCTCTACACCCAGCGCGCGAAGATCAAGGACCAGGTCGTCGACGTCATCGGCAAGGACCTCAACGGGTACATGCTGGAGGACTGCGCCATCGACTTCCTGGAGCAGACCCCGGTGGAGATGCTCGACAAGGACAACATCCTGGACGCCGAGGGCATCCGGAAGATCACCAAGCTCACCACCGAGCACAACGTCGTCACCAACGAGCTGCGCCAGAGCGAGCGCCAGGCGGTGACCAAGCGCAACGTGGAAGCGGACGAGAGCATCTTCGAGCTGGAGCGCCAGCGCGAGGAGGCCGCCGCGAAGCAGAAGCGCGCCATCGAGAGCGTGCAGGCCCGCGAGACGGCCGAGGCGGAGCTGGTCAAGCAGAGCGAGTACTCGCGCGCCCAGCTGGCCCGCATCAAGGCCGAGCAGGAGATCCTCGTCCAGGAGCAGCACAAGACGCGCGACATCGAGGTGGCCCAGAAGCAGCGCGAGCGCGAGGTGAGCGTCGAGGCGGAGAACGTCGAGCGCGCCCGCTCGCTGGCGGCCATCGGCCGTGAGCGCGACACGGAGCTGGAGCGCATCGCCAAGGAGCGCGCCGTCGAGGAGCAGAAGAAGGACATCGCCGACGTGGTGCGCGCCCGCATCGCCGTGGAGAAGACGGTGGCGCAGGAGGAGGAGCGCATCAAGGACCTGCGCGTGGAGTCGGACGCCCTGCGCAAGAAGAACGCCCTCATCATCACCGCCGAGGCCCAGGCCCAGGAGAAGACGGTCAAGGACGTCAACGCCGCCAAGGCCAACAGCGAGATGGCGGTGTTCATCGCGAAGGAGAAGCTCACCCTGGCCGAGGCGGACCTGGAGGCCGCGGACAAGACGGCCAAGGCCAAGTCGCGCCTGGCCGAGGGCATCCAGGCGGAGGCCGCCGCCGAGGGCCTGGCGGGCATCCGCGTGAAGGAGGCGGACGCCGCGGCCACGGAGAAGCTGGGCATGGCGCAGGTGCGCGTGAAGGAGGCGGAGGCCGGGGCCATCGAGAAGCAGGGCCACGCCCAGGCGCAGGTCGTCCGCGAGCGGCTGCTGGCGGAGGCCGCTGGCGAGCAGGAGAAGGGCCTGGCCCACGCGCGCGTCCAGGAGGCCGAGGCGGTGGCCATCCAGAAGCGCGGCGAGGCGGAGGCGTTCGCCACCAAGGAGAAGCAGCTCGCCGAGGCCGCGGCCATCCAGGAGAAGCTGCTCGCCGAGGCCCGGGGCCTGGCGGAGAAGGCCGCGTCCATGAAGCTGATGGACGGCGTGGGCCGCGAGCACGAGGAGTTCCGCCTGCGGCTGGCCAAGGAGCGCGACGTGGAGCTGGAGACCATCCGCGTCCGGAAGGACGTCGCCCACGCGCAGGCCGAGGTGCTCGCCAAGGCCTTCGCCAACGCGAAGTTCAACATCGTCGGCGGCGACGGCCAGTTCTTCGAGCGCTTCGTCAAGGCGGTGTCCTTCGGCAGCGCGGTGGACGGCGCGCTGGACCACGGCGAGGCCCTGAAGAAGGCGCTCGGGGGCTACCTCAACGGTGAGAAGGACCTGCCGGCGGACCTGAAGGAGATCCTCTCCAAGCCGGGGCTGAGCAACGACGCGCAGAACCTGGCCGTGGCGGCGCTGCTGCACCGGATGACTCCGGGCGCGGTGGACGCGGCGTCGGCCCTCAAGGCGCTGGCGGGCAGCGAGGGCCGCCCGGCCGCCGACAAGAAGGGCTGACATTCCGTCGGTCGGAGGGGCCGCCATCCCTCGCGGTGGATGGCGGCCACGATGTCACGATGCAACGACGACCCCGCCCCGGGGCCCTGCTGGGGTGGCGCTCCTCTCCTGGATGGAGGGGGCGGGGGTGGGGTCCACGCGATTCTCCGGTGAGCACTCATGGCAACTGACGGCGGAAAGGGCGCGGCGCCCACGGGCGAGGTGGCGCTGGAGGGCGGCAGCTACGAGGTCATCCGGACGCGCCTGCTCGCGCAGGCGGACGCGCTGGGGGCGAAGGCCTCGGACCTCAACGCGCGGCGCAAGGCGTTCTTCGGAGGGACCGAGCTGTCGGTCACCGGCAACGAGCGCGTGCGCACCGAGCACAACTGCGTGGCGCGCGACATCGTCAGCGTCGGGCGCTACCTGCTCTTCGGCTACAACGTCTTCATCGGCCTGAAGAAGGAGACGTCCGTCGCGGACGTCTTCTCCCTGCATCGCTTCGAGAAGACGGCCGAGGGCTTCGACCTGTCCGCGGTCCCCCACACCGAGGCGGGCGGCTTCCTCGCGGATCCGCGCTTCCTGCGGGACTTCGGGGAGCTGTATCGCTACTACAAGGACGCGAAGCTGCTCCAGCTGCGCCGCAAGGACACGCGGCTGCTGGCCATCTTCCAGACGGGTCGCTCCTCGCGCGACATCAAGGTCTTCCGCTTCAACCTGGAGACGGACGGGCGCGCGACGTACGTGGACAACCAGGGCGAGCGCGACCACGTGTTCCCTCCGTCCCACGACTTCGAGTGGACGGTGGCCACGCGCGAGAACTACGTGCTGGGCGCGCACCCGCACGTCAACGTGCTGGACCAGGTCTTCGTGGAGACGGTGAAGGGCGACCTCACCGTCAAGGTGGAGAACAACACGTCCAGCGGCCTGGGCATCTACAGCGAGCCGGTGGACGACGCGAACCAGTCGCTGGACGACGCGAAGTTCGCCTGGGCGCAGGTGGGGACGCTCATCCTCCTGCGCGTGCAGCCCTTCCGCGAGGCGACGCAGCGCTTCCTCGTGTTCAACTCCCGCACCCAGCACGTGGTCCGCATCGACGCGCTGGGGCAGGCCTGCATCCGCCTGCCGGAGGACCAGGGCGTCATCTTCCCGGGCGGCTACTACCTCCAGACGGGCGACTACAAGGTCTTCGAGGGCGACGCCACCGGCGTGGGCATGGAGTTCAAGCAGGTCATCCGCTCGCCCAACGGAGAGGACGTCCTCTACGTCTTCCACCAGCGCGAGGAGGGCCGCTACCTGCTCTTCCCGTACAACCTGGTGCGCAAGGAGGTGCAGAACCCGCTGGTGTGCAACGGCTTCAGCCTCTTCTCCGACGGCGGGCTGGTGGTGTTCCGCGAGACGTCGCAGGAGCCCACGCGCGTGCACCCCATGCAGGTGTGGCAGACGCCGTTCGTCTCGGACGAGCACGCCGCGGCCACGCCCCCCGCGCCCGGCTACCTGGGCAAGGTGGGCAACGCGGAGCTGGTGCGCGGCATCTCCGACGCGCTGACGCTCCAGCGCATCGCGAAGACGGACAAGCCCAGCCGGCGCACCTACGAGGACCTGGTCTCCGCCTCCACGCGCGCCCTGGACGCGTACTACTGGCTGGGGCACGCGGAGACGCAGCTGCAGGAGCCCATCGAGGCGCTGCGCCGCACCTCCGAGCTCATCATCGACGAGTTCGAGAAGGTGCTCGCGCTCCAGAAGCGCGCGACGGAGGCCCTGGCCGCGGCGGAGAAGACGCAGGAGAAGCTCCTGGGGCGCGTGCGGCCGGAGGTGCTCACCACGGCCGAGGAGTTCATGCTGGTGCTGGCCGAGCTGCGGCAGCAGCGCGGTCACCTCATCACGCTCAAGGACATCCGCTACATGGACCTGGGGCGCGTGGACGCCCTCGAGAAGGCCGTGGTGGAGGCGTCCGACCGCACCAGCTCCGGGTGCGTGGAGTTCCTCCAGAAGGGCGAGGCGCTCCAGCCGCTGGCGGTGCGCCTGGACGAACTGCTCGCGAAGCTGGAGCCCGTGCGGACCACGGTGGAGCTGGCGCCGCTGGGCGAGGACATCGAGAAGACGGCCCAGGGGTTGACGGTGCTGGGCGAGGTCGTCGGCGGCCTCCAGGTGGGAGACCCGCTCGCCCGCGCCCGCATCCTGGAGGGCATCTCCGAGCTGTTCGGCCAGCTCAACCGGGTGCGCGCCAGCCTCGCGGCCCGGCGCAAGGAGCTGTCCGGCAAGGAGAAGCGCGCGGAGTTCGGCGCGCAGTTCCGGCTGCTGGGGCAGGCCATCGAGAACGCCCTGGCCCAGGCGGACCTGCCGGAGAAGTGCGACGAGGGCCTGTCGCGGCTCACCGTCCAGCTCGAGGAGCTGGAGGGCCGGTTCGGCGAGTTCGACGAGTTCCTGGGGCAGATCACCCAGAAGCGCGAGGAGCTGCTGGAGGCGTTCGGCGCGCGCAAGCAGACGCTGGTGGACGAGCGCCAGCGCCGCGCGCAGGGCCTGTTCAGCGCCGCGGAGCGCATCCTCCAGGGCGTGCAGCGCCGCTCCAAGGCGTTCAAGTCGGACGACGAGCTCAACGGCTACTTCGCCACCGACGCGATGATCCTCAAGCTGCGGCAGCTGGCCGAGCAGCTCCTGGAGCTCCAGGACAGCGTCCGCTCCGACGAGGTGTTGTCCCGCCTGAAGTCCGCGAAGCAGGACGCGCTGCGGGCGCTGCGGGACAAGCAGGACCTGTTCGCCGAGGGCGACGCGCTCATCAAGCTGGGGACGTTCCGCTTCAACGTCAACACCCAGCCGCTGGACCTGACGCTCGTGCCGCGCGACGGCGCGCTCTTCCTCCAACTCACCGGCACGGATTACGCGCAGAAGCTCGAGGACCCCGAGCTGCTCGAGTACCAGGACCTGTGGGAGCAGCACCTCGTCTCCGAGACGCGGGACGTGTACCGCGCCGAGTACCTGGCCGCCTGCATCCTGATGGACGCGGAGGACGGGAAGGGCGGGCTGTCGTTGACGGCGCTCCACGAGGCGCTGATGGCGGGGAGCCTGTTGGAGCGCGTGCGCGCCTACGCGGCGGACCGCTTCGACGAGGGCTACGAGCGCGGCGTGCACGACGTCGACGCGACGGCGCTCCTGGAGAAGCTGCTCCACCTGCACCAGGGCGCCGGGCTCCTGCGCTTCGCCCCGCTGCCGCGTGCGTGGGCCGCGCTGTACTGGGCCTTCGACGGAGACGACGCGGCGCGCGCGTTGCTGCACCGGCGCGCGCGCAGCCTCGCGCGGCTGCGCAAGACGTTCGCCACGGCCGGCGGCATGGGAGAGCTGGGCCTCGCGCTGGGCGAGGCCGTGGGGGCCTTCCTCCAGAAGCACGGGGTGAAGCACTCCGCGGCCGAGGCGCGGATGGCCGGGCGCTACCTCGTGGAGGAGCTGTCCGTGGAGCGTCCCCGCTTCACGACGAGCGGCGAGGCGCTGGCGCTGCGCGACGCGCTGCTGGCCCAGCTCGACCGCCAGGGCACCCGGTCCGCGTTCGAGGAGGACCTGCGCGGCCTGGAGAAGGACCTCGCGGCCCGGCTGGAGGTCTCCCGGGCGTGGGTGGATGCCTACCTGGCGCAGCGAGACGGAGGGCCGGGTGAGGCCGTCCACGTCGCGCTGGAGGCGGCGGTGTTGCTGCTCACCGAGCGCAAGCTCGACGTCGAGCCGGCGGGGGCCCTGACCTCGGCGGAGGTGACGGGGCTGCTGGGCAGCCATGCCCGCATCCAGGACCGCAAGCTGTCGGTCCGCCTGGACGAGTTCCTGGCGCGCCTGGGCGAGTTCCGCCAGCTGCGCGTGCCCCAGTACCAGGCGTACCGGGCGCTCCTGCGCAACCTGCTGGAGCGCGAGCGTCGCAAGCTGCGCCTCGAGGAGCTGTCGCCGAAGGTGCTGTCGTCCTTCGTCCGCAACCGGCTCATCGACGAGGTGTACCTGCCGCTCATCGGCGCGAACCTCGCCAAGCAGCTGGGCGCCGCGGGCGAGGGCAAGCGCACCGACCGCATGGGCATGCTGCTGCTCATGTCACCGCCGGGCTACGGCAAGACGACGCTGATGGAGTACGTGGCCAGCCGCCTGGGGCTCGCCTTCGTGAAGGTGAACGGGCCCGCGCTGGGCCACGCGGTGAAGTCGTTGGATCCGGCGGAGGCCCCCAACGCCACGGCCCGCCAGGAGGTGGAGCGCATCAACCTGTCGTTCGAGATGGGCAACAACGTGATGCTCTACCTCGACGACATCCAGCACAGCGACCCGGAGCTGCTCCAGAAGTTCATCTCCCTGTGCGACGGCCAGCGCCGCGTCGAGGGCGTCTGGAACGGCCGCACGCGCACCTACGACCTGCGCGGCAAGAAGTTCTGCGTCGTCATGGCGGGCAACCCGTACACCGAGACGGGCGAGCGCTTCCGCATCCCGGACATGCTCGCCAACCGCGCGGACACCTACAACCTGGGTGACATCCTCGACGGCAAGGAGCACCTGTTCGCGTTGAGCTACCTGGAGAACGCGCTCACGTCGAACGTGGTGACGGCGCCCCTGGCCACGCGCGACGCGGCGGACACGCACCGCATCCTCCGCATGGCGCAGGGCGAGGAGGTGCCCGCGGGCGAGCTGAAGCATGGCTACGCCGCGGCGGAGCTCCAGGAGATCATCGCCATCTTCCAGCGGATGTTCCGCGTCCAGTCGGTGCTGCTGAAGGTGAACATGCAGTACATCGCGTCGGCGGCGCAGGACGAGCGCTTCCGCACGGAGCCCGCGTTCAAGCTCCAGGGCAGCTACCGCAACATGAACAAGCTGTCGGAGAAGCTCGTCGCGGCCATGACGGACGCGGAGCTGGAGCGGCTCGTCGACGACCACTACCAGGGCGAGTCCCAGACGCTCACCACCGCGGCGGAGCAGAACCTGCTCAAGCTGGCGGAGCTGCGCGGCCGCCTCACGCCGGAGAAGGCGAAGCGTTGGGAGGAGATCAAGCAGGGCTTCGCGCGCGTCAAGCGCATGGGCGGCAAGGAGGACGACCCCGTCGCCCGCGTCACCGGTCAGCTCGGCGGCATCGAGGAGCAGCTGGGCGCCGTGCGCGACGCGGTGGTCCAGGCCGCGGCGCAGGTCCAGCAGGGCGCGGCGCGGGAGGAGGCGAGCCCCGCCGCCGAGGCGCTTCCGTACCTGGAGGCCCTGCGCGACGCGGTGCTGGAGGTCGCGCGCGTGGGCCGCGAGGCGAAGTCAGCACCGCCGCCCCCCGCGCCGGTCGCCGCCACGGACCTGACGCCCTACCTGAAGCACCTGGCCCAGCTGCTCAAGGCGCTCACCGAGCGGGCGTCGACGGCCGCCGCGGCGCCGACGGTGGTGGCCGCCCCGCAGCCGGACTTCGGACCGTACATGGAGCAGCTGTCCCGGGCGCTGTCCGCGCTGGCGGACCGGCCCGTGAACGTGTCCGCCCAGGTGCCGGTGGAGGCGCTCCAGCGTACGGCCAACGTCGCGGGGCCGTCTCCGGCGGAGCTCAGCCGGCAGATCGAGCTGGTGGAGGGCGTGCTGCTGCCGCTGGAGCGCGCCGCCCGCCGCGCCGTCCAGGGCGAGGGTGAGGGCGTCAAGTCGCTCCAGGTCTGGCAGGGCGTCACCGAGGCCCTGGAGCTGCTGCGCTCCATGCTGCGACGGTGACGTCTCGCGGAGCCGGGGAGGGGCGCCTCCCCGGGGCCCGCACGGGGTGGGTCAGCGGAACTGGGCGCTGCCCTCGTAGCTGCGGTCGTCGAGGACGCCGGGCAGCTTGTCCTCCACCTGCTCGCCCGTGGAGGACGTCACCCGGACGTTGAAGGAGCCCTCGCCCATGCCGCTGTCGTTGACGAAGTAGTTGTAGTCCTCGCGCGGGACGTTCTGCCAGTCGCCGTCTCCTCGTCGCCACTCCAGCTTGGCGATGGGCAGCCGGTGGTTGCGCACCTGGATGGCGGTCCACCACGGGTTGCTGCCGTTCTTGAAGTGGTACTCGAGGTTCCCGGCCACGTCGCAGGACACCACCTTCCAGGTGATGTCCACGCGACCCAGGCCCATCTCGGCGATCTTCGCGAACGCCTCGCGGCTCAGGTCGAGGTGGCCCGCTTCGCACTCGGGGCAGCGGTCGACGATGCGCACGCGCACCGAGCCGCTGGGGCCCTGGATGTCCACGCACTGGCCACACGCCGCGCTGTGGGCGTACTGGGGCGTGTTCATCGCCGCCACCATCAGGTCATCCGGGCTGGCGTCGTAGCCGCAGTTCCCGGCGCCCGTGGCGTCGTAGTAGGTCGCGATGCCCTTCTGCTCCTCCCCCAGCGGGACGCCGCCCCCGGTGGGGTCGTCGCTACACCCGGCACAGGCGAGCAGCGACGTGGTGAGAGGGACCAGCAGGATTCGGGACGGAAGGAGGAATGGGCGCATGCGCGGTCGATGATAGCGCGATGCGTCCTCGTTTCGGCGTGTGAACGCGCGCGGAACGTTCACGCAAAGACTCGCATCGCTGCTAACTTGTTCGCGCTTTCCCCGCGAGCAAAGGAGTCATGAGTCGATGCGATTCTTCAAGAAGGCTGTCTGTCTTTGTGTCGTTGGCCTCCTCGGCGCCTGTGGCGGGGAGGGTCCCTCCGGACAGGAGGACTCGCTGGCGCAGCAGGAGTCGAAGGCGACCTCCGTGTCCATCCAGGGCTGCATCTTCAGCATCACCGCCTATCCCCAGACGGGGGTGACGCCGCCCGCCTATGACGTCAAGTTGATCCGCCAGCCCATCCCCTCGTGCCCGTACGGAGGGGGCCTGGTGACGCTGGGGACGTCCGTCGTCCACGAGCCGACGCGCACGGTGGCGGGCAACGCGCTGGGAATCGCCACGGCGTTCACCAAGAAGACGAGCGTCAGCGGCAGCGCGCCCATCACCGTCACCGTGCAGCACGTCGACCCGGCCACGCTGACCATCGTCCGCTCCACCGGCCTGGCCGTCTACCTGGGGGAGGGCAACGTGGAGTCGGGGACCGTGGCGGTGGCCGCGGATGGCACCACGGTGACCGTGTCGGGTTCGAAGACCGGGGTCCTCCTGGGAGAGACGGGCAGCGGGAGCCACTACACGGCCACCTACCCGGACTTCTTCACCAGCACGACGGCGCCCTCCATCGCCGCGTTCCCGTGAGCTGAAGAGTCCACGGGGTGGAAGGCGCCTCCCCCGAGGGCCTCCCACCCCGTGTCCCCCAGGCCCACCCGGGAGCCTCAGCGCCCCCGCGCCGAGGCGCCCGACAGCGCGCGCGCCTGGGACACCAGCTTCACGAACTCCAACCGGTCCGAGTCTCCCACGGTGGCGCCCTCGGCCAGCTTCTGCGCGGTCGCCAGGCTCCAGCCCTCCGTGGCCGGGTTCCCGCGGAGGATGTCCGCGGTGGCCGCCACGGCCAGGGCGAAGCGGAAGTCCGGCGACGCGGCCTCCAGCGACTCACGCATCCGGGCGCGCTCGAAGGGGAAGGCCTGCTCGGCGGCCTCGGTGCCGTTGGGCGCCTTGGCGCGCACGCGCACCGTGGCCAGCGGCGCCTTCGTCTCCGGCTCCAGCTCCACCTCGTACAGCGCGGTGACGTTGTGGCCGGCGCCAATCTCCCCCGCGTCCACCTTGTCGTCGCGGAAGTCCTGGTCCGCCACGTTCCGGTTCTCGTAGCCCAGCAGGCGGTAGCGCTTCACCGCGACGGGGTCGAACTCCACCTGGAGCTTCACGTCCTTGGCGATGACCTCCAGCGTGCCGGTGAGCTGCGTCTCGAAGACCTTGCGGGCCTCCTTGTAGCTGTCCACGTAGAAGCAGTTGCCGTTGCCCTTGTCCGCGAGCTTCTCCATCAGGTCGTCCCGGTAGTTGCCCATGCCGAAGCCCACCGTGGTGAGGGTGACGCCCTCCGCCACGTACTTGTGGATGCTCTCCAGCATGGCCTGCGGGCTCAGGTTGGGGCCGATGTTGGTGTCACCATCCGTGAGCACCACCACGCGGGACACCACGCCGCCCGCCGCCTTCTTCACCGCGTGGCGGTACGCCAGGTCCATGCCCGTGCCCATGGACGTGCCGCCGCCGGCCTGGAGGGTGTCGAGCGCCGCGTGGATGCGCTTGACGTCCGTCGCGGGCGTGGGCGACAGCAGGTCCCTCGTCGAGCCCGCATAGGTGACGATGGCCACCGTGTCGTTCTCGTTCAGGTTCTTCACGGCGATCTTGATGGCCTCCTTCGCCAGGGGCAGCTTGTCGTCCGACGCCATGGAGCCGCTCGTGTCCACCAGGAACACCAGGTGCGCGGGCTTGCGCTGCGAGCGGGAGACGACCTTGCCCTGCACGCCCACGCGCACGAAGTGCCGCCGGGGGTTGAAGGGCGACGGCGCGGCCTCCAGGTGCACGGTGAAGGCCCCCTTCTCCGGCGGCGCGTAGCGATATTTGAAGTAGTTGACGAACTCCTCCACGCGCACGGAGGAGCCCGGCGGAAGTTGTCCCTGGACGAGGTAGCGTCGCGCCACAGTGTAGGAGGCCGTGTCCACGTCCGCGGCGAAGGTGGACAGCGGGTCCTTCGCCGTCTCGGTGAAGGTGTTGGGCTTCCAGGCCTCGAAGGTGTTGCCCCCGCCTTCCGAGGAGAGTTCCCTCTTGTCCGCCAGGTCACCGGGCCGGAGCATGTCGGGCGCGGTGGCGGCCTTGGCCCTCCGCAGGGGCGCTGGCGCCGACGCCACGCGCATCGCGGGCTCTGCCATGGCCACGGCGGGCGCGGCCTTCAGCGGTGCTCCCATGGCGGCCTGGGCGTTGCTTGGGCCGAAGTCGGCCCCGGAGGCTCCGACCGCTTGGGCGGAGTCTTCCTTCTCGCGCGGCGCCGACGCGACGGCGGCGATGTTCCCATCGGAGGCCCGTGCCACGTCGTCCCGCGCCGCCCCGGCCGGAGCGGCGCTTGGGGTGGCCGGGGCCGTCTGGGGTTCGAGCTCGGCGGTGGCCACGGGGGCGCGGCTGGTGCAGGCCGCCCCGACGAGCAGAAGGGTACTTCCCCACACGGTCAAACGGCGCTTCAGGAAGGTCTGGGACATGCGGTCTCCGGGGGACGGAAGCAACGGTCGCCCGCTCGATACGCATGACCTGGGGAAATGGGTCTAGGCCCCCGATTTTTTCGCGCCGCCGGGCCGTCCTTGTGTGGGGCCGGAGCGTCTGACAGGGTTGCCGCCCATGCAGACCTCACGACCCTTTCGCATCCTGGGCGTCCAGCAGATCGCCATCGGTGGGACGGACAAGGCGCCGCTCCGCAAGCTCTGGGTGGACCTGCTCGGCCTGACGCCGCACGGCACCTATCGCAGCGAGCGCGAGAACGTGGACGAGGACATCGTCACCGCGGGCGCCGGTCCCTTCAAGGTGGAGGTGGACCTCATGCAGCCCATCAACCCGGAGGGCAAGCCGCGCGTCCACGAGACGCCCCTCAACCACGTGGGCCTCTGGGTGGATGACCTCCCCGGCGCGGTGGCCTGGCTGGAGAAGCAGGGCCTGCGCTTCGCCCCCGGTGGCATCCGCAAGGGCGCCGCGGGCCACGACATCTGCTTCGTCCACCCCAAGGGCAACGAGCAGTTTCCGTTCAGCGGCGAGGGCGTGCTCATCGAGCTGGTCCAGGCGCCCCCGGAGGTCATCGCGGCCTTCGACACGCTGGCCGCCGCCGCTCCTCACTGAGGCAGGGCGGAGCGGGCCTTGAGCCGCTGCGTCGCGCCCTGGAGCGCCGTCTTCGCGAGGCGCTCCAGGCGATCCCACGCCAGGCACAGGCCCCAGGTGGCGAGGACGAGCGCCGCGGTGAGGACCCAGTACAGGCCCCACTCGGCGCGATCCCTCCAGAAGCGGTCGAAGGAGAGGACCCCGCCCACGCGGTAGAACAACAGCATCTCGTGGAAGAAGTACGCCGACAGCGACGAGGTCCCGAAGACCTCGATGAAGCGCCGGGCCCACGAGGGGCGGGCCTGCGCGGGCACCCGGGCCTCCAGCCACATCAACGCGAGCAGCGCCGCGCACACCCAGGCGAAGCGGGTGGCGGAGTTGGAGGGGTTGGAGACGAAGAAGCGGTGGTGGGGATAGAGGGCGAAGAGCGTATCCGCCGCCAGCGTCCCCGCGATGCCCAGCCCCACCAGCGCGACGAGCCCCCGCGCGAGCGCCACGCGTCCCCACGCGCCCGCCAGGGTGCCCGCGAAGGCGCCGAGGAACGCGAAGCCCAGCCAGGGCAGCAGCGGGAACGGCGCGAAGGAGGACTTGTTCGTCAACGTCGCCCAGGGCTCGGGGACGTGCTCCCCCAGCGGCGCGACGCCGAAGAGGGCCAGGGACAGGGCCAGGCTGACGCCGGCCAGCGCGCGCGGCCGGGACGCGAGCGCCGCGGCCACCGGCAACACCAGCAACAGGCAGAGGCCCACGCACTGGAGGATGTCCATGCGGAGGATCCACTTCGGCTCGCGCAGGAGCGGGAACCACGCCCAGTTGACGAGCGTGGCCACCGCCAGGACCTCCAGGGCGCGGCGCGCGTTGCGGCGTACCCGTTCCCGGACGACCCCGGCCGCGGCGCTGCGCACCATCAACAGCGCGACGGCGAAGCCCGCGGAGAAGATGAACGCCGGGGCCACCAGGCCGTCGAGCTTGAGCAGCCGTCCGGTCCACGCGCTGCGCCGCAGCTCGGGGGTGAGCAGCGCCAGCGAGTGGGTCTGGATCATGAACAGCACGGCGATGCCGCGCAGCCAGTCGATGGCGCGCACGCGGTCTTGCGAGACGGAGGGCGGGTGGGGGACGGAAGCGGTCACGGGCGGGCGTACCCTACGGCATGTCGGGCCTGGCGTGCACCGGCGGTGGGAGCCTCCTGGAGACTGACGCCGTGCACCCGGGCTGTGCGAAGGTTATGGGTTCCAGGAAGCATCCGTCCTGGAGCCAGGCGAGGTGGCCGTTGAGTGATGAGGTCAGCCGCAGAGCGGCGTTGAAGATGATCGCGGCGGCGGGGGCTTCGACCGCCGCCTGCACCAAGAGTCCGGGAAGGTCGGAGGAGCGCGGAATGAGTCAGCAGGAGAGTGAGCAGCCAGCCGTCGTCCGTGTCAGCCCGCTCGGGGGGATGCCCTGGCGGACCCCGGACCCCTTCCTGTTCTGCGTCCACCACGACGACCGCTATCCGCGGGGCAACGCGCAGCTGGGGCCCGTGGCCTCGCTGGCGGGCCGGGACATCGGGCAGGACTTCGCGGGGAAGGACGGCTGGAACATGTATCACGGCACCGTGGTGCCGGGGTTCCCGCAGCACCCCCACCGGGGCTTCGAGACGGTGACCATCGTCCGCAACGGACTGCTGGACCACTCCGACTCGCTCGGGGCCGCGGCGCGCTTCGGGGGCGGGGACGTGCAGTGGATCACCGCGGGCAGCGGCCTGCTGCACTCGGAGATGTTCCCGTTGCTGCGCGCCGACACGCCGAATCCGGTGGAGCTGTTCCAGATCTGGCTCAACCTCCCGCGCGTGGACAAGATGGTGGCGCCCCACTTCTCCATGCTCTGGAACCACGTCATCCCCCGCCACGTCGCGCGGGATGAGGCGGGCCGGACGACGGAGGTCACCGTGGTGGCGGGGGCGCTGGGCGAGGAGCGCCCGCCTTCGCCGCCGCCCCACTCCTGGGCCTCGCGGGCCGACTCGGACGTGGCCATCTGGACGCTGAAGCTGGCGCCCGGGGCCCGGTGGACGTTGCCCGTGGCGAGGAAGGGCAGCAATCGCTTCCTGTACTTCTTCAAGGGCGCCTCCCTGAAGGTGGGCGCGCGGGACGTCTCCGCCCGGCAGCTCATCGAGCTGCGCGCCGAGGTGCCCGCGGCCCTGGAGAACGGCCCGGAGGAGAGCGAGCTGTTGATGCTCCAGGGGCAGCCCATCAACGAGCCCGTCGTCCAGCACGGGCCCTTCGTGATGAACTCCCGGGAGGAGATCATCCAGGCGTTCCAGGACTACCAGCGCACGGCTTTCGGCGGCTGGCCCTGGAAGCGGGATGACCCGGTCCATCCCCGGGAAGAGGGGCGCTTCGCCCGCCACGCGGACGGGCGCCTGGAGCGGCCGGCCTGACGAGCCATCCTGACGTCGGTGCCCCCGCGGGCGGGGGGCACGACCCCGGGCTGGCCTCGCTCACTCCGTGTGGCCAGGAAGTCCCCCGGGTGGCATGTCGTCAGGCGTGACAGCTTCGTCCGCGCATGCGCATAGAAGAGAGGTGTCCGACTCCCCTGGTGCCTCTCCACCCCGAGCCGCTTCGGAGCCCTCCCGCATGGGCTCGCGGCTGGCGTCCATCGCCGTGGCGAGCGCGCTGTTCATGGAGTTCGTCGACTCCACCGTGCTGTCCACGGCGCTGCCGACGCTGTCGGTGGCGTTCGGCACGGACCCCATCCACCTGAAGCTGGCGTTGACGTCGTACATCCTGGCGCTGGCGGTGCTCGCCCCGGCCAGTGGCTGGGTGGCGGACCGCTTCGGTCCCAAGCGCGTCTTCATGCTGGCGATGGTCGTCTTCCTGGCCGGCTCGGTGCTGTGTGGCTTCTCCCGCACGCTGCCTCAGCTGGTGATGTTCCGGACGCTGCAGGGGCTGGGGGGTGCGTTGATGACGCCCGTGGGGCGCCTCATCGTCGTGAGCTCGGCGCCGCGCGAGCGGCTGGTGTCCGCGCTGAGCTGGTTCACGATGCCCGCGCTGCTGGGGCCGCTGCTGGGCCCGCCGCTGGCGGGCGTCATCCTCGGCGTCGCGGACTGGCCGTGGATCTTCTTCATCAACGTCCCCGTGGGTCTGTTGGGCATGGCCGCGGTCGCGCGCTTCGTGCCGTTGCTGCGGCAGCCCGACCCGGGCCCCTTCGACTGGCGGGGCTTCGTGCTCGCGGTGGTCTCCATCACCCTGTTGATTGGCGCGGCGGAGACGGTGGGCATCGGCCTGGTGCCGCCGCTGCTCCAGCTGGGCGTCCTCCTCGTCGCCGTGGTCGCCACCGTCCTCTACGTCCTCCACACGCGTCGCGTGGCGCGGCCGGTGCTGGACCTGGGCCTCTTCAAGGTGGCCACCTTCCGGGCCAGCACGGTGGGCGGCGGGCTCGTCCGGATGGGGTTGGGGGCCACGCCGTTCCTGCTCCCGCTGCTGTTCCAGGTGGGGCTGGGCTGGGGCCCCCTCGAGGCGGGGTTGGTGACCATTGGCACCAGCCTGGGGGCACTGTCGTGCAAGCCGGTGGCGCCGTTGATCATCCGGCGGGCGGGGTTCCGCAGCACGCTCATCGGCTCCAACCTGGCGTCCGCCGTGCTGACGGCGGTCCCGGCGCTCTTCCGCCCCTCGACGCCCATTCCCGTCATCTTCGTGGCGCTCGTCATCGGGGGCTTCATGCGCTCCTTGCAGTTCACCGCCACCAACGCGGTGGCCTACGCGGACATCTCCTCGGAGCGCATGAGCAGCGCCTCCACCATGGCGGTGGTGACCCAGCAGCTGGGCCTCGCGATGGGCATCAGCTTCGGCGCCCTCATGCTGCATGTCGCGCGAGGCAAGGGGGATCTGCCGCTGACGCCGGACCGCTTCGTGTTGCCGTTCGTCGCCATCGCGGTGGTGTCGTCGCTGGCGGGCCCTCTCTTCCGCAGGCTGCCGGCCAGCGCGGGCTCGCGCATCGGTGGTCGCGCCGAGGCGTGAGCCGCTCCGGCGTCCCCGTCTCCGGGGCTCCGCCGACGCGCGGCCGCGGCGCGCGGTTCGTGGATGGGCTATGTGACGCGCCGCACCTCGCGGATGGTTCCTCGCGGGTCGGGCGCGCCGAGGGTGACGAGCTGCTCGAGCTCTCCGCGCACGAGGAAGTTCGCCTGGGCGCGGGTGTAGAGCGTCCCGCCCACGTCCTCGATGCCGCGGTGGACGCCGAGCAGCGTGGCCGACGCTTGGAGCAGGCGGATGCGGACCCCGGTGTCCTCGAAGAGCGTGTCCTCGTCCTCCAGGTTGCCCAGGTCCGTGGAGGCGGCCAGCGCCGCCGCGAGCGCGCTCGACAGGAGCGGCGCGGCGTTGCCCGGGCTCTTCACCCAGGCGCGGATCGCGAGGGACACCTCGCACCGTCGTCGCTCGAGGAACCCCGCGGCCCGGTCTCCCTTCAGGAACGCGACGACCGCCTCCTCGGCGGCGGCCGGAGCGCGGTAGAGCCGCAGCGTGAGGTCATCCACCGCGTAGTCGTCGCCGCGCCGCAGCGGTCGCCCCGGTGGTGACTCCACCTCCGCCACCTGGCCCTGGGTCGACTCGGGGAGGGCGAAGTTCAAGGTCCGCCCATCCGCGGCCCAGCGGTGGACGTGCGAGAAGTATGACGGCTGCCGCAGCACGTTGAGGTCATCGCCTGGGGGCAGGGCCAGCTTCATCGTGGAGGCGCAGACCTCCACGAGCGCCTCCGCGTCGGTGGGGGGACCGCGGGACGGGCCGGTCGCCACGTCCACCGTCTCGGGGATGGCGGGGCGGACGACGTCGTGGAAATACGACTCGAGGGCGACGAGCATGACGGCCTCAGGACCGGGGGAAGAGCGCGTAGGTCTCTTTGCGCGGGATGACGACCTGGAGCTCGGAGAGAGTGACCTCGCCGGACGAGCGGGACTCGACGATGACCTCCAGCGGGGCGGGTGTGCCCGTCCCTCCAGTGGGAGGGAGCGCCTGGAGCATCCGGGCGTCGAGCACGACGAGGCCGTCCTTGTCGGGCGTCACGGGCAGCGTGGCCGCGCCGCGACCGAGCTTCACGATGGGGGGAGGGAGCGGCTCGGAGCGCTTGGGCACGAGGTGGGGCCGCGTGCTGGCCCACCGCGACAGCTCGGCGCCGTTTCCGTCGGGGATGCCGCGCGCGATGGGGAGCCACGGCCCTGTCTCCTCCGTCCGGAAGACGGTGGGGCCGGGTGTCAGGGCGCTGGACTCCTCCGCCGCGTGGTCCGTGAGGCTCCAGAGTGCCTCACCCTCCGTCACCGTGAGGACCACCCACCAGGCACCGGGCACCAGGGCCACGGGGGCCTCGGGGCTGAAGGAGAGCCAGCGCGCGCCCCAGGGCGGCGTCGTGTCCTCCTCGAGGGTGAACGGGATGGGCGTCTGCGTCAGCGGCGCGTCGCCAGGGCGGCCATGCGCATCCGGGTACACCTGGAGATGGCCCACCACGCGCTGGGTCAGCGGACGCAGGTGGAGGTCGACCGACGCGAGGCTTCCGCCCGGTTTTGAGATGACGAACGCCTGCGCGGCGGACTGCGGCGCGCCGCAGGGTTGGGACAGCGCGGGGCGGAGTGGAGGCTGCGGCCGCAACGGGATGACCTCCTCGCGGAGTTGGTGGCGCACGCGGAAGCGGGCCTCCTGCAGCGGCCGCTCTCCCGGCAGGGGGATGGTCGCGGTCTGCCGCCCGTCGGTGGCGAGCGCGAGCCTCCGCTCCTCCGCGCCGTCCTCCCACCGCTGCACGACGTCGAGCGTCTCGAGCACGAGCTGGACGCGCTCGAACAGCCCCAGCCCGGAGGCGCGCAGCGTCACGTCCACCTTGCCGGCCTTCAGCTCGGTGGGCCATGCGCGCTGGAGCGAGTGGGTCAGCGTGTCCTCGATGACCAGCTTCTGAAGGGGCAGCAGGGGTGAGGCTTGATGGAAGAACAGCGCGCCGGCACCCACGCCCACGGACGCGGTGAGGTCCGGTGGTCTGGCCGGGGCATGGAGCCTGGCCTTGGAGAGCCTGGCCTTGGTCAACGTCTTGGGCGTGCCCACGGGAGGCGGCGCCGCGGCGCCGTCCACGAACTCCACCATGAGCCGCCCGGCGAAGATGCCGGGCAGGGGGACGGGGGCCGCGGTGCCCACCGCCACCGTGTCCGATGGCGTGGGGGGATACCAGGCTCCGCCCTCGGACACGCTCAAGTACCCCTTCCAGGTCGCGCCGGCTGGAACGGGCGTCGTGAGCTCCAGTTGCACGGAGGTGAGCGGACGCCGCGTCCCCCAGTCCAGGCTCAGCCAGGTGATCTCCGAGGTGGAGACCAGGGCGGACTGCCCCAGGCTCGTGGCCAGCGTCGCCGAGGGCGCCAGGTCCACCACCACGTCGTCCGCGGGCGCGTGGACGGCGAGCGACGCACGCGACAGCGTCACCCCCGAGGGGATGTCCAGGGCAAGCACCAGGCCGGCGCTGTCCACCTGCACATACTTCGCGGGGGAGGGCGACTGCGCCGTTCCGGTGTAGGTCAGCGTGGCGCCGACGCGTGTATCACTCATGGGTGGTCACGACGCCACGCTGGGGCTCAGCGGGCGGCCTCCTTGATGTCCGTCACGGTGGCGGCTCCGTTGTCGTCGGAAGGCAGCATCTCCTGGAGGACCTGGATGGCGCCCTCGATGCGCAACATCGTCTGCGCGACCTGCGCGCGCCTGGCCTCCAGCTCCGCCATCATCTTCTGACCCGCCTCGTGCTCGGCCTTCAGCTCGGCGAGGCGCTTCTCGATCACGTCCTTCATGACTGCGACTCCTGCCGCCGGAGACGCTGCTCCAGCATCGCGATGCGTTGGTCGTACTGCTGCTTCATCTCCTGGAGGGCCGCGATGGCCAGCACTCCGAAGAGGGAGTAGTTCAGGCCCTTGATGCCCGGCTTCGTCTCGTCGGCGTCCTGCTTGCTCTCGCCCACGAGCTCGGGGAACAGCGGTTCCACCTCCTGGGCCACGAAGCCCAGGGTCCGCGTGCCCGTCGACTTCCAATCGAACGCCTTGGGGGTCAGGGCCATCACGCGTGGGAGGATGCTGTCCAGCGGCGCCAGGTTCGTCTTCAGGGACGCGTCCGACGAGCCGAAGAACCCCTGGCCGTCCGGAGTCAGCCAGGCGCCGACGTTGGTGTTGTAGCGGATGTGGAAGATGCCGCCGCTCTCCATCGCCATGCTCACGAAGTTTCCGCGCGCGCTCACCTCCTGGAGCCGGATGCCGACATCCGCGACGCTCTGGATGATGTGCATCGGGGCCCGGGGGACCTGGGTCGCGGACGGGACGTTGATACCGACGTATCCGTTCGAGAGGGTGAGGCGATCACCGTTCATCTGGCGCAGGACGATGATGTCGTAGTTGTCGTTGTCGTTGCCGATGATGAGCTTGGTGCTCTCCGCGTCCGCGACGTACGAGGGGGTGTGCTTGAAGTAGCGGATATACGCCGAGTCTCCGCTGCCGCCGTACGCGTCCTGCGGGAACTGGATGCCATTGACGGCGGAGTCACCGAGGGACGGGATGATGGCCGCCGAGGCCGTGATGGAGTCCGTGCTGATGAACCTGGAGCACATGACGGGCCCGTTGATCGT
The DNA here is from genome assembly GCF_021412625.1 of Myxococcus stipitatus. The sequence goes on along the minus strand of NZ_JAKCFI010000007.1, from coordinate 275,865 downwards.
GGCGCTCCCCGCCGAGACGGAGACACAGGTGAGCGCTCCACCGACGGTGGCCCCGCCCGACACCTTGAGGCTGCCGCCCTGGACATCCAGCCTCGCGGTGGGCGCCGTCGTGCCGATGCCGACGCTCCCATCCTGCGCCAGCCACATGTGGTGGGTGGTGTTGTTCAGGAGGAAGGAGAAGGCGTTGTTGGCGCGGACGCCCACGTCCCAGAAGCCACCTGACGCGGTGCCGCCGCTGCGGCCGTAGCGCACGGACGCCCGGGCGTCGCTCGCGAGCCATGCGACGTGCGGGTTGTTCATCATGAACCCGTTGCCGCCATTCGCGCCGATGGTGACCTGCGGCGTGGTGTCCCCCCAGAGCGTCGTCGACCCGACGACCAGCCGGTCGAAGCCCGCGGCGGTGCCGGGCACCCGGATGTCCAGCGCGCCCTGGGGATCCGCCGTGTTGAGGCCGAGGTTTCCACCCGCCTTCAGGTGGAGCCGGACGTCCCCGTAGCCGTTTCCGTTCTCCGTGTCGCCGCCGTTCTCGGCGATCTGGAAGCCCGTCGCGGCGCTGCCCGTCTCTCCGCGCACCAGCCAGCTCTTGGCCCGGCTGCGGAGCTGGAGCGTGGCGCCGTCGTTGCCCGCCGTGGTCTTCAGGACCAGGGCGACGCCGAACGCATTGCTTCCCGTGAGGCGCAGCTCGGTGGCGGCGTTGTGGTTCGTCGTCACGTCGTTCACGACCAGCAGCCGCCGCGTGCTCGGCGCGGCGCCGATGCCCACGTTGGCGCCGACCGTCAGCGGCCCCGTCATCGCGCCGCCGGACAGGTCGAGCTTCTTGCCGTCGAGCGAGGCCAGCCGGTCGGTGAGCTCCACGCCGTTCAACAGCAGGCCCGCGGTCGTCTCCACGCGGGTGACCTTCAGGACGGCGGTCGCCGCGATGCTCTCTCCATCGAGCTTCTTGCCGTCGTCACCGCCCCGGTGCGTGTGCGCGCGAATCTCGTCGCGCGCCTTGATCTGCATGTTGTTCCACGTGTCCGCGAGGATGGGGTCGCCGGACTTCGCTGGGTAGTAGGGAACGCTCATGGCTGGAACCTCGATGTGTCGAAGCGGGTCGCGTCGAAGACGCCGTCCCAGGAGAGCTCTTCCTGGGGCGTGTCGAACGTTTCTTGGAGTTCGATGGTGGAGCCGAAGGAGACCAGGGCCTCCTGGGCGGTGAGCTGGTCTCTGAAGGAGGAGTCGATCGTCATGCTCAGCGGTACATCCCGCGCGACGAGCGCCTCGGCGGGCATGGGGAACATGAGCTCGATGCGGACCCTCACGCCCGCGGCGCGGCCATACTCCATCGCCGCTCCCAGCTCCTGGATGAGGCCCGGCAGCCCCGGGACCTGGAGGTCCTCGCCCCGGATGAGCAGGTGGGGCGGGATGTAGTCGACGGGGATGCGCAACGAGCACGTGGCGGGCGTCACCTCCGACCATTCGAAGCGCAGGTCCACGCGCGGGGTGGCGCGGCGCTCGAGCGCCTGGGCCTCCGCCTCGCGTTGGCGCGTCTCCGACCAGCCGAACAGGTAGGCGCGGACCTCCTGCCGCTCCAGCGTGTCGTAGGTCCAGTGGGATTCGCCGGGAGGCATGTCCGGGAACTGGCCGTTCTCCTCGAACACGGAGAAGCGCGCGTCGGGCGCGTCGAAGCGCGTGGGCGCGCCGACCTGGTCCGGGCCCGCGAAGCGGGTGGGGTGGGAGATGATGACGGGCTGGGTCACCGCGTGCCCGTCGATGAGCGCCGGGCGGCCGGAGGCCAGCGTCAGCGTGGAGCCCAGGGGGATGCGCCCCATGAAGATGAAGTCGAGCCCGGACTCCACGTGGCGCAGGACGGGGACGGCGATCTCCCGCTCGACGGCCTTGAGGGAGATCTGGGGGACCTCCGTCTCCAGTCCGCCGTTGAGGGTGAGCAGGCGCTGGTTGGCGCCCAGGTTCCGGAAGCTCGCGGACGTCTGGACCCGTGGGTTGTCCTCCAGTTCGAGCCGCAGCGAGCGGAAGGACCCATCCGCGCGAGGCACCTCGAGGTGGGCGACCGCGACGTCTCCCTCCCATTGGATGTCTGGCGGCTGCCGCGCCATGTACACCAGGGACGCGAGCCGCAGCAGCGCGGGCGCGGAGGAGAGCCCCACACCGTGCAGGTCGACCAGCGCCGCCAGGTGCTCGCGGAAGTAGGCCTCCGACTCACCCCGGCGGGGCGTGAGTCCGAAGAGCGCGGCGATGCGGCCCAGCTCGGAGTCCGACTTCGCCTGTGTCGTGTCGTCGGGCGGGAAGCCCCGAGAGAGCGCGTACCAGCGCGAGCGCATCAACCGGCCGACGCCCGCCTCCATCCGCTCCAGCTCGAGGGCGAGCGTGGAGAAGAAGGCCTGGATCTTCGCGCCGGACTGCAGGACCGCCGGCAGATAGCCCACCATCCGGCGGGCGCGTTGATGGGCGCTCATCCGCCCCCCACCAGCTCGGCGCCGCCGAACTGGAGCTGGAGGTCCGGCTTCACCAGCAGCCGGGTCACCCGCTCCGCGGCCTGCGCGGAGGGAGGCGGCGTGTCGACGAGCGTCACGGTGATGCCCGTCTCGAGCCGGATGTCGCAGTTGAGCAGCGCGTCGATGCGAGCATGGGTGGCGAGGTGCTGCTCGATCGAATCCCAGGTGATCTCCGCGGGCTGACCGTTCTGGGCATCCTCCGCGAGGCGCGCGCCGTAGAGGACCAGCGCGGCGCGGAGGGACTCACGGATCTGTTCGGGCGAGCGGGCCTCTCCGTTGAGCAGGGCCACCACGAGGTCGAACCGCCAGAGCGGCGGACGCAGTCGGACGATGCGCGGGGGCTTCTTCGCCAGGTCGATGCGGGGCGCGTCCAGGGGGCCCAGCCGCCAGTCGCGATCGATGCCGTACTCGCGGCTCTCCTCCTCGGGGACCAGGTCCTTCTCGGGTGGCGGTCGCGGGTTCTTTCCCCACACGTGCGTGGTGACCTGCATGCCGGTGATGCGGCGCACGCCCTCGTTGCCGTAGAGGACGGCCTCCAGCTTCCGGCGGCTCACCGTCGTCCCCACGGGCAGGTCGTTCATGTGGAGCGACAGCGCCTCCTGGAGCTGACGGCGGAGGCGGTCGAAGGTCGCCTCGTCCATGTCCTCGCGGATGGGCTCCACCTGGAAGTCGACCTGGAAGTAGACGCTGCGGGCGTACAGGAGCCGGGCCCGGATGCCCGCGGCCTTGGATTCGCGGATGGCCTTCTCGACGCGCGCGACGGCCTCGACGTCCAGCTCGAAGTCCGTGTCGCCGACGAGGACGTCGACGATGCCTGGAGGGGCGTCCGCCGGCTCGCGCACGGTGACCTGCTTGACGCCCTGCTGGCGGACGGCGGCGCCGATGGACTCCAGCGTGCCCTTCTCCCCATCCCGCAGCGAGGTGCGGGCGCGGGCGCGCAGGTTCTCGTCGGTCTCCTTCTCGCCGCCACGCCGCAGGGGGCCCGGGTTGGAGAGTGTCTCGATGCCGAGGATGGGCCGGGGCATGATCGTCACCTGGCCTGGGTCCACGACGGAGGGCGCCGACCGGTCCGCCTCCGACTCGTCCTGCACCTCCTGCACGGGGACGACGATGCGGGTCTCGCCCTTGAACAGCGTGGCGTCCTCCATCGTCTCGAACAGCGGCAGGGGCTGGCCGTCGGAGGTGACGCCTGTCACGCGGCGCCCGGCGGGAATCCCGATGTCATCGGGGGCGGGCGTCGCGCGGCTGAACTCGACGTTGCCGGTGAGCCGCCCCGCGGGCGCGCGCTTGATGCCCAGCACCGCCACGACGTTGTCGAGCGCCGCGCCTTCGGCGGTGTCGACGTAGCCGGCGCGATGGGCCAGCTCCATCATCGCGTAGAACGTCGCCATCTCCCGGGCGTAGGCCTCCGCCAGGGTGCGCGCCATGCCGCCGACGTTGGGGTCGGTGCCGGCCCCCATGTTCGTCAGCAGCCGTTCGACGATGGCGCTGAACGTGGTCTGTTCTGGTGGAATGAGGCTCAAAACGAGATCTCCCACGTCATCTTCATGACCATGTTGGGACCGCGGTTGACCTCCTCGAAGCGCACCCGGTTGAAGAGGACGGCGGTCTCTCCGCCCTGGCGGATGAGGATCCCCGCCTCCGTGAGCGGCTGCACGGTGGCCTGGGGGAGGGGCTGCAGGGTGGCCGTCACGGTGGCGCGCACGATGCTGGTGCCATCGCCCTGCTTGACGGCCTCCACCTTGGGGGTGGCGTCCGGAGCCTCGTCCACCTTGGCGCCCAGCATGGTGTCGTTGGGGCTGGGCTGGTCGATGCCGGTGCCCACGGCGATGGACCAACGGGTGGGCAGCGCGGTGACGCGGCCCATGAGCAGCTCCGCCACCAGCTGCTTGCCCGCGATGGTGATGAGGTTGGGGACGCGGCGCCGCTCCATCAGCGAGCCGTCCAGGTGGAGCAACTCGAGGGTCAGCACTCCGTCCATGCCCTGCGTTTCCTTGCCGTTCATCGTGCTCTCCCGAAGTCGTGTCCGTTCCCGTCGTCGTCGCCCGGCTCAACCCAAGTCCAGCGCGAGCCCCAGCTCCACTGCGTCGCCCGTGATCGCCTTGACGCGCGCGCGCACGTCCACCGCGCCCGGCAGGTCCGGCCGGGCGGTGACGCTCAACTCCGTCACCTCGTCCACGCGCGGGTCCTCCTTGAGGGCCTGACGGACGTGGCGGCGCAGCAGCGACAGGTTCGCGCGGTCCAGCGGCTCGCCGATGAGGTCGGCCACGCGGCTGCCGTAGCGCTGGTGCCCGAGCTGGTCCAGGTGCCCACGGTAGACCAGCAGCCGCATCGTCAGCGCCTGGATGAGGTTGTCCTTGCCGCTCACGGTGGGGGCGCCGGCGTCCTGGGACCAGTCCAGGTCGACCTCGCCCGATTCCTTGAACGCGAGCCGGAGGTCCGTCTTGAGTTCGTCCGCCATCAGAGCAACCTCCCGGGACCCGCGGTCGCGCCGGGCGAGCTGGGGATGCCTGGCGAGACCTTGAGGCGTGTCATCATCTGGGTCATCGCGTTGCCCAGCGTCTCGGCCATGGCCGCGGCGAGGTCCTTGGCGTTCTCGCCGCGGATGCCGCCCGCCATGAGGAAGCCCAACGCGATGGGCTCGAGCATCGACTTGTCGGGCGCGGCGCCCATCAGGCTGCCGGGCGACGAGGTGGTGAACCCCGCGATGGCGATGCCCGGCGCGACCTTCACCTGGACGGTGAAGAGCGTGAGGGCCTGTTCGACGGTCTGTCCGATGGCCTTCGCCAGCGCGTCGCGTTGCTCGCCGTTGATCTTGTTCGCCGCGAGCAGCCCCTTGGCGATGGGTTCGATCTGCGACGCCCCGGGGGCGCCTGCTGGAGGGGGCAGCATCATCCCGGGGCCCGCGGTGCTGCCGGAGCCCGGGGGCGGGGGCGCGGCGGCCGGAATCCCCGGCGTCACCATGGCCATGGCCGTGAAGAGGGTGAAGGCCTGTCCGCAGGCGTCTCCCAGCGCGGTGGCCAGGTCCGGGGCGTTCTCTCCCCGGAGGCTCGCGGACTGCATGGCGCTCTTCGCGAGACCGCCGATTTCGGATCCGGTCGGGGCGGGCATGGCTACTTGGCCTTCACGTCCTTCGAGCCCTTGAGCGGAGCGCCGGTGAAGTAGCACTTGTGGCTCTGCTCGGTGATGACGCCGCTGCCGCCCTTGCCCAGGTCGATCTTCCCGGAGGCGTCCACCGTGCAGTCGGTGCACTTGAGCTGCACGTTGCCCTCCACCTCCAGGGACAGGTCCGTCTTGCCCTTGATGGTGATGACGTCGTCCTGCTTCACGGTGACCACCGTCTCTCCGGCGGTGAGGACGATGGACTGCTCCTGGTCGATGGCGATGGAGGTCTTCCCCCCCGGAGGAGAGACGACCCGCCACTCGTCCGCCTCGTGGATGGGCGGGTTGAGCGTGTCCGAGTACAGCCGGCCGGTGATGATGGGGCGGTTGGGGTCTCCGCCGATGTACGTGATGACGACGAGGTCGCCCGCGCGCGGCGCGCTCACCATGCCGATGTGGGGCGTGGCGATGGGGACGCGGCGCAGCTCCAGGCCGCTCTCGCGCAGCTTCACGTGGCACTCGTGGTTGTGCGCGTCGCCATCCGCGTGGGGGAAGGCGCTCGTCACCACGCCGATGTCGCCCATGCGCAGCGACGCCAGCTCGTCCCGGATGATGGCGCGGATGATGGTGACCAGGTCGCTCATGCCGCGCCTCCCGATGCCGTGACGCCCGTGAGGCTGCCCGGGCGGAAGGACTTGGACGCGGCCTTGCCTGGGCTGACGAGCTTCGAGCCCAGCTCCGCGAGCGTCTCCTTGAGGTGGCCGAGCGACTCACGCAGGGACAGGACGGCTTGCCGGGGGATGACGGCCTCGAAGATGAGGTGGACGCCCGCGGTCAGCTTGTCGAGGACCTGCATCGCCGCCTTCGCCGCGGTGATGAGCGGAGCGAGCGTGGCGTAGTCGGGGTTCTGGGCGTCATCGTCGGAGCCGCCGATGCCCGTCAGTCCCTCGAACGCGGGTTGGAGGCTCTGGAGCATGTCGTCGATGGCGAAGACCTGATCCAACCGGCCGAGCCAGACCAGGATGAGGTCCACGGCCTTGACCAGCGCATCGATGCCCACCTTCACGGGGGCGCCGATGCCGAACTCGGCCACGAGCTCGATGATGGCCTCCACCGTGTCCGTCTGGAGCAGCTCATCCAGCGCTTTGATGAACTTCGAGATGGCGGTGACGATGTCGGCGGTGGTGCTCATGGCTGTTCCTCCTTCTTCTCCAGCGCCTCCAGGTTCTGGAAGGGGCCGAGCGGGTCGAAGCCGACGATGGCCTCGCCCAGGGCGCTGGCTTCCTTCGCCACGGCCTGGACCTTGGCGAGGAAGTCCCCGGCTCCCGCGATGCCCTTGATGACCTTGAGCGCGGCGCCCAGGTCGAGGCCGGTCATCTCCTCCAGGAGGTTGATGCCCTCCGTGGCGAGCTTCTGGATGAACTCGCCGATGCTCCCCGCCTCGCTCAGCGACTTCACGAAGCCGATGATGGCGCCCGGGTTCACCTTCCCGAGCTTGCTCATGAGGCCGCCGAAGTCCTTGCCGGTCAGCGAGTCCTTGGTGCCGTTGACCACCGAGCCCAGCTCGTCCGGGCTCAGGTGGTTGAGCAGGTCGGGGTTCTCGTCGACGGCGTCCATCAGCGACTCGGGGTTCTGCAGCACGCTCGCGGCGTCGGTGGAGCTCTTGGCCCACGCCTTCGCGTCCTGCTTGACGGCCTCGTTGACGGCGGCGACGCCGGCATCCTTCGAGACGGGCGGTTCGACGTACTCCTTGACCCGCAGGAAGAAGCTGAAGCGGTTCTGGTGGCCCGCGAGCTGACGGACCTGGAAGTCGGCGATGAGGACGTCGGTGAGGTCCGCGCCCGCGATGGCGTCCGAGGCGAACGACATCGGCGTGGCCTTCATCTGGGCCTGTCGGAGCTCCTCCAGGGCGGCCTGCGGGTCCTCGCCCAGCAGCAGCCCCTCCATCACGACGGTGACGGGCTCGCGGCCCAGGTCCTGGAAGACGCTGCCGGCCTGACCGGGCACGCGCTGCTGCACGAGGTTGCGCGCGTCCTCGGTGTAGATGTTGGTGAGCCCGACGAGCTCGATCTTTCCGATACGGACGGGCATGTCAGAGTTCCATCCGGGTGGTGAAGCCCGTGCGGGCGTTCAAGGTGTGCCGCACCGAGCGGACACGAAGGACTTCGCCGGAGAGCAGGGCCTCCACGGGATGGCCCTCCGGGATGTCACCGACCTCCACCAGGTCCCCTGGCTTCACGGAGGGGGCTCCGAGGACCTCGATGAAGCCGTGCAGGGGGCGGGCGGCCAGCGCCGCCGTGCGTACCTTGGCCTGGGTGGAGGCGTCATCGCCGGAGCGGACCGCGCCATCCTTCACCTCTCGCGAGGCCTTGCCGGTGGAGCCCGCGCGCACGGCGCCCGTCGAGTCGAGCGCGGCCTTGCCTTGGATGGAGGACAGGTCGTCCACGAGCCAATGGGCCTTGGCTTCGCCCTGGCTGCTGGCCGCGCCTTCGCCCCACACCTCGAAGCCGTCGATGGCGGGCAGGGGCTTGCGCAGCTCGGTGCGCAGCACCTGGGTGCGATAGACGAAGCGGTGGTCGGCGCTCCCCGTCTTGGGTTTCGCGAAGTGGACCTTGCCCTGGCCGTCCGTGAAGAGGTCGAAGCCGCTCTGCTCGGCGAGGCGTTGGATGTGGCGCAGCGCGCGAGGGCCGCGGTGCAGGACGTAGCTGGGGAACTTGGGCCCATCCTCGATGGTGCCGGGAGTGCCACCGGCCTTGCCCACCAGGTCCCGCACGATGGCGCCCGCGGACATCTGCTCGTAGGCGCCCGAGACATCGAGCCGGGCGAGCTTCGCGAGCACGTCGCCGCCCGTCACGATGCCCACGTCCGGCGCGGCCCGCGACTCCAGGACGAGGCCGGTGAAGACGGTGACGGAGCCGTCGCCACCATCGAGGGCGATGGTCGTCACGTCGCCCGGAGCGGGGAGGGCGGCGTCGGAGGGGACGAACTCCAGCGTGCAGCGTCCGCCGGCGCCGTCCATCGTCAGCTCGCTGGTGATGGCGCGGACGAAGGCCTGCCCCTGGCGCGGCTTGTTCGAGGCCTGGAGGGAGCCGACGCTCACCGTGTATCCGATTCCCGCCATGGCCTCAGACCTCCAGCCCGTGACGGCGCGCCGTCTCGCGAAGGATGTCCACCAGCGCGTCCTCCAGGGTGCGCCGGTCCATGCCGCCCGGCGCGGTCGCCGGGTCGAGGTGGACATTCACGTTGAAGGTGTTGCGCACGGCCGAGCTGGGAGGCGCCTCGGTCGATGCTCGAGAGGAGGTGTCGACGGTGAGCGAGGCGTGGGTGAGGCGCTGGGCGTGCTCGAGGACGGGGGCGACCTCCTGGCCCACCTGGGTCGCGAAGTGGCTCACGGGAGCCGCCTTGGGCGGCGTCGCGCTTTCGGGCGTGGCGGATTCCGCCGATGTCGCGGAGGCGTGTTCTGAGGGCGCGAAGACGAGCCTCGCTGAGGGGCGTCGTGGCGCGGTCGCCACGGGGCGAAGCGCGACGAGTCCGGCGGGGCGCGCGCGGACGGGCGCGGACGTTGCGCCGAGGCCCTCCGCATCCCGTGGGGCCGAGGTTCGCACGGGGGCGTCCTGGGCCTGAGGCGATGACGTGAAGTGGCAGGGCGCTGCCCGGGACACAACGGCGGCGGGGATGGCCGGATGCGCGGCGGCGGATGGGTGAAGCACGGGTGGGGCGGACGCGCGAGCCGCGTCTCCAGGCCCCCACCCAGGGGGCGCAGCTGGGCCGTGGATGGGGCGCGGCGGCGGGGTCGGAGGGAAGGACGCGGCGGCGGTTGGTCCGCTCTGAGCGATTGCAGCTGGGCCGTGGATGGAGCGCGGCGGCGGAGTTGGAAAGAGGGATGGAGCGACGGTTGGTCCGCTCTGAACGGGCTCAGCTGTGCCGTGGATGGAGCGCGGCGGAGACGACAAGAGAGAGGTGGTGGCGGATGCACGAGCCGCATCTCCAGGCTCCCATCCAGTGAGCACAGCAGGGCCATGGGCGGGGCGCGGCGGCGGAGCCGGTGGGAGAGACGCGGTGGCGGATGGTCCACTCTGTTCGAGCACACCAGGGCCATTGGTGAGACGCGGCAGCGGACCCGGTGGGAGAGACACAGCGGCGATTGGTCCGCTCTGCTCGGGCGCAGCTGGCCCGTGGATTGAGCGCGGCGGAGCCGGAGAGAGAGGCGCGGCGGCGGTTGGTCCGCTCTGGAAAGAGGGATCGACTGGGCGGCCTTGGCTGCGCGAGTCCCGTCCCGGAGTCGGGGACGCGGTGCCCGCGCGGGGCGCATCGTGGGTCGGGGGGAGGGGCGTGGAGCGGTGCTCGTTGGCCGGGTCCCGGAGCCGCGCCGTTTCCCTCCGAGCGGGAGCGGGGCGCAGCAGCCGGACCCCCTGCTTTCCTGGCGTATACGGCGCTGAGAGGGGGGACGCGTTGCCCGGATGCTCCCGAGTGCTCGATGCCGTGTCGCTGTCGATGCGGGGCAGGCCTTCCAGCGTGCCTGCCTCGGTCCAGGAGTGTCCCTGTGCGCCCGCCTTCGCCGCGATGCTCCCGGTCCCCGCGGATGCTGCCGTCGTATCGAGCGACCTCGCCCGAGATTCCGCGGCTCCGGTCTGTCCCTGTGCTGGCGAGGCTCCGGTGGTCGCGTCGAGGGATGGCGGCCGAGGCGGCGCGATGGAATCAGCCCCGGATCGTTCCGAGGCCATGCTGGGGAGCGGCGACCGATAGGGCAGCAGGGCGTGTGTTGGGACGCCCTCCGTCATCGAGCCTGGGAACGACTGCTGGTGCGCTGCGAACATCTCGACGCCGGAGCGTTCCGTTGAAGTGATGGAGTGCGTTGAGCGATGCGTCGCCAGGGCTCCGGTCCGGGGCTGCGCCTGCTCGTCGGTCGTCGTGGCTCCCTGGAGCGATGGCCCACCTGCCGCGACGACCGAGGTCCCGGCGTGTTCCTGCACCGTGGCGGGAAGCCCCTGATGCGTCACCAGGGGCTCGTTCCGGATCCGTGTCCGTATGCCCTCCGTCATCGCCTTGGAGAACGAAGGACTCCCGGTCCGGCCGCGTGCCTCGCCTTCCGGCGAGCTGTCGGAGTCGGGCTCGGACGCGAGGGAACCCGGCGCTCCGTCCCCTCGTGATGCCGTCGGAGGAGCCGAAGACCTGGCCAGCCCGACATCCAACTGGCGGGCGACGCCCTCCAGCGCGCGGAAGGCGGGGACGGCCAGCCGAGAGGCCAACGCGGAGGTGGAGAATGTCTTCTTCATTCAGTCCCCCTCCACCTGGATGACCACCGCGTCGGGATGGTCGGACAGCCCCCTCGGTCTCGACACCTGCATGGGGGTGGGAGCCTCGGGCTCCATGAGTCTCAACATCGTGAGCAGCCGATCCACCTCGGCTGCCGGAAGCGCCCAGATCTGGGTGGGTGCCCAGCCCAGGGCCTTGCACAGCTTCAACGTCATGCCCGCGAGCGCTCGGGCCCGCGGGTTGCCTGCCTGGAGGAGTCGATCCTCGGGGTGGACGCCCTCGGCGTTGAGGCCGACCACGTGACCCAGCAGCGCGGCGGTGCTGGCCCCGTCGAGTCGCTCCAGGGGCGTCGCGGGCCTCAACTCCATGAGCGATGCGGCGAGCATCGCGCGCAGGTAGTGCTCCAGGCTCAGGACGCGGGAGCCGTCCTCTCGGGTCGTCACGCTCGCGTCGAGCGCCTCGGCACGCTCCGAGTACGTCCAGGGGCGCAGGAGGGCCTGGACCTCGCCGGCCTGGACCCAGCCTCTCGGTGGCGGAGGACGCGCGTCCTCATGAGCGCCGCCGGAAGCCCACCACAGGGCGACGGGCATCAGCTCCTCGAACAGCGCCGCCGGCACCTCGGAGTCTCGCAGGACGTCGCCCGCGAAGCCCTCGGTGTCGAAGACGAGCTCTCCATTCCCCAACCGCGCATGCTGGTCGAGCGCGCGCAGGTGCGCGTCGAAGCGCCACCGGCGCAGCCGGATGTGCTCGCCCGTGGAGGCCTCCACCTCCAGTTCCTCGGAGTCATCTCCGAGGCGGAGGTGGTAGGCCCGACCGTCGATCTCGATGGAGATCACGCCGGGCTCCAGGCCTGGGCTCGCGGGCGCCTCCTGCACGGGCTACTCCTCGCGGATGCGCGTCGCCGTGAAGGCGTAGGTCGTGGCGGCGCTGCCGTGAGCGTCCATCTGGAACGACTTGCCCTCGACGAAGCAGTCGTCGAAGGACAGCGTTCGTACCTCGTCCGTGCCCTCGGTGCGCTTGAGGTTGGCGACGAGCTGGAACTTGCCGCGCGCCTCCAGCAGCGAATCGAGCGCCACGTCGGCGGAGCGGATGACCATCTCTCCCACGACGGTGCGCAGGCCGAAGATGACGTCCACGCGCTCGTTGGAGCCGATGGCGCGGATGTCCTCGCGCTCCGTGACGACGCGGAAGGCGAGCGACTGGAGGCCCTCCACGGCCTTCCCGTCGACGAGGATGCTGCTACGGTTGGCTGAGAATACCGTTGGCATCGATGCGTTCCCTCATCAGACCTGGACCGTGATGGTCGCGTAGATGTAGTCGATGGCTCGCACGGGCCTCACCGCCATGTTCACCCGGACGATGCCCTGCGCGAAGTCCTGCTGCGACGAGTAGACCTCCACCTTGAAGGCGGGGTCCTTGCCGTCGGTGGAGGGGACGATGGCGCCGTCCTTCTGCATCTGCACCAGCGCCTCCACCAGCTTCTGCTTGAGCGCGCTGCGTCCGTCCGCGTTGTTGAGCAGGCCGATGAACAGGTCGCCCACCATCTTCAGCGTGCGCACCGCGCGGTCCGCCACGCGACGCACGTTGATCTGATCGCCGTCGGTCGTCAGGCCGCGCACCACGATGGTGCCTCGGCCGCGCTCCGTGGCGACGGGGACCAGGTTTCCGCGCAGCAGGGCCTTCTGGTCGTCCACGCTCAGGTTCTTCTCGTCCAGCCCCGCGACGCGCTTGAACGTCGGAGAGTGGTGCGAGGGCAGGCTGCCCACCAGTCCCGCGACCGCGCCCACCGTGCCGTGGGGCGCCACCAGCACGAACCGGTCGCTCACGAGGTTGGTGGCCAGCTGGGCGCTCTCCGTCATCGTGGTCACCGGGCCCACCTGCCCGAACCCGATGCGGCCCTTGCTCTCGCCGCTCATCAGGTTGCAGTGGCTGATGACGTCGCCGTGGATCTTCGTCACCTTGGTCAGGTCGCTGAAGTCCTGGACGGCGGCGAGCACCAGGTCCACGTCCGGCTCGTTGCGCAGGCGGCCCAGCGCCGTGGCGTAGTCGTCCGGCGAGGCGTCCTTGCCGCCCACGAGCGTATACGTGCCCTCCAGGGGCCACCCCACGGCCTTCGTCGTGTCCACTCGGACGAGCGACGAGCTCTCCAGCGTCGCCGTCAGCGAGCCCGCGCCGATGTTGCGGAGCACCTCCGACACGCCGCTGGCGGGATGGGTGATCTCCACGTCGAACGACGTCACCGTCTTGTCGATGTTGTTGCGGTACGAGATCTTCAGCGTGATGCCGTTGGCCCAAGGGCCGGGCACCTTCGCCAGGAAGGTCGCGCCGGGCTTGTCGCCCGTCGAACCCGAGGGGAACTTGCTGGGGTCCCCCGCGACGGCGATGGACGCGGCGGCTCCCGCGCCGGCCGGGAGCGGAGAGACGACCAGCTCCGACACGCCGTTGTCGAGCGCCTGCCGCGCCTCCGGGAGGCTGAAGCCGCTCGAGCGACCGGCGACCTCCAGGAACCGCGACCAGCTGCTGGCGCGAATCACCTTGCCATTGGCGCCTTCGACGAAGCCTGTGATTCCCAACACCCCGGAGGGTGTGAGCTGTTGAGGTAATACTTCCTTGACGACACTGACCTGGACACCAGGAATGATGAGACCTGTGGCCATACGCTCCCCGACCCTCGCGCGCGAGGGGGTGGTGAACCCTGCTCAGGGTGCAGGTTCCCTGGACCGCATACATGGGCGTCACGCCCGCCCCGGTCGGGGCACGGTCCTATTCGAAGACACTGGAATGGAGAATGCGTGCGCAGGGCCGTGGCGACACGCTGCCCCTGGCGGCGAACGAGACACGTCCGCGACACACCAGGAGTTGAGACAAGACCGTGGGTGGGAGCTCAGGTGGTGGCGGTCGCGGGGATCTGCACGCCGACCTTCTTGAGCGCCGCGATGGTCGAGGCCGCGAGCGTGTAGGCCTCGTTCACCAGCGCCTTGCCGACACCGAGGAGCAGGTCGACGATGGCGACGATGTGCTCGACGCCCGCGCTGACGAAGTCGACGATGATGTTGAGGAACCGCTGACCCGTCTGCGCCAGGTTCCGGGCGGAGTCCGGCAGCAGGTCCAACGTGGAGTTCACCAGGTCACGCCCCGCCTCGAGCACGTCCTTGATGGAAGCGATGACATTGGGGTCCTTCAGCGGCGCGATGAGCCCCTCGACCTTGGTGAGCACCGAGCTCAGTACGTTGCGTACCGGCGTCCAGATGACCTCGATCTTGGCGGTGATGGTCTTGAAGCCAGGACCACTGACGGCAGTGAACAACTTGTACAGGGCCTGCTCGACTTGGATCGCGATGTTATCCACCGTCGCCAGCGCATCCGAAACGGTCGCCGCTGCATCTGCCATGATGTATTTCCCCCTCAAATGGATTGAGTGCGGCCATGTGAAACATGAACGCGGTCGCAGAGTATGTGAGGGAACACTCCCATTTCAAGTGTTTGTCGGGTAGGGATGGGAACGTTCGCGTGATCCTACCGCCGCCGGGTTGTCATTGCTGACCCTGTTGCAACATGACGCGAGTAGTCGAGGGGCGAAGTGGGGCCGAGGACCTGGGTGTTATCGACGGGGACGGTCACGAGGATGGACTGCCCGGGACGGGCGCGATGGAGACCCATGATGGCGTTGAGGTTGGCCAGGTTGGGCTTCAGGTCGAACGCCATCCAGCCGCAGGCGCGCGCGACCTCTCCGAAGTCCATGCGCGTCAGGGAGTTGGGCTGGAGTTGGGCTGTCAGGCCCGGAGGGGAGAGGGGCACGCCCGGCTCGACGGTTCCGTAGCTGCCGTTGTCGAGCACGAAGAGCAGGAGGTCGTGCGTGCTCGCCTCGGACAGACAGCCGGCGAAGAGGCGGAAGCAGCCATCCCCCGTGAAGCCCACGATGTGGCTTTCGGGGCTGGCCTGCCGCGCGCCGATGCACAGGCCCAGGACGTTGCCCAGGGCGGAGCCCCGGTAGAGGGAGAAGAAGCGCGCGTTCGCGTGGGGGCGCTGGGTGACGTAAGGGCGAGTCCTGTATGAAAGACAGATATCATCGAACCCGATCGTCCCGGGCTCCCACAGCTCGTCCAGGCGGGTGAAGAATTGACGCAGGTCCACGTGGCCGGGACGCGGCGGGGCCCGCTGTGCGCCGTTGAGGTCCGGTGGCCCGGGGCGCACGCGCAGGGTGCGCGGTGGCCGGATCGACAGGTGCTCGACGAGGGCGTGCAGGGCGCTGTCGAGCGGTGTCACCCATTGATGGAAGGCATGGCGCGCGCGGTGCGCGAGGCTGCCGTTCGTCTGGCCAAAGCCGTCGTCGATGGAGGTGACGACGAAGGTCTGCCCCGCGGCATAGGTCTGGAGGTTGACGGTGTTCTCGTCCGGGCACGTCCCGAGCACGAGGAGGATGTCGTCCTCGTCGATGCTCGACCAGAGCGACAGGGCCGCGTCGTTCCCACCGAGGCAGATGTAGCCATGGCCCATGGGGTTGTGGCGTTCGACGCCATTGGCGCCGTTGATGCTCCAGATGATGGGCGCACCCAGCAGCTCGCACAGGCGGGTGGTGAGGCGCCCGGCGCGGGGGACGCGAGCCAGCTCCTCTCCCGCGAGGATGACGACGCGACGCCCGTCGTCCGCGGCCTCCCGGAAGGTCTCCACGAAATGGCGGACCCGCACCGGGTTGGGCTCCGACGGGCGGATGGAGGAGAACAGGCACGCCTCCACACCGGTGCGCTGGGCGAGCGCCACGGGCTCGATGACGAGCACGACGGGCTTGGAGCGTTGGAGCCGCTTCTGGGCCTGGTGGAGTCGGGGGATGAGCGTCGAGGGCTGGTCGAGCGGGAACACCCCGCCCGGAAGGTCCGCCTCGAGCTGCTCGACGAGGTTGTTGCCCCACGCGGAGGTGTCCTGGCTCGAGAAGGGCCCGTCGCCCGTCGCGGAGACCCGCGGCACCAGGAACACCGCGGGGAGGTCATGCAGTTTGGCGGCGCTCAACCCGCACGACAGCAGCTTGGTGGCCGCCCCCGTCGTGGCCACGCAGCACCCCAAGGTTCCCGTCGCCAGGTAGCTGCCCAACGGTACGAAGCCCGCGGCGTACTCTCCGAGGGTGAAGAACCTCGGGCCCTCCTTCGACGTCACCCGCGCCTCGCCTTGTTGGAGCAGGTGCGGGAGCCCGCCTCCCGTGGCACCGGTGCAGGTGGTGATACCCCACGCCTTGAAGGCGCTCAGCAGCGCCGCGTAGCCCGTCAATCCACTGGCGGATGTGTCCATGTCGATGCGATATGAGACCAGTGAGAAAATCAATCAACTCATGCTTTCCTCGATGTGTCATTGTGTGTATCAACTGCTGCGGGCGAGGGGTGGTCGCGAGGCGGAGGCGGGTGATGGATTTACATCGGGATGTGAGGGATTGCCCGTAGGCGTTTGCCGTGAGAGTGCGGGGCTCCACTCCCGAGGCGGGTGGAGCCCCGCGAGGGCGATGACACCTGGCTACCAGGTGATGTCATCCAGATGAAGGCTTCCCGTCCAGCCTCCACTCGTCGTCAGCTCGACACCGAGCTGGTACAGCGGTGCATTGCTATTCGCGGGCAAGGCGACGGTGAGTGTGTTCCAGGCGCCAGTCTGGAGTTGACCAATCGAGGTCCACCGCCCGGTGTAGCGCCAGTTGCTCGCCGCGCCCTCGAGCGCGAAGGGCTGGATGGCGGTGATGGCGCTGCCGGTGGGAATCCAGACATGGAAGGTGATGACGGCGCCGGATGGGACAGCGGCGCCGAGGACGGACACAACGCCGTTGCCCGCCGTGCCCGTGAAGGGGACCGCGAGGGAGCGCGTGCCGGACCAGGCCCGGGCGGTGGAGAGCGTCGCGCTCTGGAGGGAGGCGCCCGCGCTCGTCCAGCCCTCGAGGCTGGTTTCGAAGCCGTGGCCTCGTCCGCCTCCGGTCCCACCGTCGCCCGTCCCCGCGTCGCCCGTCCCCGCGTCGGGGGGCGTGGGCGTGCCCGCGTCGCCGCCCGGGAGCGGGAGGGTGGTGCCGGGAGCCGGCAGGGTGAGCCCTCCCGCGTCGAGGAACGGGGCCGCGTGGCTCTCGAGGTAGGGCTGTCCGTCGGTGCCCAGGTCGTTCACGTAGGTGCTCTGGCCTCCCGCGCCAGCGCCGAACAGGAGCGCGATGACGCCCGCGTTGGCGAACTTGCGACGGTGGGCGTCGCCATTGGGGCCGAAGAAGTACTCGGTCCGGTTGTCGCGGTAGCCGGCCCTCGGCGTCCCATCGTTGTTGATGTTTCGGTGTTGGGTGTTGCCCAGCGGAATCTGCCAGAGGACCCAGCGCTTGCCGGCGGTCTGGTTCATCAGCCGCAGCCACTCCGCGTAGCGGTTGAAGGAGCGGGAGGCGATGGCGGCGGAGTCGCTCGCGTTCCACCACACGTCCTGGCCTCGCGTCAGCTTGTAGAAGTCCGCGTCGCGGTCGAGCGGATCGCCCACGAGGACGTCGTAGGTGGCGCCGGTGACGTTGGTCTTCAGTCCGAGCGGCTCCAGGAAGCGGACGACCTTGTCCACCTCTGGCTGGAGCGGGTCGGTCAGCGAGCAGCAGGAGATGTCCTTGCCGCTGGCCCAGGAGGAGACGTGGAGCCCGAGGATGACGTTGTTGGCGCCCACGGCCTTGCGCAGCTGGAGGAAGGCGAGCCCCCAGCCGGCCACGGTGTTGGGGAGGCCCGCGAGCTCGGGCAGGCCCGTGTCGGCGATGGCGGCGTAGGTCTGGGGATTGGAGTTCGTCTGGTGTTGGAGGAGTCCGACGGCGTCGGGTTCGACGAGCAGGAGCACGGGCTTGCCGTGCTCCTTCGCGCGTTGCAGGAGGAGCTTCCAGTCCCCGAAGTAGCCGCGCATCGTGGCCGCGTTCTGGACCTTGGCGAGCGTCTCCCCCTCGCCGCCGCCGGGCTCCGCGAAGAGCTGGTAGAAGATGGGCGCCGGGAGGAAGCCCTGGGCGTCGGACTCCTGGAGGAAGGCCTTGCCCCAGCTCCCATCGCGCTGGCCCCAGCCCCAGTTGTCCACCCAGCCCTTGGTGAAGTAGCGATAGCGCACGTCCCAGGGGACGCCGCTGTCACGCATCCACGTCTGTCCCGCTTCCTCGAAGAGGCCCACGAGCATCCGCTGGGGAAGGCCCGTGGGCACGGGGCCCTTCACGCCCGGAGTCTGGGCGGATGCGGGTGCGGGGTCGAATGCCAGCGCGAGACATGCCAGCACGAGTACACCAAGGGTTCGTCGGAGGGTCGGTCTCATGACCCTGATACAAACGACACCCGTGCAACACTGCGAGTGTCACCCCGGTGCCCCTCGCGTGCCGGATGTCTGGCTGGGTGCCTGCCTGGAGGCCGGGCCCGTCGAGGGATGCCGATTCCCCGGCCTGGAGGTGTCTGTCATTGCGACGCACGTGCGGGCCTCCGCCCCGCGACGGGCTTCACGGCCCGGGGCAGGCGAGGCCGGGCTCGGGCGCGTCGACGTCCTGGTATCGCAGCAGGCAGCGCACGGCCTCGGGGTCCACCGAGTCCGCCAGATAGGTCCTGCGCCACAGGAGGGCCGCGACGCGCCGGGGCATCTGGGGATCCTGCGCGACCAGGGCGCGGCGCACGCCGTTGGAGCCCGTGGCGATGGTCGACGCGAGCTCCTCCAGCTTCGCCACCTCGTCGGGACAGCCCTCCGGACAGTTGTAGAGGAAGACCGCGTGTCCATGCTCCAGGTTGTGGACATAGAGGCAGCGCGACACGGGCTCCGCGTAGACGCCGCAGCGGGCCACGTTGCCGCAGTGCGGGCCGGAGTTGGGCGGCTCTTCTCCATTGCCGCAGGCCGGGTTGTCGCACGTGGCGAGGTGGCCGGAGGACGTCGCCGCGGAGAGGGGGAAGTCGAACTTGTCGCAACCCTCGAGGGGCGGCGAGTCGGAGGAGTCGCAGGCCGGGAGGGCGAGGAGCGCGAGCAGGGAGGAGAGGAGGAGACGGGAGTGGGCGGTCACCCCGCTGTCATATCCCATCAGCCGGGGAAGGCGCCGCGCCGCTCCGTGTCCGCGAGTCGCAGCCCCCGGAACCCCAGGCCCTCCGCGAGCCGGAGGAAGTCGGGCTGGGGGAGGCTGCCTCCGGGGGGATGCGCGGCCATGGGCGGTGCGCCCTGCGCTCGCAGGAGCGCGTCGACCTCCGGACTGGGAGGGCCGCGCAAGGCGAAGTCCACCCGCCCCGGGAGATAGCCCGTGTTGGCGGCGAGCACGACCTGACCGGGCAGTCGCGACTCCCAGCGCCGGGCGACCAGGGGATGCACCTGGGCCTCGGAACTGAAGAGCAGCAGCGCGGCGCGTGGGGCGATTCGTGGAGGCGTGCGCGCGCAGCGCTCCACCTCGCGCCGGACCTCGACGCGGCAGTCGCGCAACTCCTCGACGCCGGCGACCTGCCCCTCGGCGATGTCCCGCGCGCTGCGAGCGCGGAGCAGGACCTCCTGGGCCCGGGCCGCCAGGAAGCGGGAGGAGCGGCGCGCCGCGTTCACCAGGGCCACCGTCTCCGTCACCGCTTTCCGCCGAGCCCGGCGCAGCGCGTCCTCGAGGAAGGGCACGGGGGCCTCGGCGCCGAGCGCCGCGACGGTGCCCACGGCCACGAGCCACTCCAGCGGCGCGGGCGTCACCAGGGGTTCGACGAGGGCCAGGGTCAACAGGCTCGTGCTGACGGCGGACCCATCCCCGGTCGACGCGAGGACGAGGGTCGATGGCGGGGGCGCGGAAGTGGCGGCGCGCTCCACCAACAGCGTGGGAGCGCCGGGGGCGGCCTCCTCCCTCAGGTCGCCCATCCCCAGGAGCACGAGGGCGTCCGGGTTCGCGCGCCTCACTCGCTCCAGGAGAGGCGACGGGTGGGCCTGCTCTCCCTTGCCCGGTACACGCACGGCGCCGTGTGCGCCCACGGCCTCGAGGGCGCGGACCACGAGGACGGCGGAGGCGAGTCCGTCCGCGTCCGGCGCGGGGACCACGAGGACGCGCCGCCCCCGCAGCGCCGTCAGGAAGCGGCGGGCGTCGGCGAGCGCGTCCCGGGAGGCGGGCCACGCCGGGGGCTGGGGGTGTCCGAGCAACATGACGGGAGTGATGTAACGCGGGGCGGGGGAGGGGGATGCCTCGGCCGGTGGTGCCTGGTCGCCCCTCGGCCCGGCTTTCGCGTCGCGTCACCTGGGAGGTGGGCCGTGGCGGAGCGTCCACGGGCGACCCAGGGGTGCGTTTCGGGGTGTCATCGGACGGCGGTTCCTCTAGGGTCCGACCCCATGAACCGGACCCGACTTTCGCAGTCCCTGCTGCGCTCGGCCCTCGCGGCCATGGTGTTGACCGCCGCTCCGGGCCTCGCCCAGCAGAGCGCCGCCAAGCCCACCTCCGCGGACGCGAAGAAGTTCGTCGAGAAGCTCAACGCGGACCTCAAGCGGTTGTGGACGAAGCAGGCCACCGCCGAGTGGATCAAGTCCACGTACATCACCGACGACACCGAACGGAACGCCGCCTATGTCAACGAGGAGGTGCTGGGCTACGTCAACGGCGCCATCAAGGACTCGCGCCGCTTCGACGGCCTGAAGCTCGACGCCGACACCGCGCGCATGCTGCACCTGCTGCGGGTGTCGCAGGCGCTGCCCGCGCCCTCGGACCCGCAGAAGCGCGCGCAGCTCGCGTCCGTCGCCGCGAAGCTCGAGGGCCTCTACGGCAAGGGCAAGTACTGTGGCGCCGACGGCAAGGGGAAGTGCCGCGACCTCGAGGAGCTGTCGGACGTCATGGCGGAGAGCCGCGACTACGACGCGCTGCTGGACGCGTGGCGGGGCTGGCACGCCATCTCCCGTCCCATGCGCCCGCTGTACGAGCAGCTCGTGACCATCTCCAACGACGGCGCGAAGGACATCGGCTTCAACGACCTGGGCACCCTGTGGCGCTCCGGCTACGACATGCCGCCCGCCGACTTCGAGAAGGAGGCCCAGCGCCTGTGGGGGCAGGTCAAGCCGCTGTATGACGACCTGCACTGCTACGTGCGCGGCCGGCTGGCGAAGCAGTATGGCGAGGCGAAGGTGCCCGCCGGCAAGGCCATCCCCGCGCACCTGCTGGGCAACATGTGGGCCCAGGAGTGGAACAACATCTACCCGCTCGTCGAGCCGTTCCCGGGCCAGGCCAGCCTGGACGTCGACTCCGAGCTGAAGAAGCAGAACTACGACGCGCTGAAGATGGTGCGCCTGGGCGAGAAGTTCTTCACGTCCCTGGGCCTCAAGCCCCTGCCCGACACCTTCTTCGAGCGCTCCCAGTTCACCAAGCCGAGGGATCGCGACGTCGTCTGTCACGCCAGCGCCTGGGACGTGACGTACGAGAACGACCTGCGCATCAAGATGTGCATCAAGCCCACCGAGGAGGACCTCGTCACCATCCACCACGAACTGGGTCACAACTACTACTACACGTACTATTACAACCTGCCTGTCCTCTATCAGGCCGGCGCGAACGACGGCTTCCACGAAGCCATCGGTGACGCGCTCACCCTGTCCATCACCCCGGCCTATCTCCAGCAGGTGGGCCTGCTGAAGGAGGTGGCGAAGAACGACAAGAACCTCATCAACCTCCAGCTGAAGGACGCGCTGGAGAAGGTGGCGTTCCTGCCGTTCGGCCTGCTGGTGGACCAGTGGCGCTGGGAGGTGTTCTCCGGGCGCGTGAAGCCGGCGGACTACAACAAGTCCTGGTGGACGCTGCGGGAGAAGTACCAGGGCGTGGCCGCGCCGGTGGCCCGCACCGAGCAGGACTTCGACCCGGGCGCCAAGTACCACGTCCCCGCGAACGTGCCGTACACGCGCTACTTCCTCGCGCGCATCCTCCAGTTCCAGTTCCACAAGGCGCTGTGCGAGGCGGCGGGTCACAAGGGCCCCCTGCACGAGTGCTCCATCTACGGGAACAAGGAGGCCGGCAAGAAGCTCCAGGCCATGCTGGAGCTGGGCGCGAGCAAGCCCTGGCCGGACGCGCTCCAGGTGGTGACGGGCACCCGGCAGATGGATGCGACGCCCCTGCTGGACTATTTCAGCCCGCTGCGCACGTGGCTCCAGGCCCAGAACAAGGGCCAGAAGTGCGGCTGGTAGTTCTCAGGAGTAGACATGACGTCACGGGGGCGAGTACGTTTCCCGCCGTCCGAAAGGGTTCGCTCGGTTGGACCGGACGGCGGATTTTCGCGTCCGTGACGAAAGAAGAAGAAAGCAAATGGCTACTGGTACCGTGAAGTGGTTCAACGATGCGAAGGGTTTCGGATTCATCACCCAGGACGGCGGCGGCGAGGACGTGTTCTGCCACCACACCGCCATCAACATGGATGGGTTCCGCACCCTGCAGGAAGGCCAGAAGGTGGAGTTCGAGGTGACCCGCGGTCCCAAGGGCCTGCAGGCGCAGAACGTCCGCGCGGCCTGAGCTGAGCGTCGTTCGTACGACTTCCTGTATGCATCATGAGGGTCCGGCCTTCCACGAGGGTCGGGCCCTTCGTGCTTTTTGGAGCTCCCGTGTCGTCACTCCCGTCCTTCTCTCGTGCATGGCCGTTGCTCTTGTCCCTGGGATGCGCCTCCGCGCCCAGGTCGCCCGTGGCGGAGGCGCCCGTGGCGGCGCGTCGGGAGGTGGGGGCTCCGAGTGGGGAGGCGCTGGTTATGAAGGCTTCGGTGGATGTCGCGGCGCTAGAGGCGGAGCTGGTCGCGAAGCATGGCGAGGCCCAGCGCGCGCGCATCGCGCGTGGCGTCTCGCAGGTGCTGGCGCAGTGGCGCCCCGAGGATGGGGATGTCGCGGCCTTCGTGCGTGAGCAGTTCGTGTCGGAGCCCCGGCTCCTCGACGCGACGTTCGCCCGGCTGGAGCGGTTGTTCGAACAGCTCGACGGGCACATGGTCGAGCTGGGGCGCGAGGCGCAGTGGTACACGGACCTCGACCTGGGGCCGCTGTTGCCGGTGGAGTCGCTGGTGGCGGCGTATGATCCGTCCGCGCACGTCACGGACGACCTGTTCCGGGCGAAGGTCGGCTTCGTGGTGCTGCTCAACTTCCCGCTCACCACGCTGGCCGAGCGCGAGGCGCGGGGGCCGACGTGGACGCGGCGGCAGTGGGCGGAGGCGCGGCTGGCGGGGCGCTTCAACCGGCGCGTGCCGGCGGAGATCGAACAGGAGTCCTCGCGCGAGGTGGCGGCGGCGAACCTCTACATCGCCGAGTACAACGTGTGGATGCACCACCTGGTGGACGCGCGCGGCGAGCGCCTCTTCCCCAAGGGGATGCGCCTCATCAGTCACTGGAACCTGCGCGACGAGTTGAAGGCGGACTACGCGGACCCGCGGGGGCTGGAGAAGCAGCGGATGATCGTCCAGGTGATGGACCGCATCATCACCCAGACGATTCCGGCGGCGGTCATCGACAACCCGAGGCTGGACTGGAACCCGTTCACCAACGCGGTGACAATGGCCCCCGCGGAGTCGGTGGAGGCGGACGCGCCAGCGCGCGAGGCGAAGGCGGACGCGACGCGGGAGCCGGATACGCGGTATGCGCGGCTGCTCGCCATCTTCCAGGCGGCGCGCAAGGCGGACCCGTACGTGCCGGTGGCGCCCACGCGCATCGCGCGCGCGTTCGACCTGGGGCGCGAGCTCTCCGAGGAGCGGGTGAAGGCGCTGCTGACGCAGGTGCTGGAGTCGCCGCTGGTGCCGCGCGTCGCGCGGGAGATCGAATCCCGGCTGGGGCGGAAGCTGGAGCCGCAGGACCTCTGGTATCCGGGCTTCAGGCCCGGAGGGAAGCGGCCGGAGGCGGAGCTGGATGCGCTCACCCGCAAGCGCTACCCGACGGCGGAGGCCTTCGCCAAGGACCTGCCGCGCATCCTTCGAGGCATCGGGTTCACGGGGGAGAAGGCGGACTGGCTCGCGGCGCACATCCGTGTGGATGCCTCGCGCGGCGCGGGGCACGCGCAGCCCGCGGGCCGTCGCGGCGACTTCCCCCGCCTGCGCACGCGCGTCGAGAAGGGCGGCATGGACTACAAGGGCTACAACATCGCGGTCCACGAGCTGGGTCACAACGTGGAGCAGGTGTTCAGCCTCTACGGCGTGGACCACACGCTGCTGGCGGGCGTGCCGAACAACGCGTTCACGGAGGCGCTCGCCTTCGTGTTCCAGGCGCGGGACCTGGAGCTGCTGGGGCTGGGCAAGCCGGACGCGACCCGTGAGCGGGAGCGGGTGCTGAGCGAGTTCTGGCAGGCGTGGGAGCGCTCTGGCATCGCGTTGGTGGACATGGCCGTGTGGCACTGGATGTACGCGCATCCGGAGGCCACGCCCGCCGAGCTGCGCGAGGCCGTGGTGGCCATCTCCCGCGACGTGTGGAACCGCTACTTCGCGCCGGTGCTGGGCGGCGAGGGGACCCCGCTGCTGGCCGTCTATAGCCACATGATCAGCTATCCGCTGTATCTGCCGGACTACCCGCTCGGCCACCTCATCGCGTTCCAGATCGAGGAGCAGCTCTCGCGCAAGGGCCCGCTGGGCGCGGAGTTCGAGCGCATGGCCACCTTCGGCTCGGTGACGCCGGACGTGTGGATGGTGCACGCCACGGGGGCGCCGGTGAGCGCGGAGCCGTTGCTGCGGGCGACCGAGGCCGCGCTGGGTGGCGCGAAGCGGTAGGGACGCCCGGGAGGCGGGGCGGCGTCGCGCGAGGCGGGGCGCGACGCCACCTCCCGCGAGAGGCTACGGCTTGGACGTATCGCCGGGGATGTCCACCAGCTCCACGTCGAAGATGAGGACGGCGTTGGGCGGGATGCGCGAACCCGGGGGCGGGCGCTCGCCATAGGCGGTGGCGCCGGGGCAGGTCAGCTTCGCCTTGCCGCCCACCTTCATCTTCGCCACGCCCTGGGTCCAGCAGGGGATGACGCCGTTGAGCGGGAACTCCACGGGGATGCCGCGCTTGGCGGACGTGTCGAACACGGTGCCGTCCACGAGCCGCCCCTCGTAGTGGACCTTCACCGTGTCCGTCGCGCGGGGCGACTTGCCGGTGCCCGCGGACACCTCGCGGTAGATGACGCCGGAGGGGAGCTTCACGGCGCCCGGCTCCTTGGCCGCGCGCGCGAGGGCGGCCTCACCGGCCTGGGCCTGGCGCGACTTCGCGAAGGCCTGGATCTTCGGCGCGTAGTCCTTCGGTTCGATGGAGGACGGGGTGCCGCTGATTCCATCCGCGATGCCCCGCTGGAGCACCTGCAGCTCCTCGGGCGTCAGCGCGAAGAGGGACAGGTCCTTTCCCACGCTCAGCCCCAGGGCGTAGATGGTCTTCGCCTCCTCGGGCAGCTCGTCGGGAGAGGGCGCGGCCTTCGCCGCGTCCGCGGGCTTCTTCGCGACGCCCTGCGCCTGGGCCGCCGTGCCGCCGAGCGCCAGCACGAGGGCCGCCGTCCACATCGTTCGCATGCTTCCACCTTTCGTCATGGCCGCGGACTATAGGGCCGCGGTGCGGGACGCCCAGCGCGAACTGGACCCGCGGGTGCGCCAGGTGACACGCAGGCTCGCGGGAAGAATTCAACGAGGGGGCACGCGAGAGGACCCGCGGAGGGGAGGGCGGGTCGTTTTCTTGCGACTTCGACGAGCGCCTCTACCCTGCATCCAGGTTGCTTCAACCCCGGAGCAACCTGTTGCACCCCCAGCGGAGGTATCGCGGCGATGAGCGACAAGCGGAAGTCCAAGCGGGCGCCCCTCGACATCTATCTGAACAAGTACATGGGCGGCGTGCCGTACATGTCGCGCGCGGCGGACATCAGCCCCGAGGGCGTGAGCCTGTCGCGGTTGATCGAACCCCAGCACGACGCCAAGCGCGTGGGGCTCCAGTTCCAGCTCCCCGGCTCCGAGGAGATCATCTACGCCGAGGGCGAGGTCGTCCGCGAGTGGGTGGAGCTGTCCTCCGCGAAGCGCGAGCGCTCGGGCGTGCGCTTCACGCTCCTGACGGAGCGCCACCGGAAGATGATCGACGCGTACGTCGACCGGCACGGCCGCCCGGCGAGCGAGAACTGACGCGACGCATCGCCCCCTTCGGGTGGATGCCTTGACTTCTCTCGAGGCGGCCCCGTTGAATGAGCCGCCGTTCTGTCCTGGGTTGACCCGTGGTGGACTCGGGTGCGGACTGGAGGAGTTTCGTGAGGCCTTCCTGTTGGGGGCTGTTGCTGGTGGTGCCGCTGACGGCGCTGGCCCAGGGGCGCGAGGCGCGGGCCTCGAAGCCCGTGTCCGCGGCGGTGGCTCCCCGGCGGGTGGCGACGCCGGGAGTGAACTGGGAGGGACAGGTGCTCCGGGCGACCGGCGCGGGTGCCCCGGACCTGAAGGCCGCCAATCCCTCCCAGGCGAGGCTCGGCGCCGAGCGCTCCGCGAAGGCGGATGCGTACCGCACCCTGCTCGAGCGCGTGCGCGTGTTGCATGTGAGCGCGGACCGCAGCGTGGGTGACGAGATGGCTCGCGACGACGTGCGCCTCCGGGTCGAGGAGGCCATCCGCGGGTACAAGGTCGTCGCCAAGCGTTTCTTTTCGGACAGTGGGGTGGAGCTCGACGTGGAGGTCCCGCTGGCCGTCGTCACCGCGGCGCTGGTGGAGTCCTCCGCCGAGGCCGTCATCGCGTTCAACGGCGCCGGCACCCGGAAGTACACGGGGCTCGTGGTGGACGCGCGGGGGCTGGGGGTGAAGCCCGTGCTCGCGCCGCGACTGCTGGATGCGTCCGGCAAGGCCGTCTATGGCGCGGCGGCGCTCCCTTCGCAGGCGCGGGGCTCGACGGGAGTGGCCGCGTGGTTCGACGACCTGGATGCCGCGAAGCGGGCCGCGCTGGTGGGCGAGAAGCCCATGGTGGTGAAGGCCACGGGCGCGAAGGGGTCGGACCTGGTGCTCGCGGCGGATGACGTGAAGACGCTCGGCGAGGTCGACACGCGCTTCCTGTCCGAGGGCCGCGTCGTCATCGTCCTGCAGTGAGGGTGGGAGCATCCCCGGCATGCGTTCGAGGTTCGTGGTGTTGGCGTGGGTGGTGTCGGGGGCGGGCTGCGCGGGGAGTCAGGAGCCGGTGGCCCTCATCCGGGCGCGCGAGGGACTGGCGAGCGCGGAGCGTCCGAGCGGCGACGTGGCGCTCAACTGCGTGCCGGACGACGCGGAGGTCTACCTGGATGGGGTCCTCCAGGGCGTGTGTCGCGACTACGCGGGCGCGCCTCGGGGGCTGCGTCTGGGCGTGGGGCTGCATCAGATCGAGGTGAAGAAGCAGGGGTACTGGCCGTACACCACGTACTACGAGCCCAGCGGCGCCCGGGCCCGGCTCACCGTGGAGCTTCGCGCGATCAGCGCCCCGGGTGGGAACACGCCCTGAATCCATCGGGCCTGGAGGAAAGCGCTCCCGAGACGAGGGCCCGCCTCGCCGCCGGGCAGGCGACCCTCCCCGTGTCCCCTTGAGATGACGGGGAGTGGTGGGCGAAGGTAGTCCGACACGGCCCGTGCGGACGTGGCGCTTGCGGGCCGTTCCGGTGCTTTCGAGAGGCGACCGGGCGGCTTGGAAGAGTCGGGACGCACGCGCAGGACAACAGGAGAACGGTCATCGCACGCCGCAAGAAAGTCAGTCCTCGGCCCGACGAGAGCGGAGCCGCCGGGTCCACGCTGCACGCTGTCTCGGGAGTGGGGCGGATTCGCGAGGTGGCCGCGACCGACCGGCCGGCGCCGGAGGTGGGTTTGAGTGAGGAGGCGGCCCGTCGCATCGACCTGTGGTGGGCCGCGGTGATGGTGGGGGCGCTCGGGTTGGTGTTCGCGCTGCTCGCGGTGTTCGGCGGGGTGGCGGTGCCGGTGCTCCTGGCGTTGGCGGGGGCCTACATCTTCAACCCCATGGTGACGGCCCTGGAGCGGCGGGGCATGGACCGGACCCTGGGGACCACGCTCGTGTTCGTGGGCGGGACGCTGCTGCTCGTGGGGGCGGTGCTGTACCTGGTCCCCGTGTTCCGCGACGAGGCCTTGAAGCTGCCGGACTTCTTCCGTCGCGCGAGCACCCAGGTCGTCCCCCGGGTGGAGGCGCTGTTGGGGACGTCGTTGCCGGAGCTGGTGCGGCAGCGCACCACGGAGCTGGGGGAGCAGGCGTCCGACCTGGTGCAGAGCGCCGGGCCCGCCGCCGCGCGCATCCTGGCGAGCTTCGCGGGCAACACCGCCCGCTTCGTGGCGACGCTGCTGGGACTGGCGGTGGTGCCGGTGCTGGCCTTCTTCTTCCTCCAGGACTACCCGCGCCTGCTGGGCCGCGTGAAGGACCTGTTGCCCCGGCGCTCCGTGGAGCTGGTGGGCAGGCGCTTCGCGGAGGTGGACGAGGTGCTCTCCGCGTTCGTGCGCGGTCAGCTCACGGTGGGCGCGGTGCTGTCGGTCATCTACGCCATCGGCCTGTCGGTGGGGCGCATCGACATGGCCATCGTCATCGGCGTCATCGCGGGCTTCGGCAACATGGTGCCGTACCTGGGGACGGGGGTGGGAATCCTCCTCTCCCTGGTGGGGTTGATGCTGTCGTGGCAGGGCCCGTGGCAGCTCGGCGTGGTGGCGGGCACCTTCATCATCGGGCAGATGCTGGAGGGCTTCGTCATCACCCCTCGCATCGTCGGAGAGAAGGTGGGGCTGGCGCCGGTGGCGGTCATCATCGCCATCCTGGCCTTCGGCGAGCTGTTCGGCTTCGTGGGCATCCTCCTGGCCGTGCCGGTGGCGGCGATCCTCAAGGTGGTGCTGCGCGTGGTCATCCAGCGCTACCAGCGGACGAACCTGTACACGGGGGAGGCCCGGGCGCCGTGAGGCCCCGCGTCGGCGTCGGCTCGCGGGGCTCGAGCCGGCCGGCAACGAGTGGGAGCGCGACGTGACGAAGTGGGAGCGGCTGCACCAGGAGATCTCCACCTGCCGGAAGTGTCCCCGTCTGGTGGAGTGGCGTGAGGAGGTCGCGCGGGTGAAGCGCCGCGCGTACCGGGAGTGGACCTACTGGGGACGGCCGGTGCCGGGCTTCGGAGATCCCCGGGCGCGGATGGTCATCGTGGGCCTGGCGCCCGCGGCCCATGGGGCGAACCGGACGGGGCGGATGTTCACGGGGGATCGCTCTGGCGACTTCCTCTTCGCCGGGCTGCACCGGGCGGGCTTCGCGAACCAGGGGACGAGCGAGCACCGGGACGACGGGCTCGTCCTGAAGGACGCCTTCATCGTGGCGGCCGCCCGCTGTGCTCCGCCGGACAACAAGCCCCTGCCCGAGGAGCTGGTCCGTTGTGCCCCGTTCCTCGATCGGGAGATGGCGTTGCTGCCGGCGAAGGTGCTGCTGGCGTTGGGGGCCATCGGGTGGAACGCGGCGCTCGTGTCCCTGGAGCGCTCCGGGGTGGCGCTGCCGTCGCCGCGGCCCGCTTTCGGCCATGGGGCGGAGTGGGCGCTGCCGGACGGTCGGACCCTCGTGGGCTGCTACCACGTCAGTCAGCAGAACACGCAGACGGGCCGGCTGACGCCCGCCATGTTCGACGCGGTGATGGCGAGGGTCCGCGCGCTGCTGGCGCGTGCGGAATGAAGGAAGATCGAGGCTGCTCGCTATGTTCCCTTGACAGCCGGGGGAGCCCGCTGTAATTCCCCGCGCACTTCGGCAGCAGCAACCGGGTCGTTAGCTCAGCGGTAGAGCACTACCTTGACACGGTAGGGGTCAGTGGTTCGATCCCACTACGACCCAACACAGTAGAAGTTAAATCAGCGGGCGGCATGGCTTCCAAGAGGCCTGCCGCCCGCAGTTTTTCCGAGGTCTCGCATGTCCGACATGATCACGGTGACGCTCCCGGACGGCAGTCAGAAGCAGACCGCCCGGGGTACGAGCATCGCGGACTTCGTGCGTGAGAGCATCGGCGCTGGCCTGGCGAAGGCCGCGCTGTTCGCCCGGGTGAACGGCCAGGACATGGACCTGGCCCGCAAGCTGGACGAGGACGCGAAGCTCCAGATCTTCACCCCCAAGAGCCCGGAGTCGCTGGAGCTCATCCGCCACGACGCGGCCCACGTGGTGGCCAGCGCCGTGCAGCGACTGTTCCCCGGCACCCAGGTGACCATCGGCCCGGCGACGGAGGAGGGCTTCTACTACGACTTCTTCCGCGAGAAGCCCTTCACGCCCGAGGACCTGGAGAAGATCGAGGCCGAGGCGAACGCCGAGCTGAAGAAGGACGCGCCCTTCGTCCGCACCGAAATCTCCATGGACGACGCCATCCGCCTCTTCGAGGAGAAGGGCGAGAAGTTCAAGGTGGAGATCGTCAAGGACATCGCCGCGCGCGGCGCCAAGACGCTGACGCTCTACACCCACGGCGACTGGGTGGACTTCTGCCTGGGGCCCCACGCCCCGAGCACCGGGAAGATCGGCGTCATCAAGATCCTCTCGTCCAGCGGAGCCTACTGGCGCGGCGACCACCGCAACCCGATGCTCCAGCGCGTCTACGGCACGGCCTTCTTCGACAAGAAGGCGCTGGCGGAGTACCTGACGCGCGTCGAGGAGGCCCGCAAGCGCGACCACCGCAAGCTGGGCAAGGAGCTGGACCTCTTCCACTTCCACCACTACGCGCCGGGCGCCGCCTTCTGGACGCCGAAGGGCACCACGCTCTACCAGACGCTCTCCGACTGGATGCGCCAGCTGACCGCGGGCGACGGCTACGTGGAGATCAAGACGCCCCTGATGTTCAACAAGGGCCTCTGGGAGACGAGCGGTCACTGGGGCAAGTACAAGGAGAACATGTTCCTCGTGCTCGACAGCGAGACGGGGGAGCATGACTTCTCGCTCAAGCCGATGAACTGCCCGTCGCACCACCTGTTCTACGGCTTCAAGAAGCACAGCTACCGGGACCTGCCGCTGCGCCTGCACACGCAGGACGTGCTGCACCGCAACGAGGCGGCCGGTTCGCTCGGCGGCCTCACCCGCGTGCGCCAGTTCGCCCAGGACGACGCCCATATCTACTGCATGGAGAGCCAGATCACCGACGAGGTGCGGCGCTTCGTGACGTTGCTGGACCGCGTCTACAAGGCGGTGGGGCTCACCTACGCGGTGAAGCTGTCCACGCGTCCCGAGCAGCGGCTGGGCGACGACTCCCTGTGGGATCGCGCCGAGGGTGGCCTCAAGGCGGCGCTCGAGTCGCTGGGCCTCCAGTACGAGCTGGCGCCGGGCGACGGCGCCTTCTACGGCCCGAAGATCGACTTCGCCGTGTCGGACAGCATCGGCCGCAAGTGGCAGCTGGGCACCATGCAGCTGGACTACCTCGCGCCGCAGCGCTTCGACCTGACGTACGTGGGCGAGGACAACGCGGAGCACCGCCCGGTCGTCCTCCACCGCGCCATCTTCGGCTCCTTCGAGCGCTTCACCGCCATCCTCATCGAGCACTTCGCGGGCGCGTTCCCCACGTGGCTGGCGCCGGTGCAGGCGGTGCTCGTCACCGTGGCGGACCGGCAGCTCGACTACGCGCGCAAGGTCCGGGACGACCTGCGCGCCAAGGGCTACCGGGTGGACCTGGACGAGCGCGGCATGACGCTCAACGCGAAGATCCGCGAGGCCCAGCTCCAGAAGGTGCCCTTCACCCTCGTCGTCGGCGACAACGAGGTGGAGGCCCAGGCCGTGGCGCCCCGTCGCTACGGCGGCGAGGACCTCAAGAGCATGAAGCTGGCGGACTTCGAGACCCTCCTGGCGAAGGAGGCCGCCTTGCCGTGAGGGGTGGGGTGACGGCCGTGGGCCTGCTGACGGGCCTTGACTCCCCGTCGCACCCAAGTATCGTGCCGAACTTCCTCATGTTCCGGGGTCGTGAATTCGCCCACACGGAGCAGGCGAGCGGTGTCCAAAGCGGTACGGTGGCCGTTCCAGTCGAAACGAAATAGTGGTACAGGCTGCCGGCTATCCGCCGTGGCCGCGAAGTGACAACGCCTGAGGCCGCGAAGCTGACGGCACGCTGTAAGGAAGGAATCAGGACGATGCCGAAGTTGAAGACCCGCAGTGGCGCGAAGAAGCGCTTCCAGGTGAAGAAGAGCGGCCAGGTCAAGCACGGCAAGGCCTACGGCAAGCACCTCTTCACGCACGCCAAGACGCCGAAGCAGAAGCGCGGCAATCGCGGCACTGGCCATCTTCGCGACATGGATGCGAAGAAGGTCATCAAGGAGATGTTCCCCTACGGGGCCTGAGCCGCGGCTCGGAAACCTCGTGGGCTCCGTCGGAGCGGCGTGAAGCCGGCGCCACGGGGCTGACAACCTACGCAGTCCGGAGTGAGTGACACATGCGCGTCAAGAAGGGTGTAAAGGCTCGTCGCCGTCGCAATAGGATTTTGAAGCTGGCCAAGGGTTTCCGCGGCCGCCGGAAGAACTGCTACCGCCGCGCCAACCAGGCGGTGGAGCGCGCGCTGGACTACGCCAGCCGTGACCGCATGCAGCGCAAGCGGGACTTCCGTCGCCTGTGGATCGTCCGCATCAACGCGGCGGCCCGTACGGTCGGCCTGTCCTACTCGAAGCTGATCGCCGGCCTGGCGAAGGCGAAGATCAGCCTGGACCGCAAGGTCCTGTCCGACATGGCCATCGCGGACCCCGCGGGCTTTGCGGCCGTCGCCAACATCGCGAAGGCGGCCTGAGACACACGCCGGCCCGGGAGGGCTGGTGACAGACCGGATGGGGTGCCCTCGGGCGCCCTGGCCGTGTGACTGAACGGGTCGCCTCGTCGGGGCGGCCCATTTTTTTTGCCCCGGTGCCGACACGGGCTGCCGGAGGGCTTGGAACGGAGGCGGTAGGCCATGCGGGATAGGTTGCTGGCGCTGGCGGAGACCGCGCGTCGGGAGATTTCGGGCGCGTCGGAGCTGTCCACGGTGGAGGCGCTGCGGGTCCGCTACCTGGGCAAGAAGGGCGAGCTGTCCGGGGTGCTGGGCGGCATGGGCAAGCTGCCTCCGGACGAGCGGCGCACGTTGGGCGAGGTGGCCAACTCCGTGAAGGCGGAGCTGGAGAGGCTTCTCGCGGAGGCCACCCAGCGCGCGGAGGACGCGGCGCTGGAGGCGCAGCTGCAGGGCCCCGGGCTGGACGTGACGCTGCCGGGCCGCGGCGTGTCGCCGGGCAGCCGGCACCCGGTGTCTCGGACGATGGAGGACATCGTCCGGACCTTCTCCCGGCTGGGCTTCGACGTGGCGAGTGGTCCGGAGATCGAACTGGACTACTTCAACTTCGAGGCGCTGAACCTGCCCAAGGACCACCCCGCGCGCGACATGCAGGACACCTTCTACGTGGAGGAGTCCTCGCTGGGGCACGCGAAGAAGGCGGACAGCTCCGTGCTGCTGCGCACGCACACGTCGCCGGTGCAGGTGCGGTACATGCTCCAGCGCAAGCCGCCCATCCGCGCGGTGATGCCGGGGCGGGTGTACCGGCGCGACTCGGACATCACCCACACGCCGATGTTCCACCAGGTGGAGGGCCTGCTGGTGGACAAGGGCGTGACGTTCGCGGAGCTGAAGGGCTCGCTGGACGCGTTCGTGAAGGCGTTCTTCGGTTCGGACACGCGCACGCGCTTCCGTCCGTCGTTCTTCCCCTTCACGGAGCCCTCCGCGGAGGTGGACATCTCCTGCACGTCGTGTGGCGGCAAGGGCTGCCGGGTGTGCAAGCAGACGGGGTGGCTGGAGGTGCTGGGCAGCGGCATGGTGCACCCCAACGTCTTCACCTCCGCCGGGTATGACCCGGGCGAGGTGACGGGTTATGCGTTCGGCATGGGCGTGGAGCGCATCGCGATGCTGCGCTACCGCATCGACGACCTGCGGATGATGTTCGAGAACGACGCGCGGTTCCTCGAGCAGTTCTGAGTCCCCGGGCGCGGCCCTTCGCGAGCCCCGCGAGGCGGGGTGGCGTGGCCGCGCTCCTGTCATCGGCCAGTGAGCAAGAGGGTGGACCTGTGAAGATTTCGGTGAAGTGGCTCGGCGATTACGTGGCGCTGCCGCCGTCCGTGGACGAGCTGGCGCGGAAGCTGACCGCCGCGGGCCTGGAGATCGAAGGCCTGGAGCGTCCCGCGGAAGGGCTGCGGGGCGTGGTGGTGGCGCAGATCAAGGAGTCCGTGCAGCACCCCAACGCGGACAAGCTGTCCGTCACGCAGGTGGACATCGGCGGGACGGCGCTGCTCCAGGTGGTGTGCGGCGCGAAGAACTACAAGGTCGGCGACAAGGTGCCGCTGGCCACGGTGGGCACGAAGCTTCCCAACGGCGTGGAGATCAAGCAGGCGGCGCTGCGCGGCGTGGACAGCTTCGGCATGCTCTGCTCGTCGAAGGAGCTGGGGCTGAGCGAGGAGTCCAGCGGCCTGCTCATCCTGCCCGCGGACCTGAAGCCGGGCACGCCCATCGCGGAGGCGCTGGGGCTGGACGACGTGGTGCTGGAGGTCAACGTCACGCCGAACCGTCCGGACGCGCTGAGCCACCTGGGCGTGGCGCGCGAGGTGGGCGTGGTGACGGGCGCGGCGCTGAAGCTGCCCCAGCCGAGGTTCGCGGAGTCCGGGACGCCGACGTCCGAGCGCGTGAAGGTGCGCGTGGAGGACCCGGCGCGCTGCCCCCGGTACGTGGCGCGCGTGGTGGAGAACGTCACCATCCAGCCGTCTCCGCAGTGGATGCAGGAGCGACTGAAGGCGTGTGGTGTGCGGGCCATCAACAACGTGGTGGACGTCACCAACTACGTGAACCTGGAGTACGGGCAGCCGCTGCACGCGTTCGATCTGGACAAGGTCGCGGGGCCGGAGATCGTCGTGCGCACGGCGACGCGCGGCGAGAAGATGACCACGCTGGACGGCAAGGCGCGGACGCTCGACGTGGATGACCTGCTCATCTGCGACCAGAAGAGTCCCCAGGCGCTGGCGGGCGTCATGGGCGGTGGCGACAGCGAGGTGTCGGAGAAGACGACGCGCGTGCTGCTGGAGGCGGCGAACTTCCAGGGCTCGGGCGTGCGGCGGACGGCGAAGCGCCACGTGCTGCACACGGAGGCCTCGCATCGCTTCGAGCGTGGGGCGGACATCGACGCGGTGGTGCCGGCGATCGACCGGGCCGCGCAGCTGCTCGCGGAGCTGTCGGGTGGGACGGTGGCGCCCGGGCGCGTGGACGTGTACCCGGCGCCGAAGCCTCCCCGGAAGGTGACGCTGCGCTTCGCCCGGGTGGAGAAGGTGCTGGGCGTGGCGGTGCCCGAGGCGGAGGTGCGGCGCATCCTGGAGGCGCTGGGCTTCAAGAAGGTGGAGGAGGGCGCGGGGCACGCGACGTATGAGGTGCCGCGGGCGCGCGTGGACGTGGAGCGCGAGGAGGACCTGCTGGAGGAGGTCGCTCGCGTGTTCGGCTACGACAACATCCCGGCGAAGCTGCCGCGCGGGTTGGCGGAGCTGGCGCCGGAGCCCGCGCACGCGGAGGCGGAGCGTCGGCTGCGCCACGCGCTGGCGGGGGCGGGGCTGGACGAGGTGGTGAACTACTCGTTCGTCGCGCCGAAGAGCCTGGAGGTGCTGGGGGGGAAGGAGCAGCCGGTGGCGCTGCTCAACCCGCTGAGCACGGAGCAGTCGGTGATGCGCACCACGCTGTTGCCGGGGCTCCTGGAGAACCTGTCGCGCAGCGTGCGGCACCAGGTGGAGACGGTGGCCATCTACGAGACGGGGCGCGCGTACTTCAGGGATGCCGAGGGCGGGCAGGGGACGCGGCCGGCGGCGCGCGAGGTGTCGCGGGTCGCGGGGCTGGTGTGGGGGCGGCGGGGTCGGGGGCGGAGCTGGACGGAGAAGGACGCGCGGGCGGACTTCTACGACGTGAAGGGGGCGGTGGAGGCGGTGTTCGGGGCGCTGCGGGTGGAGGGCATCACCTGGTCACCGGGTGGGCCGGCGGCATACCACCCGCGAGCCAGCGCGGAGGTGAAGGGGGCGGATGGCACGGTGCTGGGGTACGTGGGGGAGGTGCACCCACGGGTGGTGAAGGCGCTGGGGCTGCCGGAGGGAGTGTTCGTGTTCGAACTGGACACGGAGCCGATGTACGCGGCCGCGCGGCTGGTGCCCGAGTACCACCCTCTGCCGAAGTTTCCGGCGGTGCTGCGCGACCTGGCGGTGGTGGTGCCAGTGGAGCTGGCGAACGACGCGGTGCGGAAGGTCATCCTCGAGGTGGGAGGGCCGCTCGTGGAGGACGCGTTGGTGTTCGACGTGTACACCGGCAAGCCGATTCCGGAGGGGAAGAAGAACCTGGCGTACGCGCTGCGCTACCGCTCGCCCGAGCGGACGTTGACCGACGTGGAGGTCAGCGAGGCGCACCAGCGCATCGTCGACGAGGTGAACCGGCGCCTGGGCGCCGCTTTGCGTGCCTGAATTCCTGAATGAAGTCAGAGGGTTGACTTGCCTTCGGGAAGGCTGCAACAGTGGCCGGGCGTTCACCGCGCTGAGGGTGAGGGCATCCCGAGGATTCGCATGACGAAGGCGGACATCATCGAGGGCGTCTACGAGAAGGTCGGCTTCTCGAAGAAGGAGTCGGCCGAGATCGTCGAGCTCGTGTTCGACACTCTGAAGGAGACGCTGGAGCGCGGCGACAAGATCAAGATCTCCGGGTTCGGCAACTTCCAGGTGCGCCAGAAGAAGGCGCGCGTGGGCCGCAACCCGCAGACAGGGAAGGAGATCGAGATCTCGGCGCGTCGGGTGCTGACCTTCCGGCCGAGCCAGGTGTTGAAGAGTGCCCTGAACGGGGAGGCTCCGCCGGAGGATCATGCGGAGATCGACGCGCGGGAGGAGGCGGCGGCGGATGCGGCGGAGGCCCGGGGCGAGGACTTCGACGAAGAGGGAATGGACGACGCCGAGGGTTGAGTTTTTCCCACGCCCCCCTGCTGCTCCTGCTTGACCTGGGCAGCGTGTAGGGGCATAAGGGCGCACCGCTTCACGGCGGCAGCAGCACACAGCAGTATCGGGGCGTAGCGCAGCCTGGTAGCGCACTTGCTTGGGGTGCAAGTGGTCGCAGGTTCAAATCCTGTCGCCCCGACCATCGAAGGCCCTGGAGTTCTTGGCGAAAGCCGGAGCTCCAGGGCCTTTGTTTTTGGGCTGTGGGGCTCGGCGTCTGCGGCAAGCGAGGGCGCGGTGGGTGAGGGGAGCGCCCGGGGGGCATTGCTCCATGTCGCGCGCCGTGGGGGCTCCTCGCCTCCTTTGCAGATGGGCGATGCGCCGTCGCAGGATGCCGCCATGTCGTTCCCCGAATTCCAGCGCTACTTGGCTAGCGGGTACGTCTCGCGCAAGACAGGGGCCCCGCTTGGACCCGAGGCAGCAAGTGACTACGCCTCGCGTCTGCGCCGCCTTGAGGCGGTGACGGGGTGGAAGGTGGAGGGGGCGAGCCCCGGCGTCTTGCTTGCGTGGGTTGACCGCATTCGAGATGACCGCGCGCTGGCTGAGAAACTGGGCCCAGGCGGAGACAGAGACGTACAGGTCGCTCTCAGGCGTTACGCCGACTACTTGTCACGTCCCAGCACGCATGGCGCTGTGGTGAGCGGGGCTGACCTCGGGGAACTGCATGCAGCCGACGGGCGGCTTCTGGCGGCCTCTCCTCCCGCTGCTCCAGCGACGGAGAGCCCCGATGCGCCAATGATGGCGGAGCTTCGAGATGGGAGGCGGCGGTCTCCAACGCCCCGTTCCTTCGACCCCACTCAATCCGTCGCTCCCTTCGTTCCGAGCGAAGAGCGCGAGGACCCAGCGGAGACGTTGACCCGTCGCGAGAAGGCCACCCAGGGACATCGAACCCTTCTCATCGCCCTCCACCGGCATTTGCTGGGGGCGGGGTGGATCGAGCTCCAGGAGATCACTACTTCCGTAGACTTGTGGGCAACGAACCCGGTCGATGGGCGCCGCGTCATCTTCGAGGCGAAGACGCTTGATGCCAGTACCGAGGTGAAACAGACCCGCTACGCGCTCTCGCAGCTCCTGGAGTACCGCCACTTCGACGGAAGCAGCGAGGACCGGCTCTGTCTGGTGACAAATGCCCCGATCAGCGATGCGCGGGAACAGTTCCTGAGGACGCAGGGCGTGGCCGTACTCGTGCTCGATGGCGAAGGCATCCATGCGGTGGGGCCGCTCGCGCAAGAGTGGTTCGGGTCACTGATTGGTAGCGCGGCCACTGCGGCGCCGAACCGCAGAGGGGGCGTGGAGCGCTGAACTGCTTTGGAATCTCGGACATGGTGCATCAGCTGCGTCCAACTCCTCCGCCCAGGTCTGAGATGGTAGCGCTGCTTGGCACGTCGCTGCTCCTCAAAGGGGGCGTCTCACCTCGCGCAGGTTCCGTTCGACGCCACACCCCGTCTCCAGCCAGGCCTCCCGGGGCAAGGGCGCCTCCTCCATCCGGACGACGAGGGGCGGCTCGGCTCCGTCATCCCCCTCCAACCGGCACTGGGGGCACGACAGGGCCTCCTCGAGAGCCAATCCCTGTCGAAGACTGGCGAACGTGGCGCGGGCGCGTGCCATGGCTCGATGCCAGTCCCCCTCCTCGATGATCCCCGACACGTAGAGCTGGTAGAGCACCCGGCGCTGAACCCGCTCCGCGCGCGCGAGATTCGCGCCCTGTAGCGGTTGCCGCGGCGCCGGGATGATCGCTGAGAGGAAGCTGACCTCGAAGACGTCCAGCTCCGCAGGGGCCTTGCGGAAGTAGTACCGGGCCGCGGAAACGATGCCCCAGCTCTCGGGCCCCCACTCGATGACGTTGAGGTAGATG
The DNA here is from genome assembly GCF_021412625.1 of Myxococcus stipitatus. The sequence goes on along the minus strand of NZ_JAKCFI010000007.1, from coordinate 237,312 downwards.
TCGAGGATGCGGTGTTTCGAGAGCTTCCGCTCGAGGGCACGGGCGATGAATGCCTCGCGCAGCTTGCGGACGACGGTCTGGTCCGGGGTGAGATACAGGTTGCGCGCCAACTGCTGCGTGATCGTGCTGGCACCCATGACCTGACGTCTCATGGATGCAATGGCATTCATGAGCTGATCCCAATCCAAGCCGCCATGGCGGAAGAACGATACATCCTCCGACTTGACCACGGCGCATGCGAGGAGCGGTGCCGTGGTGACCACCTCCATGGGTTCGGTTCGGTAGACATCCTCGGGCAAACCCAGGGTGGCCGCCCTCGCGCGCATATAGCTCGTGTGCTCCGGGAGGTGCCTCTCCAGCGGCGTTACATCGGGCGTCGTCCCGATCAGCACGAGGAGGGTGACAGCCAGCAGCCCCGCGGCCGCCAATGCTGCCTTGGTGAGTCGTGAAAAGACACGGCGAGCCATGACATGAGCATACCGCCGCCCTCATAGGTCAGTCCCCACCCGTGGGGCGAAGCATGGGGCGGAGATGGTATGACGCGGCGTCCGGTGAACTCGCGGTACACGTGGGGCGCGTCGGGAATGAAGAAGGGAAGGATCATCCTAACGGGACTGGGGGTGCTGGCGCTCGTCATCGCCAGCGCATGTGTCCGTGGCGCGCTGTACCCGAAATACCCCAAGAAGGCGTGGCAACCCACCGCCGGACCCTGGAACGCCCGCGCCCCCCTGGCGGGGGCGACCCTCTGCATCGATCCCGGGCATGGAGGGGAGGGCAGGTTCCCCAAGGAGGTCTACACGGGAGGAACGAAGGGCGTCGTCTCCGGGCAGACCGAGGGCGCGGTGAACCTCCGCGTCGCCCAGTATCTCCAGCAGGACCTGCGGCTGGCCGGCGCGAAGGTGGAGATGACCCGGACCGAGGATGTGCGCTGCGGTCAGGCGCCCGACCGACATGCCGAGCTGCTGTGCCGCAGCGACTTCTCCAATGCGAAGAACTGCGATGTCTTCATCAGCATCCACCACGACTTCACACCCACGGACATCCCCGGGTTCCGTCCAGAGCGCCTGCGGGCGTCACGGGCCTACATCGCCCCGGGAGACGAGCTGTCGCTCCCTCTCGCACAGAACATCGTGTCCGCGCTGTCGCAGGGGCTCGGCACGTTCAACAAGGGCGTGATGCCCTCGTCCCTCGTCGTGCTCAAGAACGCCCGGATGCTCGCGGTGCTGGTCGAAGTCTCTCCCCTCAACGACCCCGAGGAGGACCAGCGTTTGTCGCGGCCCGAGTACAACCAGAAGGCCGCGCGGGCAATTGCCCTGGGTGTCCTCAACTACCTCCGCGTCGCGCAGTCCCGCGACATCGCCTTCAGGGAGGTGTTCCCACCTTCATCCTCGGAGCTGGACAGCCAGGTCGCCGCGGATGAGAGCTACGTCCGGGCCGGACTCGAGAAGCGCTGGACCTTCTCCGGTCTCGAATGTGACGAGGTCCTGTATGGCATCCGTGGGGAGATCCGGCAGCGCCGGTTCCTGAGGCCCTCCAGCAGGTTCCGAGAGGAGCCCGCGTTCGCGCTGATCGACCTCGTCCACTGTGAGTAGCTTCGAGTTGTTCTAGTAACGCTGACTCAATATGTCTCGGGAGTAGATCCGGATATGATCGATTCAGCTCACTGAGCCAAGGCCGCGCGGCGGTCGGGTCCTACACCTGTCCTGATATGCTCCCTCCTCCTTGGAACGAACTGCTTTCGTCCTTCGTGCGGGTGCCTGAGTACGGCTCGTTGTTCCCGGGCCGGTTGAAGTATCTGCGGGACTTCAGGGCCTGGCAGGAGCAGGCGAACCAGGGGCCTCGCGTCGCCGCGCTGGGGCCGCAGCGGCTCACCGTCATCCTCCTGAGCTACCGGCGCGTCGGAAACATGGAGCCGCTCGTGCGCAGCCTGCTGCGCGCGGACTTCGTCGACCGCATCCTCGTCTCCAACAACAACCCCGAGTACCGCATCGCGGATTGGGTGCGAGTGCGTGACGAGCGGTTGCACTGTGTGGACCAGCCGGTCCGTCGACCCGCGGGGCTGCGCTTCGAACTGGCCCGACACGAGCCGGGCGAATACTTCGTCGCCATCGATGACGACACCTTCGCGTCCGCCGAACAGCTCCAACAGCTCTTCTCGGCGCTGCTGTCCGAGCCCGCTGTGCCCCGCGGATTCCAGGGGGAATGCTACGAAGGGGAAGGCGTCCCGAGCAGGTTCATGGGCTGGCGGGTGGGGCTCCGAGGGCGGCGCCAGGTCGATGTCCTCAACCGGCTCTACGTCTTCACGCGCGAGCATGTCCGGGAGCTGTTCAGGCTCGCGAGCCTGCTGAAGCTCGAGGTCGGAGACATGCGGAACGGCGAGGATCTCCTCCTGAGCTTCAGCGGCAATACCAGGCCGTGGCTCGAGGACGTCGGCCCCGTGGGCGAGTGCCTCTCGGCCCACCGCAAGGGGATGGCCACCTGGCGCACCCACGACCACTTCTTCCACGAGCGGTGGGAGCTCCTGATGCGCCTTCGCACAATCAAACCCCTGGAGTCCGCGGGGACCAGTACGCCTGCCCCATCGGATTCAGCGGAGGGACGCACCGGGTGAGTCCGCTGCCTGCGCGCGGGGCGGCTGCGTCAGGACATCCAACATCCCCAGCACCAGCGCGAACATCAACGCGGTGGGGATGATCAGCAGCGTGTAGTCGGTCAGGGAGTGGACCAGCACTCCGAGCACGGCGGCGAGCAGGCCCGTGGTCAGCGCATGCCGAGGCGCCACGGTGGCCGCGCGCCGCAGGATGCCCCAGTAGAACCACAGCAGCAGCACCAGCCCCATCAACCCGAGCTCCGCGAACACCTGCAGGTACATGTTGTGGGCGTGCTCGTGTTGAGCCCGACCCGCGATGTCATTCGGATAGAAGCCCCCCAGATGCTGGTAGAAGTTGCCCAGGCCCACTCCGAGGAGCGGGCTGGCTCGCACCATCTCGAGCCCCGCCAGCAACAGGAAGTACCGCCCATCCGACAGGGCGTTGAGCTGCTCGGGTGTTCGCGTCGCCACCAGGTAGACCGCCATCACGATGCCCAGCACCCCCAGGACGGCTAGCAGCAACCACGCTCTTCTCCGTCGTGAGGCGGTGCCGGTCGCGAGAAGCCATGTCACGAGGACTCCGGCCACCGCGACGACCGCGAGCCACGCGCCCTGGGAGCGGGTGAAATACAGCAGCGGTATCCCCGTCAGCAGACAGAACGCAGCGAGCCCCCGACCCAGACGGTTTCGTGCCGTGCGCACCAGGGCCGCGCTCAACGGCAGACTCATGAGCAGGCAGGTGGCGAGCTGATTGGGGCCCGAGAACACGGAGGTGGCTCTGTTGGTGCCGTGGAAATACCCGCTCAGGTCGACCCGGAAGTAACCGACGAGGCCGAACAGATTCACGAGACAGGCCGAGCCCAGCAGCGCGTGGGCGAGCGTCTCGGCGTCCTCGCGCTCGAGCTTCGACCGGACGAACTGGTACAGCAGGAACATCTCCAGCAGGGAGAAGAGCGCCCTCGCAGGGAAGAGAGGCCCCAGCATCGAGTGCCGGAACAGGACGGCGGAGAGGTCGAAGGCGTCCGCGGGCCAGCCCAGGTCGTCCAGCCGGGCCGCGCCCGCCGCGAGCGCCGAGCCCGTCGCCACCACGAAGAATGGCAACCAGGGCAGGTCTCCCCAGGTGAGCCCGGGTGACGCCATCCATCCCCGAGCTTCCCTCAGGAACCAGAGGACGAAGAAGACGAGCAGGATGACCTCGAGGACAGGCGCCACGATGTAGAGGTCCGGCCTCGAGCCTCCTTGGAGGAAGGGGAGGGCGAAGGCGAACAGGAAGAGCAGCTGCCTCGGGCTTCGCAAGGACAGCCCGGCCATGAAGAGGAACACGACGAGCAACCCATACTTCCCGGTGCTCCAGACGACTCCTCCCGCGATGCAGAGGAACAGCGCGGCGAGCGCGAGGACGATGACGCGTGTCCACTGGCGGCTGGCTGAAGAACTCGCGACGGGAAGCGCTGGGGCAGGGGAAGGCTTCATCGCGAGGGCACGGATACGACCGTGAAGGAGTCGATTGCTGCGCTGGAGTCGGGGGCGAACTGCTCGGTGGTCATGTGTCGAAGGTGTGGACTCGGGGTCAGGCCGCGGGACTCAGTCTTCCGCGTCATCAGTGATTTCTGGTATATCGTGATTCGCACGTGACACGCCATGCACGGAGTCCGCATGGGAGTTCATGGGCCCGGTTTCCCCCATGGCCACCATCTTGATCGCCCCCTTTCCGGAGAGGGGGCACGTCAACCCGACCCTCCGGCTCGCCAAGCAGCTCCGGGAGCGCGGGCATCGCGTCGTCTACTGCAGCATCGCGGACATCGAGGATCCGGTCCTCGCCGAGGGGTTCGAGTTCGTCCGCATCTTCGAGCGGCTCTGTCCCAAGGGCACGTACGCGCGGGCCGTGAAAGAGGCGTCCGGGTTGCGCGGCCTCCAACTGTTGCTGTTCGCCCGGAAGTTCATGGCGATGCAGACGGGCATGCTGCGAGCCATGATGGAGGGCGAGCTGGACGGGCTCCTGAAGGCGCTTCGGCCCGAGCTCTTGCTGTGTGACGTGCTGATGCCCCACCCACCGCTGGTCGCGTACGGCCACGGCGTGCCCGTGCTGCTGTTCAACACCACCATTCCCTTGCGCCGTGAGCCGGGGGAGCCACCGCTGGGCTCGGGGGAGATTCCCGATGGACGGTGGGTGACGCGCGCCCGCATCGCCGGGGCCTGGTGGCGTCTCTCCGCGCGCAACTGGCGCGATGCCGTGAAGGTGTGGCTCGGTCTGTCTTCGCCCAACCGGCGCTACCTGCGGTTGCTGGCCCGACGCCATGGCTTTCCATCCGAGGCGCTCGACTTCGAGGGACAGAGCCCCGGGCTTCGGCTACCCGAGCTGGTGCTCTGTCCACGTCAGTTCGTCGAGTTCGGCAGGGCTCGCACGGGCGGGCAGTACCTCTACACGGAGGCCTCCATCGACCTGGAGCGCCAGGAGCCGGACTTCCCCTGGGAGCGGCTCCCCGAGGACAAGCCCCTCCACCTCTTCTCTCTCGGCACCATGCAGTATCGCGCGGAGACGCAAGCCCTCTTCCATGGCGCCGTGTTGGAGATCGCCCGTCGCCGACCCGATTGGAGTCTCGTGTTGTCGCTGGGTCGAACCGGGCGCACCCCGGGCTTGGAGAGTGCTCCCCCCAACCTGATCGCCGTCGAACAGGTCCCCCAGCTCCAACTGTTGCGACGTGCCACCTCCATGGTCACGCATGGCGGCTTCAACAGCGTGAAGGAGAGCATCCACTTCGGCGTCCCCATGGTCGTGGTCCCCCATCTCCACGACCAGCCGGGCATCGCCGCGCGGGTCGTCTACCACGGCCTCGGCGAACGGCTGGACCCGTCTCGGTTGTCGCCCGAGCGGCTGCTGTCACTGGTGGAGAAGGTGTCGCATGAGCCTTCGTATCGCCGGGCCGCCGAGCGGATGCGCGCGCACTTCCACGACGCGGAGTCGAACGCTCGATGCGTGGACGTCATTCAACGGTTTCTCGACTCCGGGCCAGGAGGCGTCGCATGGCAGGTGAGGTGAAGTTGTTCCTCGAGGAGGAGCCCTTCGGTGGTGCGCCAGGCGCCATCAACGCCGTCCTCCAGGACGAGCTGAAGCGCTTGGGGTACGCGACCACGACGTTCTACCGGCAGCGGATCGGGGTCGCTGACAAGCGCGTCCCCCTGGCCAGCGCGGATCGCATCCGCCGGCTCACCGCCGAGCCTCCCGTGGACCTCGCCGTCTACTGCGACCTCGCCCTGGGCATCCGCCCACCGAGCCGAGCGATTGCCCACAGGAACCTCGTCCTCTTCCACGGCCTCATCGGCTCGCCAGGGGTGTGGATCGACAACCCCGTCATCGACCGGTACTGGGCACTGTCCCCCTATGTCCAGCGGGTCATCACCTCGCTGCTCACGCTGCCGGACTGGCGTCGGCGCCGGTGTCTGGACGCCCGGGGCTTCACCCGTGTCGAGGCGCTCGCGGCGCCCCTCCCTTGCGTGGAAGCGCCGGATGGACACCCAGGCATGACGGGAGGCCCGCTGCCGGATTACGTGCGCCGTGCGGCGGAGACGAGCGTGCTCGTTCACGCCGTGCAGGCCAGCAAGCCGGATTGGAATGCCGTCTTCCGCATCCTGCTCCAGCTCCATCAACACGCCCGGGAGCAGGGCGACGCGCGGCGCTTCCGCCTCGTGGTGTTCGCCGAGGACTTCGCCTACCTCCATCATTCGTTGCTCCAGGGCTATCCGCTGGATGTCACCGTGCCACGCGAGGTGCTCACGACGCTCGGGTGCCGGTTGGACGAGCTCCTCATCCCCGTTCCTCACATGAGCCAGACCGCGCTCTTCGAGCTGTTCCGCGTGTGCCGCCTCGGGCTCGCCTACAACACCATCCCCGAAGCCTTTGGCTGCTACGTGCTGGAGTCCGTATTCAACGGCTGCCCCGTCTTCACCAACGGCATCGGCAACAACCGCTTCAACCTGCCACCGGACCACGGAATCCACGTCGTCGAGGACGTGGACATCGCCTTCGGGGTGCCGGGCTCGCACGCCCGCGTGGCCGAGCGCATCCTCCGCGCGCTGCGGGAACCGGATGCGACGCGCGAGGCGTGTCAGCGTGGACGCGAGTACGTCCAGCGCACCTATACCCGCGCGGCCTTCGGGCGAGGGATTCAACAGAGCCTGGAGCAGCTCGAGCATGAGCCGGAGCCTCCCGCTTTCGACACGCTGCGCATCGAGATAGGGCCCCTGGTACGTCACCTGGACCCGGAGACGGGACGCGTGGCGAGTGACTTCCAGAACCTCGTGTTGGAGCGCGCGGAGGTGGAGTGCCTGGAGCGGGTGCTGCACCGCACCGTCAATGAGGTCGCGCCTCCCGGCGACGAGGCCGGACTCGCGCGGCTGCAGTCGCTCTTCTCTCGAGGCGTCCTCACCCTCGTGCCCTCCGCAGCGAGCTGAGTGGCGGCGAGGGGCTCAGCTCCCGGTGGCCTCCGGGAGCTGTTGCAGGGCTCCCGCCTCCCGCACCTGTCCGTTCTCCAGTCGCACGATGCGGTCCGCCAGGTGGAAGTAGCGGTCATCGTGGGTGATGGCCACCACCGTCTTCCCGTGGTGCTTCAAGTCCGGCAACAGCACCTCGTAGAAGAATCGCTTGAACTCGGGATCCTGGTCCGCGGCCCACTCGTCGAAGAGATAGATGGGCCGGTCCTCCAGATATGCGGTGAGCAGCGCCAGCCGCTTGCGCTGCCCCATGGAGAGGGCCGTGGTGGACAGGACTCCATCCTGTAGCCGGACCTTGTGGGACAGTTGCAGGCGCTCGAGGTGGCCCTGCGCTCGCTCCTCGACGGTGTCCGGCGTCAAGCCCAGCATGCTCTCGAAGAGATAGAAGTCCGAGAAGACGGTGGTGAAGAGCTGGCGATAGCGCTCGCGGTTCTCGTCGGAGATGTCCTCTCCATCCAACACCACGCGTCCTCCCTCCGGGGTGTAGAGGCCGGTGATCAGCTTGGCGAGGGTCGTCTTGCCGCTGCCGTTGCCTCCCACGACGAAGAGCAGCTCACCTCGCCGGATGGTCAGGTGGAGGGGGCCGAGGATGAAGGGCCTGTCCTCCTGCTCGCGGTGATAGGTGTGGGTGAGGCCGCGCAGCTCCAGGACGGAGAACGCGGCGTCCCGGGCGGACCCACCGTTGACCAGGACGGGCTGGAGGTCGCTCTCGCCAGTGGCCAGGATGTGCTGGAGCTCCTGGATGCGACCGAGCGCGATGTTGCCGCCGCTGAGCGTCGGCACGCAGCCCATGACGTAGTCCAGGGGCTGCTGCAGGTAGAGGAGGGTGAGCGTGAAGCCGACCAGCTCGTGCGTGCGCACATGGCCGAACGAGGACAGGGCGAAGAGCAGCAGCCCGACCACGAAGAAGAAGAGCGAGAGGCCCCACACGCTGCTGACGGCATAGAGGCCCTGGCTGTGGGTGTGCAGCCGCCGCAGCTGCTCCAGGGTGGGGTGCAACTGCTGGTGGACGAAGGCGTCGCGCCGGGGGCGGTGCAGCTTGAGCTCCTTCGTGCCCTGGATGAGCGTCTGGAAGTGCCTGAAGAGGGTGTCCAGCTCCTCTCGCGACCGTCCCAAAGCCCTCAGGGCGTAGCGCGAGGGGACCCAATAGGTGACGAACCCCACGGCCAGCAGCCCGAGCGTGGCCAGGAACGTGGGGACCGAGAGCCACACCAGGTACACGAGGCAGCCCACCATCACCGCGAGGTGACAGAGCACGTGTGGGACCACGATGAGGCTGCCGCTGGCGACCTGGACGTCGGTGATGAGCGTGCTCGTCAGCCGGTGGGCGCCGAGCTCCTCGAGTCGCCGCAGTGGCGCGCGGAGGATGCCGTTGCTGAGCTCCAACCGCAGGCCGAGGAGCGCGTCCTGGTGACAGCGGTTGACGAGCAGCTGGGTGCCCGCCTTCGTCACCAGCAGCAGGATGCACAGCCCGACGAAGGCGGGCAGCAAGCCCGAGCGCTCCTCGGTGGCGAGCGCCTGGTTGATGAGGGACAGCAGTCCCGCGCTGCTGGCACCGGAGACGAGGCCCAGCAACACGGATAGCAGGACGCCGGCCCGTGACGTCCGCAGCAGCAATTGGATGAGTGCCATGGTGCGTCCTCGCTCAGCGTGCGGTGGGGGACAGGAGCTGCTCGAGCTGGCGGGCCAGCTCCCCGACATGGGGCTCGCGCATCAGTCCCTGGTGGTCGCCCGAGAGCGTGTGGATGTCCACGCCCCCGGTGGTCAGCGCGCCCCACCCGTAATCGGGCTCAAGGCCCTCGTCCGGCGACGAGGCGCTGACGCGCAGCAGTGTGATGCGTCCGTCATAGGGACTCGGGACGTAGCGCGCATGGGCGCGGAGGTTGCTTTCGAAGACGCGCAGCATGGCGTGCAATTGCTCCCTACCGAGGCCCGGAGGCAGGACATCCGCCTTGCGCCCTTCCTCCAACAGCAACTCCAGCACCGCCTCCGGTGTGGGAGGCAGGTGCTCCGGCAGCGATACGGCGACGCCGACATGCTGCGCCACCGTCTCCGCGAACCAGCGAGAGGCCAGGGTGGAGAGGTCCGGTCCCAACATCTCCGCAGCGCGCGCATGGGAGTCGATGAGCACCAACGCCTCCACCTGCTCGCCCCGAGCGCGCAGCAGGCGGGCCATCTCGAAGCAGACGGCGCCACCCATGGACCAGCCGCCCAGTCGGTACGGACCCGTTGGCTGCACCTCGCGCACGGCGTCGACATAGAGCGCCGCCAGCTCCTCGACGGACTCGCGAGGAGGCTGACTCCCGTCCAGCCCCGGCGCCTGGAGGCCATGGAACGGCACCCCCGGCCCGAGCCGGCGCGCCAGGCTCGCGTACGCGAGCACGTTGCCGCTCACCGGATGGACGCAGAAGAAGGGGCGCCCCTCTCCGCGCCGCAGCGTCACCACCGGGGAGCGCGTCTGGCCCGCCCCCTCGCGCAGCAGGGACGCGAGGTGCTCCACCGTCGCGCCCTGGAAGAGCTCCGACAAGGGCAGGGCGCGACCGAACGTCTCGCGGATGCGAGACATGAGGCGCACCGCCAGCAGCGAGTGTCCGCCCGCCTCGAAGAAGCTGGTGCGCACGCCGACCGCTCGCACGCCGAGCACTTCTTCCCACAGCTCCACCAGTCGGAGTTCCAGCACGTCCCTGGGCAACTCGCCCGCGACCGCTCCGGCCTCGCGTCCCTCCGGGGCGGGCAGGGCCTTGCGGTCCACCTTGCCGTTCGGCGTGATGGGTATCTCGTCCATCACGACGAAGGCCGAGGGCACCATGTACTCGGGCAGCTGTTCGCGGAGGAAGGTCCGGAGCGCGTTCGGCTCCAGTGGCTGGCCCGGCCCAGGTACCACGTAGGCCACGAGCCGCCGACCGCCCGCCGCGTCCTCCCTCGCCACCACGACGTTGGCGCGCACCGAGGGGTGGGCGGCCAGCGCGGACTCCACCTCGCCCAACTCGATGCGGAAGCCGCGCACCTTCACCTGCTCGTCCATGCGACCGAGGAAGTCCAGGTTCCCGTCGGGCATCCGCCGCACCAGGTCTCCCGTGCGGTACATGCGCGCGCCCGGCTCGGAGCTGAACGGATCCGGCACGAAGCGCTCCGCCGTCAGCTCCGGCCGGTGCAGGTAGCCTCGTCCCACGCAGTCGCCGCCGATGAACAGCTCGCCAGGCACACCCACGGGCAACAGCTCCATCCGCCCATCCAGGACGTACAGTCGCGTGTTGGCGATGGGCTGGCCGATGAGCACGTTGCCCTGGGCCGGGTCGCCCGCGGCGACCTCGTGGACACAGCAGCCCACCACCGTCTCCGTGGGACCGTACTCGTTGATGAGGCGCGTCGCGGGCGCGTGGGTGCGCCAGAACGCGAGGCTCTCCGCCGAGAGCGCCTCTCCGCCGATGACGAAGGCGCGCGTCCTTCCCGCCGCCTCGTTCGGACCGAGCTGCTGTGAGAGCAACTGGAGGTGCGTGGGCGTGAGCTTCACCAGGCTGTAGTCCGCGCCAGCACGCAGGGCCGCCGCCAGCGCCTCCACCTGCTCCTCCTCGGGCACCAGCACCGCCGGGCGCCCCGAGACCAGTGGGGCGATGAGGCTCGTCACCGTCAGGTCGAACGACAGCGAGGAGTGCACCGGGGCTCCACTCCCCGACGCCACGCGGTACGCCTCGACACACCAGGTCAGGTAGTTCACCACGCCCCGGTGCTCGATAAGCACACCCTTGGGCCGGCCGGTGGAGCCGGAGGTGTAGATGACGTAGGCCACGTTGGTGGGCCCCACGCCGGAGATGACGGGCGACGCGTCTTCTCGCGAGAGTGTCTCGCGCTCCGTGTCCAGGCTCAGCACCCGCGCGTCACCCGCGGGCAGTTCCCCGACCAGCCACGACTGGGTGAGCACCACCCGGACGGCGGAGTCACGCGCCATGTACGCGAGCCGCTCCCGGGGATAGGTGGGGTCCATCGGCAGATAGGCACCGCCGGCCTTGAGCACGCCGAGCAACGCCACCACCACCTCCGTCGAGCGCTGCATGCACAGGCCCACGCGAGACTCGGGGCCCACGCCTTGACGTCGCAGGTAGGCGGCGAGCTGGTTGGCCCGCGCGTCCAGCTCTCGGTACGTGAGTCGCTCGTCGCCGAAGGTCACGGCCACGGCGTCGGGAGTGCGCGCCGCCTGGGCCTCGAAGAGGTGGTGCACGCAGGCCTCCCTCGGGTAGTCGGCCCGGGTGGCGTTCCACGTCTCCAGCAACCGCCGCCGCTCCGCGTCCTCCAACAGCGGCACCCGGCCGAGCGTGGGCGCCTGGCTGGTCGCCACGCCCCACAGCGCGCGTCGCCAATGCGCGAGCAGCCGCTCCACCGCGGCGTCGTCATAGCGCGAGACCTCGTATGACAGCTTCAACGCCAGCGCTCCTCCTGGCGCCAACCCCGCCACCGCGATGATCGGATAGTGCGTCTGCTCCCGGGCCTGGAACTCCCCCACGCCCAGGGCGCGCGCTCTCTCCTCCAGTGACACGTCCATGGGGTAGTTCTCGAAGACGAAGAGGCTCTCGAAGAGCGACGTGCCCCGAGGCATCCCGCTCCAGCCCTGCACCTGGACCAACGGGCTGTGCTCGTGCTGGCGCATCTCGAACTGCCGGGCCTGCAGCTCCTTCAACCACGGCACCAGCGGCGCGTCCGGAGGGAGCCTCACGCGCGCCGGGAGAGAGTTGATGAGCAGGCCCACCATGCTCTCGATGCCCTCCAGCTCCGGCGGACGGCCGGAGACGGTGACGCCGAAGACGACGTCCTGCTCCCCACTGTACCGGCCGAGCACCAGCGCCCAGGCCGCCTGCACCAGCGTGTTCATCGTGAGCTGGTTGCGGCGCGCGAACGTCTGCAAGACCTCCACCTCCTCGGTGGGCACCTCCAGCTCCCGGTCCCGGTTGTCGATGGGCGCCGTGCCGCTGGTGGGCGCGGGGCGCGCCGCCGGCAGGGGCGTGGGCGCCGTGAGGCCCGCGAGTGTCTGGCGCCACCAGTCCTCGGACTGGCCGAGGTCCTGCTCACTCAGCCATGCGATGTAGTCGCGGTAGGGCGGACGGACCGTCGGGGGAGGCGGTCTCTCACTGGCGAGGGCGCTGTAACAGGAGAACAGCTCCTCCAGCAGGAGTCCCACGCTCCAACCATCCAACAGCAAATGGTGGAAGCTCCAGAGGAGCCGGTGGCGCTGCCCGTCCAGGCGGAGCCACGTCAGCCGCATGAGCGGCGCCCGCATCAAGTCGAAGCCCCGGGTCCGGTCCTCGACGAGCAAGACCTCCCATCGCGCCCGCTGCTCCTCCGGCGTGAGCCCGCTCCAGTCCTCCTCGTGCCAGGGCAGCTCCTGGAGCGGCCGTACCACCTGGAGTGGCTCGGTGACGCCCTCCCAATGGAAGGCCGTGCGCAGCAGGGCGTTGCGGCGAATCACCTCGCGCCAGGCGTGCTGGAAGGCGGGGACGTCGACCTCCGTCTGGAAGGTCCACCCGACCTGCTCCACGTAGGCGCCCGAGGTGGGGGAGAGCAGGGCGTGGAAGAGCATGCCCTGCTGTAGGGGCGAGAGCGGGTAGAGGTCCTCGGCGTCCGGATGGTGCCGCAGCAGCCGCGCCAGGGACTCCCCGGTGAGCGACGTGGCCAGCGGGAAGTCGGAGGGTGTACGTCGCGCCACATCCGCATCCTGCCGCCGAGCGATGAGCGTGCGCAGCGCCGACACGTAGTCCTCGGCCAGCGTCCGAATGCGCTCCTCGCGGTGCAGGTTCCCGGAGTAGCGGAAGGTCAGCTCCAGCCGGCCCTCCAGGACGTGCCCGTTGATCTCCAACAGGTGCGTGCGCAGGCCGCTCTCGGCATGCGCGGGACCCGTCGGCTCGCGCGACAGCGTGAAGAGCGCCGACTGGCTCCGACCCGCGTCGAGCCGACCCAGATAGTTGAAGGAGACCCCGGCCCGGGGCATGGCCCTCAGTTGCTCGGCCACCGCGTCGTCGCGGAGGTAGCGCAGCAGGCCGTAACCCACGCCTCGTTGGGGGACCTGCCGCGACTGCTCCTTCACGGCGAGCAGCGTCGCGCCCGCGTCGGCCTCCTCGGGCACCTCCAACAACAGGGGCCAGGCGGCCGTGAACCAACCCACCGTGCGTGTCAGGTCCACGTCCTCGACGAGCTCCTCGCGACCATGGCCTTCCAGGTCCACCAACACCCGCCGCTCGCCCGTCCAACGGTTCAGTCCGACGGCCAGCGCGGCCAGCAGGACGTCGTTGATCTGCACCCGCCACGCGGCCAGCACTTCCTGGAGGAGCAGCTGCGTCTGCGCGACGTCGAGCGACACGGACACGGTGCGCGCGGACGCCACCGTGTTCTCTCCGCCTGGCAGGTCCACCGGCAGCGGATGCACCTGTCGACGCGCGGGCGCCAGCCAGTAGCCCGCCTCCTGCTCCAGCCCCGGCGTTCGGGCGTGCTCCACCAGTCGCTCGGCCCAATGCCTGAACGACGTGCTCTTGGCGGGCAGCTGCACCGGCGCGCCCCGACGGAGCTGGCCATAGACGGTCTCCAGATCCTCCAGCAGCGTGCGCCAGGAGACCGTGTCCACCACGAGGTGGTGGATGACGATCAGCAGCAGCTCCGGTGTCCCCGGCCCCCGGTGGAACAGGGTGGCGCGCACGAGCGGCCCCTTCTCCAGATCCAGGCTGCCCTGCACCCGCGCCGCCTCGGCCTCGAGGGCCTCTCGTCGCCGCTCCCCGGGCACCGAGGAAAGGTCGACGCGGGACAGCACCTCCACCTGCTCCGGGGCGAAGAGCTCCTGTGTCCAGCCTCCCTCCCCACGCGCGAAGCGGGCGCGCAGGATGTCATGGTGCTCGCGCAGCTCCCGCAACGCCCGCTCCAGCATCGCGGCGTCCAGCGGCTCGCCTGGTTCGAGCATGACCGCCTGGTTGTAGTGGTGCGGCGCGGGAAGCTCGCGTCCGAAGAACCAGCGCTGGATGGGCGTGAGTGGCACCAGGCCCGTCACCACCCCCTGCTCGCCGCGCACGCGCCGGACCTGACCCACCTCGGGCGCGAGCTGGGCGATCGTCTGGTGCTGGAAGAACTGCCTCGGGCCGATGTGCAGCCCGGCCTCCATGGCTCGCGCGATGACCTGGATGCTGACGATGGAGTCGCCTCCCAGTTCGAAGAAGTTGTCGTGGATGCCCACGCGCTCCCTCGACAGCACGGACGCCCAGATGTCCGCCAACGTCCGCTCCACCGGCGTTCGAGGCGCCTCGTAGGTGTCCTCTCCCGGTTGCTGCTGCTGTTGCTGTCGCGCCAACGCCGGAAGGGCCTCGCGGTCCACCTTGCCACTGCGGGTCAGCGGCAGGGACTCCAGCACCACGAAGACGGCTGGCACCATGTAATCGGGGAGCCGGGCCTCCAGCGCGCGTCGCAGCGACTCGGGCTCGGGGGGCTCGTCCTCCTCGGCGACGAGGTAGGCCACGAGCTGCTTGCGGCCCTGCGCCTCCTCGCGCACCAACACCACGGCGTCCTTCACCGTCGGCTGCTCGGCCAGCGCCGCTTCGATTTCGCCCAGTTCGATGCGGAAGCCGCGCAGCTTCACCTGGTGGTCCAGCCGGCCGAGAAACTCCAGCCGCCCGTCCCGCATCCAGCGCACGCGGTCTCCCGTGCGGTACAGCCGCGCGCCCGGCACGGAGCCGAAGGGATCCGCCACGAAGCGCTCGGCCGTCAGCTCCGGCCTGTCCAGGTACCCTCGCGCCACGCCCACGCCGCCGACGTAGAGCTCACCCGGGACACCCACGGGCAGGGGCTGCATTCCAGCGTCCAGCACATACAGCCGCACGTTGGGCCAGGCGCGGCCGATGCTCAGCCGCTCCGGCTCCACCGCGTCCTCCAGCGTCGCGCACACCGTCACCTCGGTGGGGCCGTAAGCGTTGATGAAGCGGCGGCCCTCCAGCCACCGGCGCGCCAGCTCCGGCGTGCACGCCTCGCCCGCGGAGATGACGGTCTCGAGGGCGGGCAACGCCTTCGGATCGAGCTGCGCGAGTACCGAAGGCG
The DNA here is from genome assembly GCF_021412625.1 of Myxococcus stipitatus. The sequence continues at coordinate 222,167 of NZ_JAKCFI010000007.1, read as the reverse complement.
TCAGCGTCACCGTGGTGATGCCGCTCGAGGACAGCAGCTCCTGGAGCGGCGCCCCCGGCATCATGGCGTCACGCGACGCCAGACACAGTCGTGCGCCCGCCAGCAGCGTGGAGAAGACCTCGCACACCGAGGCGTCGAAGCCGATCGCCGCGAACTGCAGGACGCGACTGTCTGGTCGGACGCCGTGCGTGCGCGCCGCCGCCAGCGCCGTGTTGCACAGACCCCGGTGCGCCAGGAGCGTGCCCTTGGGCCGACCCGTCGATCCCGAGGTGAAGATGATGTAGGCGAGATTGTCCGCCGACATCTCCACCTGGAGCGGTTCCTCCGACTGCGTGGAGATGTCCGGCCAGTCCGTGTCCAGGCACACCAGCAGCCCGCCCACGGAGGGCAGCTCGTCGGCCAGATGCTCCTGGGTGACGAGCACCGGGATGGCCGCGTCTCGCATCATCAGGACGAGCCGGTCCACCGGGTACGAGGGGTCCAACGGCAGCCAGGCGCCCCCGGCCTTGAGGATGCCGAGGATTCCCACCACAAGCTCCAGCGAGCGCTCCACGCACAGGCCCACGCGAACCTCGGGCCCCACGCCGCGCTGATGCAGGTAGCGGGCGAGCTGGTTGGCCCGTGCGTCCAGCTCACGGTAGGTGAGCTGTCGGCCCTCGAAGGTGACGGCCACGGCGTCGGGGGTGCGCGCCGCCTGCTCCTCGAAGAGCTGGTGCGCGCAGCGGTCCGCCGGGAAGGGCGTGGCCGTGTCGTTCCACGTCACCAGCACCTGCTCGCGCTCGGGCCCGGTCAGCAGCGGCAGCCGCGAGAGGGGCTCGTCGGGTCGCGCCACGGCGCCCACCAGCAGCGCTCCGAGATGTCCCATCATCCGCTCGATGGTGGCCCGCTCGTACAGGTCGGTGCTGTACTCGCACAGGCACTCGAGTCCCTCCGGCGTGTCGGTCACCACCCACGTCATGTCGAACTTGGCCGCTCCGGTGGACCCACCCTCCTCGCGCAACGTCAGCCCGGGCAGCCGCAGCTCGGAGGCGGGCGCGTTCTGCAGGATGAGCTTCACCTGGAAGAGGGGCGAGTACCCCAGGCTGCGCTCGGGGTTGAGCGCCTTCACCAGCTCCTCGAAGGGGAGGTCCTGGTGGGCGTAGGCCTCCAGGGCCCGCTGCCGCGTCTGGCCGAGCAGCGCGCGGAAGGTGGGATCTCCGCCCAGGTCTCCGCGCATCACGAGCTGGTTGACGAAGAAGCCCAGCAGGCCCTCGGTGCCGGAGTGATTGCGGTTGGCGATGTCCGTGCCGACGACGACGTCCGTCTCGCCGGTGTAGCGATGCAGCAGCGTCTGGAAGGCCGCCATCAGCGCCATGAAGGGCGTGACGCTCTCGCGTCGGCACAAGGTGCGCAGCGCCTCGGCCTGGGGCCCTTCCAGCAGCAGGCCCTGGTACGTGGTGCCCCTGAAGCTCTGCACCGGTGGCCGGGGATGGTCCGTGGGCAGCTCCAGGTGCGGAGGGGCGCCCGCGAGCCGCTGCCTCCAGTAGGTCAGCTGCCTTTCGAGCACGGGGCCTGTCAGCCACTGCCGCTGCCAGCGCGCGTAGTCGGCGTACTGCACCGGCAGCGCGGCCAGCGGCGACGGCTGGCCGGCGGCGAGGGACTGGTAGAGCTCCGCCACCTCTCGCACCAGCACGGACATCGACCAGCCATCGGTGATGACGTGGTGCAGCGTCAGCAGCAACAGGTGCTCGTGTGCATCCAGCCGCAACAAGCCGACGCGGAAGAGCGGACCCCGCGCGAGGTCGAACGGGCGGCGGGCCTCTTCACCCGCCAGCCGCCGGGCCTCCTCTTCACGACGCCCAGGCGTCAATCCGCTCAGGTCCACCACCTCCAGGGACGGCACCGTGGGCGGGGCGATGACCTGCACCGGCGTCTGCCCGCTCATACGGAACGTGGTGCGCAGGCCCTCGTGACGGCGGACGAGCTCCTCAAGGCACCGGCGCACCGTGTCCGGCTGGAGTTCCCCCGTGAGCCGGACGGCGACGGGCATGTTGTAGAAGGGGCTCTGCGGCTCCATCTGGTGGAGGAACCACAACCGCTGCTGCGCGAAAGACAGGGGGAGGTCGCCCTCGCGAGGCACGGCCCGCAGCGCTGGCGGGGGCATCTCTCCCTCCGCGAGCGAGCGACGCGTCTGGATTCGCTCGGCCAGCCCGGCCACCGTGGGCGACTCGAAGAGCGCCGCGATGGGCAGCTCCACCCCGAAGACCTCGCGCACCCGCGACACCACCTGCGTGGCCATCAGCGAATGGCCTCCCAGGTCGAAGAAGCGGTCATGGATGCCGAAGCGCTCCGTGCGCAGCACGTCCGCCCAGATGCTGGAGAGCAACTCCTCGGTCCCGTTGCGGGGAGCCGCCGAGCCCTCGTGGGCCTCCGGTACCGGCTCGGGCAGCGCCTTCCGGTCTACCTTGCCGTTGGGCGTGAGCGGCAGTGCCTCCAACTCCGTGAAGGAGGAGGGCACCATGTACTCGGGCAACCGCTCGCGCAGGAACGCGCGCAACACGGCCGGGGTGGGCCCTGGCTGGCTTCCGGGGACCACATGCGCCGCGAGACGGTTCTCGCCCGCCTCCTGGTACGCCACCACCACCACCTCGCGGACGGACGGGTGACGGGCCAGCACACCCTCGACCTCGCCCAGCTCCACGCGGAAGCCACGAATCTTCAGCTGGTGATCCACGCGGCCCAGGAACTCGAGGCTCCCGTCGCGCAGGTAGCGCGCGCGATCCCCGGTGCGATACAGCCGCCGACCGGGCTCGGTGCTGAAGGGATCCGGGATGAAGCGCTCGGCCGTCAGGTCTGGCCGCCCCAGGTAGCCTCGTCCCACGGCGTCGCCGCCGATATACAGCTCTCCTGGCACGCCGGCTGGCACGGGCCTCATCCCAGCGTCGAGCACGTAGGTGCGCACGTTGGCGATGGGTCGACCCAGCGGCAGCCGCGCGGCTCCCTGGACGCGCTGTCCGCGCCGCGCCGCATGGGTGAGGACGCCCACCGTCGTCTCGGTGGGACCATAGTGATTGAAGACCTCGCAGTCCGGCGCCAGCTCGTGGATGCGCTCGATGAACGCCCAGTCCGATGCGTCACCGCCGAGCACGAGGCGTCGGCGCGGCAGCACGTGCCTGGATGGCGACGCCGCGAGCAGCGGCGCGAGGTGCGTGGGGACGATCTTCACGCAATCCACCGCGTGGCGCTCGAAGTACGAGGCGAGCGCCTCGGGGTCCGCCGCGCGCTCCTTGGACAGCAGGTGGAGCGCCCCGCCCCTGCACAGCGTGGGGAACACGGCGGTGTTGCCCAGGTCCGCCGCCACTGTCGAAACGGACGCGAAGCTCGCCCCTTCGGGCAACTCCAACCGCTGCGACACGCTCACCAGGTAGTTGACGAGCTGCCGGTGCTCGATGGCCACGCCCTTGGGCCGGCCCGTCGAGCCCGAGGTGAAGATGGCGTAGACGAGGTTCTCCGGCGCTACGGTGCCAGGCAGGTCCGAGTCGTCGCGGCCCTCGAGGAGCGCCGCGTCCGCGTCGAGCCGCAGCGCCTGGACGTCGAGCCCCGCCAGCCCCGTGTGCAGCGTGCGCTGTGTCACCAGCAGGCGAGCCCCCGCGTCCTCGAGGATGGCGCGGATGCGCTCGGCTGGATAGGAGGGATCCAACGGCACGTAGGCTCCACCCGCCTTGAGGATGCCGAGCATGCCCACCATCAACTGGACGGAGCGCTCCAGGTAGAGGCCGACCAGCACGTCCGGGCCCACGCCGCGCTCGCGCAGCAACCGCGCCAACTGGTTGGCCCGCGCGTTCAGCTCGCGATAGGTGAGCCGGTCCTCCTCGACGGCGACGGCCAGGGCATCGGGCGTGCGGTGCGCCTGGGCCTCGATGAGCGCGTGGACGCAGGCGGGCGTGATGGGCTCTCGCGTGGCGTTCCAGTCGACCAGGATGCGACGCCGCTCGCTCTCCGACAGCAGCGAGTGCGTGGAGAGGCTCCACTCCGGATAGGTGACGAGGCTCTCCAGCAGCCGCTGGAAGTGCTCCGCCATGCCGGCGATGGTCTCCGGTTCGAACAGGTCGGTGTTGTAGTCCAGCGAACCCGTGAGGCGCCCGGCCGTCTCCGTGAGGTACAGGGTGAGCTCGAACTTGGCCGTCCGACCCTCCTGCTCCACGGGGCTGAGCGACAGCTCCGGCAGCTTCGCGCCGGGCAGGGGATCCCTCCCGTACACGAACATCACCTGGAACAGCGGCGTGCGGCCCAGGTCCCGCGCCGGCCGCAGCGTCTCCACCAACCGCTCGAAGGGCACGTCCTGGTGCGCGAAGGACTCCAGCGTCCCCTCGCGGACGCGGGCGAGCAGCTCGCGGAACGTCAGCGCTCCATCCAGGCGGGTGCGCAGCACCAACGTGTTGATGAAGAGGCCGACGAGCCCCTCCAGCTCGGGCCGGGAGCGACCGGCCACGGGCGTGCCCACGCAGATGTCGTCCTGGCCCGAGTAGCGCTGGAGCAGGAGCTGGAAGGTGGCCAGCAGCGCCATGAAGGGCGTCACGCCCTCCTGGCGACAGAGCTGACCCAGCTTCTCGGAGAGGGAGGGCTGGAGCGCGAGGGGATGGCTCGCGCCCGCGTGCGTCTGGACCGCCGGGCGTGGCCGGTCCGTGGGGAGCTCCAGCGCGGGAGGAGCGCCGTCGAGTCGCTCGCGCCACCAGCCGAGCTGCGACGTCCGGGCTTCACCCTCCAGCCACTCGCGCTGCCAGGCGGCGTAGTCCGCGTACTGCACCGGCAGGGCGGGCAGTTCGGGGACGTGGCCCTTGGCCAGCTCCGAGTACATCGCCGCGACCTCGCGGATGAGCACGCCCATGGACTCGCCGTCCGAGACGATGTGGTGCATCGTCACCGACAGCAGGTGCTCCCGCTCGTCCAGACGGAGCAGTGTCGTGCGCAGCAGGGGGCCCGTGGTGAGGTCGAAGGGACGCGAGGACTCCTCGTCCGCGAGGCGCCGGGCCTCGGCCTCGCGGCGGGGCGCGTCCAGCATGCCCAGGTCCACCAGGGCCAATCGCGCGGACGGCTCCGGGGAGACGACCTGCACCGGGCCTCTCGGCGAGTCCTGGAAGGTGGTGCGCAGCGGCTCATGGCGGCGCTGCAGCAGCTCCAGGGCGCGCTCCAATGCCGGCACGTCGAGCCGGCCAGAGAGCCGCACGGCCGAGGGGATGTTGTAGGCGGGGCTCTGGGGCTCGAGCTGGTGCAGGAACCACATGCGCTGCTGCGGATAGGACGCCAGCAGGACGTCCTCGCGCGACACCACGCGCAGGGGCGGCATGGGAGCCAGTCCTCGTCCCGAGCGCAGGGCCGTGTCCAGGCGCGCGGCCAGGCCGGCAACGGTGGGGGCCTCGAAGAGGTCCCTGAGCGGGAGCTCCACGTGGAAGGTGGTGCGGGCGCGGATGATGGCCTGGGTGGCCAGCAGCGAGTGGCCCCCCAGCTCGAAGAAGCCCTGGTTCACGTCCGTGACGTCGGTGCCCAGCAGCTCCGAGAAGACCTGGGCCAGCCAGCGCTCCGAGTCGGTGCGGGGCGGCACGGCCTCCTCCCGGGCGGCCCGTGTCTCCTGTGAGGCGGGCGCGGGGAGGGCCTTGCGGTCCACCTTCCCGTTGGGCGTGAGAGGCATCGTCTCCAGCGCCACGAAGGCGGAGGGGACCATGGGCTCGGGCAGCCGTTGCTGCACGCGTTCGCGCAGCGCCGCCGGGTCGAGTGTGCGGCCTGGTTCGAGCACGACATAGGCCACCAGCCGCTTGTCTCCCTGGGCTCCATCGCGTGCCACCACCACCGCCTGACGCACGCCTTCGTGCTGGGCGAGCACGGCCTCGATCTCCCCCAGCTCGATACGATGTCCGCGCACCTTGACCTGATGGTCGGCGCGGCCCAGGAAGTCGACCGTGCCATCGGGCTTCCAGCGCGCCAGGTCACCCGTGCGGTACATGCGCGCGCCCGGCTCTGGCGAGAACGGGTCCGGAATGAAGCGTTCAGCCGTCAGCTCGGGGCGGCCCAGGTACCCACGGGCCACGCCCTCGCCGGCGATGTAGAGCTCCGCAGCGACCCCCACCGGCACGGGCCGCAGGTGCCCATCGAGGATGTAGAGCGCGGTGTTGGCGATGGGGGTCCCGATGGTGACCGGACCCGCGTCGACGCGATGGGTGGAGGACCAGATGGTGGTCTCCGTCGGACCGTACATGTTGAGCAGCCCGCCCGGCACCATCCGCAGCAGCGTCACGGCCAGCTCGGGAGGGAGGGCCTCGCCGCCCACCATGAGGCGGCTCAGGCTGGAGAGCGAGGCGGAGACCTCGGAGTCCAACGTGAGGGCACGCGCCAGCGACGGCGTGCACTGGAGATGCGTCACCGCGTGGCGACGGATCCTCGCCGCGAGCGCGCGGTCATCGAGCCCCTCGGGCTGCACCACGACCTTGAAGCCGCGCGTGAGCGTCCAGAACAGCTCCAGCACGGAGATGTCGAAGGAGATGCTCGTCACCGCCAGCCAGGTGCCCGGCGTGGTGCCGATGCGAGCGTCCATGCCGACGAAGAAGTTGGCGACGCCGCGGTGCCGTACCATCACGCCCTTGGGGCGACCGGTGGAGCCCGAGGTGTAGATGACGTAGGCGAGGTCGTCCCCCGTGGGGCGCGCCTCGGTGCCCCGTGCGACACGGGACGCGGGGACGGGCTCCTCCAGGTACACCACCCGGGCTCCCTGGGCCGAGAGCAGGCCCTCCAGGCGTCGCTGCGTCAACAACACCCGAGCGCCCGAGTCACCCAGCATCATCTCCAGCCGCTCCTTCGGGTAGGAGGGATCCAACGGCACGTAGGCGCCACCTGCCTTGAGGATGGAGAGCAGCCCCACCATCATCTCCAGCGAGCGCTCGACGCAGATGGCGACGAGGCGATCCGGCCCCACGCCCAGCTCGCGCAGGTGCGCGGCCAGCGTGTCGGCGCGCGCATCCAGCTCCCGATAGGTGAGTTGCTGGTCACCGAAGACGAGCGCGATCGCGTCCGGCGTGCTCCCGACCTGGGCCTCGAACAGCTCGTGGATGCACGTGGGCGGGGAGTCCTGCTTCGTGTCGTTCCACTCCACGAGGATGCGCTGGCGCTCCGCCTCGGGGAGCAACGGCAGCTCGGAGAGCCGCCGGTCCGGAGTCGCCACCACACCCGCCAGCAGCGTGCGCAGGTGAGAGAGCATCCGCGCGGCGGTGGCCTCATCGAACAGGTCGGTGTTGAACTCCAGCGAGCCGGAGATCTCCCGCGCGGTGTCCGTGAGGAACAGCGTCAGGTCGAAGCTGGACGTGCGGTGGTCCACCTCCAGCGAGCGCAGCGTCAGGCCCGACAACGACAGCTCTGGCAGCGCGTCCTGTTGCGGGGCGAACATCACCTGGAAGAGCGGGCCTCGGCTGAGGTCGCGCTCGGGGCGCAGCTCCTCCACCAGCTTCTCGAAGGGCACGTCCTGGTGGGCGAAGGTATCCAGCGTCGACTCGCGCACGCGGCCGAGCAGCTCGCGGAAGGTGGGGTCTCCACCCAGACGCGTGCGCAGCACCAGCGTGTTGGCGAAGAAGCCAATCAGTCCCTCGAGCTCCGTGCGGTCGCGGCCGGCCACGGGCACGCCCACGCTGAGGTCCTCCTGCCCGGAGTAGCGGTGCAGCAGCGTCTGGAAGGCCGCGAGCAGCAGCATGAAGGGGGTGACGCCCGCGTCGCGTGCGAGCGTCTGGAGCGCTTCGGAGAGTTCCCGGGAGAGGGAGATGGGGAGGCGCGCGCCGCGGAACGTCTGCACGGGTGGGCGGGGCCTGTCCGTGGGCAGCTCCAGGGCATGGGGGGCGCCGGCGAGCTGCTGGCGCCACCAGGCGAGCTGCGCCTCGAGTCGCTCTCCGCGCAGGCTCTCGCGCTGCCAGACGGCGTAGTCGGCGTACTGAACGGGCAGCTCGGACAAGGGCGAGGGCTCACCTCGGGAGAGCGCCGCGTAGAGCGAGCCCATCTCGCGCACGAGCAGCACCAGCGACCAGCCGTCCGAGACGATGTGGTGCATCGTCAGCAGGAGGACATGGTCGCTCGCCTCCAGCTTCAGCAGGGTGGCGCGCAGCAAGGGGCCCCGCTCCAGGTCGAATGGGCGCTGGGCCTCCCTCACGGCGAGGCGCATCGCCTCTTCCTCCCGTGAGGACGAGGGCAGGGACGTGAGGTCCACCACCGGGAGAGGCAGTTCCGCGAGGTCGGAGATGGACTGGATGGCGCCCTGGGGACCGGAGGGGAAGGTGGTGCGCAGGGATTCGTGGCGGCGGCGGAGCTCGACCAGGCAGCGCTGGAGGTTCTCGACGTCGAGCGCACCCGTGAGGCGCACGGCCGCCGGGAGGTTGTAGGCGGTGCTTCCGGGCTCGAGCTGGTCGAGGAACCACAGCCGCTGCTGTGCGAAGGACAGCGGCAGCGACCCGGTGCGAGGCACGGGTTGGATCGAAGGCGCGCTGGCGCGTGTGCTGGCACTCCGCAGCGCCTCGAGCTTCGGGGCGAGCCCAGCGACGGAAGGGTTCTCGAAGAGCTGGCGGAGAGGGAGCTCGACGCCGAATTCGAGGTTGATGCGGGAGATGGCCTGAGTGGCGAGGAGGGAGTGGCCGCCGAGGTCGAAGAAGCTGTCGGAGCGGCTGACGCGAGGCAGCTTGAGGACGGAGGAGAGGATGGAGGCGACGGACTCCTCGACGGGGCCGAGAGGAGGGAGGTAGGCGTCGGAGGAGGAGGCGGCGGTGGGAGGAGGGAGTGCCTTGCGGTCGACCTTGCCGTTGGGAGTGAGGGGCAGGGAGTCGAGGAGGACGAAGAGGGAGGGCACCATGTGCTCGGGGAGCGAGTCCTTGAGGAAGGAGCGCAAGTCCGAGGAGGAGAGGGAGTGGCCGGCCCTGGGGACGACGTAGGCGACGAGGCGCTGGAGGCCGGAGTCGGTGCGGACGACGGCGACGGCGTCGCGGACGGAGGGGAAGCGGGAGAGGGCGGTTTCGACTTCACCGAGCTCGAGGCGGAAGCCGCGCAGCTTCACCATGAAGTCGACGCGGCCGAGCATCTCGAGGAGGCCGGAGGCATTCCAGCGGCCGAGGTCGCCGGTTTTGTAGAGGCGAGCGCCCGGGAGGGGAGAGAAGGGGTCTGGGAGGAACTTCTCTGCCGTCTTGGAGGGGTCGCCGAGGTAGCCGCGGCCGACGCCGAGGCCGCCGATGAAGAGCTCGCCGGTGGCGCCCAGGGGCAAGGGGTTGAGGCGCTCATCCAGGACGTAGAAGCGGAGATTCTGGATGGGGCGGCCGATGGGGGTGGAGGAGGAGGAGGGAGGAGAGAGGAGAGGGAAGTGGGCCTGGTCGTCGGAGCACTCGGTGTGGCCGTAGGCGTTGAGGAGGGGAATGGAGGGCATGAGGGCCAACCATTCGCGGCACAACTCGGGAGGGAGTGCCTCGCCGGTGGGCACCATCCAGCGGAGGGAGGAGAGGGCGTCGCGGGAGGAGGGGCGGTGGGTGAGCGCGTCGACGAGGGAGCGGAGCTGGGAGGGGACGATGTTGAGGATGGAGACGCGGTGGGAGCGGACTTGGGAGAGGAGCCTGTCGGGGCTGAGGGCGTCGTCGTTGGAGACGATGTGAGTGCGAGCGCCGAGGAGGAGGGCGGTGAGGTTCTGGTAGACGAAGATGTCGAAGTTTTGGGAGGCGGTCTGGGCGATGACGTCGGAGGAGGAGCAGCCGAGGTCGCGATTCTTGGCGAAGAGGTGGTTGAGCATGCCGCGGTGCTCGACCATGGCGCCCTTGGGGACTCCGGTGGAGCCGGAGGTGAAGATGACGTAGGCGAGGTTGGAGGGAGAGGAGAGGGGCTCGAGGTCGGAGTCAGGGAGGGAGGAGGAGAGGACGTCGTTGATGAGGAGGAAGCGGGGCCTGGAGGAGGGAGGGAGGGAGTCGAGCGCGAGCTGGAGAGAGGGGAGAAGCTCGCTGGAGACGAGGACGAGGGATGAGCGGGATTGGGAGAGGACGGCGGCGAGGCGCTGGGGAGGGAGGAGGGGGTCGAGAGGGAGGAAGGCGCCGCCGGCCTTGGAGACGGCGAGCATGGAGGCGAGAAGCTCGGGGTTGCGCTCGCTGAGGAGGGGGACGAGGACGTCGGGGCCGACGGAGAGAGAGCGAAGGAGGCGGGCGGCGCGGTTGGCGAGGCGGTTGAGTTGGCCGTAGGAGAGGGAGCGGTGGAGGAAGGAGACGGCGATGGAGTCGGGGGAGAGGCGGGCGTGGGACTCGAAGAGTTGGTAGGGGCAGAGGTGCTGGGGGAAGTCGGAGCGAGCGGTGTCGTTCCATTGGACGAGGAGGGTGTGACGCTCCTCGGGCGTGAGGAACGACAGGTCCCCCAGCCGTTGCTCCTCTCCCTCTGTCATCGCCTCCAACACACGCTTCCAGTGCTGCAGCAGCCGCGCGATGGCGGCGGGTTCGAAGCGGTCCACCTCGTAGGACAGCTTCAGGGACAGCGCGCGGTTGGGATAGATGGTGGCCGTGAGCGGGTAGTTCGTCTGCTCGACGGCCTGGAAGTCGCGCACGTCCAGGTTGCCGGCGACCGCTAGCACGGAGTCGTCCACCGGGTAGTTCTCGAAGACGAGCAGGCTCTCGAAGAGCGGCATGCCCCGCGTCACGTCACTCCAGGTCTGCACCTGCACGAGCGGGCTGTGCTCGTGTTCTCGCATCTCCACCTGCTGCTCTTGTAGCCGCCGCAGCCACGGCAGCACCCGGTCCTCGGGCGAGAACCGCACGTGCACGGGGAGCGTGTTGATGAACAGGCCCATCATGGACTCGACGCCCGCGAGCCCCGGTGGGCGGCCGGAGACGGTGGCGCCGAAGACGACGCGCTTCTCGCCACTGTAGCGACCGAGCAGCAGTGCCCAGGCGCCCTGCACCAGCGTGCTCAGGGTGAGATGGTGTTGACGCGAGAAGGTCTGGAGCGCCTCCGTGGCCGACTCCGAGAGTTCGAGCCCGAGGTGCGCCATGTCGCGCGAGGTCGCGGGGGTTCCGGGCGCGAGCTTGCTGGAGGGCAGCGGCGTCGGTGAGGTGAACCCCTCCAGCGTCTGGCGCCAGTACGCCTCCGAGCCGAAGCGTTCCTGTCCTCTCAACCAGGCGATGTAGTCGCGGTAGTGCGCACCCCGGACGAGCCGGGGCTCCTGTCCCCGGTGTCGCACGTCGTAGCTGGCGAACACCTGCTGGAGCAGCAGGCCCACGCTCCAGCCATCCAGCAACAGGTGGTGGAACGTCCAGACGAACTCGTACTCGGCCGTGTCCAGGCGCGCGAGCGCGAGCCGCATCAGCGGCGCCCGGCCCGGCTCGAAGCCGCGCGTCCGGTCCTCTCCGAGGAAGGACGTCAGGCGCGCCTTTCGTTCCTCGGACGGGAGCCCGTGCCAGTCGAACTCCGTCCAGGGCAGCTCCGCCTTCGGGAGGACGACCTGGAGGGGCTCGGGCAACCCGTTCCACAAGAAGGCCGTGCGCAGGATGGGGTTGTGGTCCGCCACGTCCTGCCATGCGCGCCGGAAGGCGGCCACGTCCAGGGTGGTGTGCATCCGCCACGTGAACTGCTCCACGTACATGCCCGAGCCGGGCTCGAGCAGCATGTGGAAGAGCATGCCCTGCTGCAGCGGAGAGAGCGGATAGAGGTCCTCCGCGAAGGGGGCCACGTCGAGCACGCGGGCGAAGGCGGCTTGCTCCAGCCGGGCCAGCGGGAAGTCCGAGGGGACAGGGCGCGCCGCGTCCGGGGCCGAGCGGCCCGCGATGAGGGCTTCGAGCGCGGCGAGGCAGGCGCGCGCGAGTGAATCGATGGTGGCGCGCGTGTGCAACCGTTCGCTGTATGACCACGTCAGGCGCAGACAACCGCCGACGACGGCGCCGTTCACCTCGAGTTCGAGCTCGCGCGGGCCACCCTGGCCCTGGAGGGGACCCACGGGCTCGTGCACGAGACGGAATGGCAGCCCGTCGGCCGTGGTCGCGTCGAGCTGCCCGAGATAGTTGAAACCCACCCGTGGCGGTGACGCCGAGCACAACGGTCGCGTGGCCTCGTCGTCGCGCAGGTGGCGCAGGAGGCCGTAGCCAAGTCCCCGATGGGGAACCCGCCGCAGCGTCTCCTTCACGGCCCGCAGCGCGTCACCGGGCGGGGCCGCTGCCGGCACCTCGAGGACCACCGGGTACTCCGACGTGAACCAGCCCACGGTGCGCGACAGGTCCACGTCCTCGAACACGTCCTCGCGTCCGTGTCCCTCCAGCATCACCCGCTGACGCGAGTGGCCCGTCCAACCCACGAGCGCCTGGACGAGCGCCGTCAGCAACACGTCACCCAACTGGGCCCGGTATGCCGTGGGCACCTCCTGGAGCAACAGCCGCGTCCGATCGGCGTCCAGCGCCACGGACACGCTGGCCTCCGAAGCCTGGGTGTTCTCCCCGCCCACCAGGTCCACTGGCAATGGGGCCGTCTCCATCCCGGCCACCTCCAGCCAGTAGGGCAGCTCCTGCTCCAGCGCGGCGGAGTGTGCGTGCGCCTGGAGCCGCTCGGCCCAGGTCTGGAACGAGGTCGTGCGCGGCGGCAGCATCGGCGACGCACCGCGGCCCAGCTGCTGGTATGCCGTGCCCAGGTCCTCCAACAGCACGCGCCATGACACGCCGTCGACCACCAGATGGTGGACGATGATCAACAGGCGCCCGGTTCGCCCGGGCCCGCGCTCGAAGAGGGCCACCCGCATGAGCGGGCCCCCGGACAGCTCGAGTCCTGCCTGCAGCGTCGCGGCTTCACGCTCCAGCGCCGCTTCCAGCTCGGCCTCGGGCACGCCAGTCAGGTCGAAACGCTGGACCGGCACGGCCCGGCCCGGCTCGGCGTGGACCTGCTCCCAGGTGCGCGCGTCCGTGTGGAAGAAGCGCAGTCGCAGGGCGTCATGGTGTTCCACCACGTGCCGCACGGCCTGCTCCAGGACCGCCGCGTCCAGCGGCTCCAAGGTCTCCAGCAGCACGGCCTGGTTGTAGTGGTGGGCCTGTGGCAATCCCCGCGCGAGGAAGGATCGCTGGATGGGGAGGAGCGGCGCGGGCCCCGTCACTGGGACATGGGCCACTCGCGTCTCATGCGCCTCGCCCGCGACGCGCGCCAGTTCGGCCAGTGTCTGGTGCTGGAAGAGCTGCCGCGGGCTGAGCCGCAGCCCCGCCTGCGTGGCGCGGGCGATGATCTGCAGGCTGATGATGGAGTCGCCGCCCAGCTCGAAGAAGTTGTCGTGGATGCCCACCCGTTCCCGGCCGAGCACGCGCGCCCAGATGCCGGCGAGGAGCTCCTCCACCTCGGTGCGAGGCGCCACGTAGGCGCTCGCGCGGGTCCCCTGGCCCTCGGGGGCCGGCAGGGCCTTGCGGTCCACCTTGCCGTTGCTCGTCAGCGGCATCGCCGGCAGCATCACGAAGGCCGCGGGCACCATGTATTCGGGCAGCCGCTCACCGAGGAAGTCGCGCAGCGTCTCCGCGCGGGGTTCCTGTCCCGGGGCCGCCACCACATACGCCACCAGCCACCGGGTGCCCGGCACGTCCTCGCGGGCGAGGACGATCGTCTGCTTCACCGCCGGGTGTGTGCCGAGGACGGCCTCGATCTCCCCCATCTCGATGCGGAAGCCGCGCACCTTCACCTGGTGGTCCACGCGACCGAGGAACTCGATGTTCCCATCCGCCAGGAAGCGCGCGAGGTCTCCCGTGCGGTACAGGCGCGAGCCCGGGGTGGCCGCGAAGGGATCTGGCAGGAAGACCTCCGCGGTGCGGCGCGCGTCGTTGAGATAGCCGCGGCCCACGCCGATGCCTCCCACGTACAGCTCCCCCGGCACACCCACCGGCACGGGCTGGCCGGCCTGGTCGAGGATGTACAGCCGCATGTTGGCCACGGCCCTCCCGATGGGCGTGTTGGCCGTGGTCGGAGGCTCACGCAGCAGCGCATGCGTCACGTCGTCCGAGCACTCCGTGGGCCCGTAGGCGTTCAGCAGCGGGATGGAGCGGTAGGCGTGCAACCAGCGCCGGCACACCTCCGGGGGCAGGGCTTCTCCCGTGGGAATCATCCAGCGCAACCGCTCCAACGGCGGCCTGTGCGCTCCGAGCAGCTCGACCTGGTCGAGCATGGCCCGCAGCAGCGAGGGCACCGTCTCCACGACGGTGACGCCATCCTCCTGGAGCCGGCGCAGCAGCAGCGCCGAGTCGTGTGCCACCTCGTCCTCGAGCACGTGCGTGCGCCCGCCCACCACCAGCGCGCAGAGGAACTGCCACACGGAGATGTCGAAGCACTGCGAAGCCGTCTGCGCCACCACGTCCGCCGGTCCGAGCCTCAGTTCATGCACCTTGGCGTAGAGATGGTTGATCATCCCCCGGTGTTCCAACATGGCGCCCTTGGGGATGCCCGTGGAGCCCGAGGTGAAGATGACGTAGGCGAGGTTGGAGGGCTGGGCGCGCGCGGCAGGGGCGTGGTCCGGGCGCGCGGCGGCGAGCGCCTCCTCGAGGACCAGCGGCAGCACGGGCTGTCGGGTCGCCTCCAGCGCGGGCATCCGCTCGCGCGAAGCGAGCGCCAGGGGGGCACCGCTCTGGCCCAGTACCTGGGCCAGTCGTTGGGGCGGGTGCTGGGGATCCAACGGCAGCCAGGCGCCACCGGCCTTGAGGATGCCCAGGATGGCGCACAGGAAATCGATACCGCGCTCGGCGAGCACGGGCACCACGACGTCCGGGCCCACGCCGCGCGCGATGAGCTCATGGGCCAGCCGGTTGGCGCGCTGGTCCAGCTCGCGGTACGTGAGCGAGCGACCTGCGCAGCTCACCGCCACGGTGTGTGGCGTGCGCTCCACCTGCGCCTCGAAGAGCGCGGGCAGGCACTGGTCCGTGGGAAAGTCGACCCGGGTGTCCGTCCACTTGAGGAGGATCTGCTGGCGCTCGGGCGGCGTCAGCATCGGCAGGCGCGCCACGGGCTCGGCCGGGCGCGCGACGATGCCCTCCAGTAGCGTCCGGTAGTGCCCGGCCATGCGGGCGATGGTCGGCTCTCCGAAGAGGTCGGTGCTGTACTCCCACGTGCACATCAGCCCCTGGGTCGACTCCTCCACCGTCAAGGTGAGGTCGAGCTTCGACGTGCCGGTGTCGAGCTCCCGGGCGCTCAGGGCGAGCCCCTCGACCTCCAGCGCGGGCATGGGCGCGTTCTGCAACAGCATCTTCACCTGGAAGAGCGGCGCGCGGCTCAGGCTGCGCTCGGGGCTGAGCGCCTTGACCAGCTCCTCGAAGGGCAGCTCCTGGTGGGCGTAGGACTCCAACGTCGTCTCGCGCACGCGGGCCAGCAGCTCGCGAAAGCCCATCCCGGGGACGATGCGGGCTCGCAGCACCAACTGGTTGACGAAGAAGCCGATCAGCCCCTCCGTCGCGGCGCGGTTGCGGTTGGCGATGTCCGTGCCGACGACGATGTCCTCCTGCCCGCTGTAGCGGTGGATCAGCACCTGGAAGGCCGCCATCAACGTCATGAAGAGCGTGGCGTCCTCGCGACGCGCCAGCGCGCCGAGCTCCCGGGCCAGCGCGGGCGGCAGCACCTGCTTCAGGAGGGCGCCTCGCGAACCCTGCACCGGCGGGCGGGGACGGTCCGTCGGCAACTCCAGCGCCTCGGGCGCTCCGGCCAGCTGGCGTCGCCACCAGGTGAGCTGGGACTCCAGCGTCTCGCCTTGCAACCACTCGCGTTGCCAGGCGGCATAGTCCGCGTACTGCACGGGCAGCTCGGGCAGCGGCGAGGGCTGGCCCTTCGAGAAGGCCGAGTACAGCGTCGCCACCTCGTGAATCACCACGCCCATGGACCAGCCGTCCGAGGCCACGTGGTGCACGACCAGGACCAGCAGGTGTTCGTGCTCGTCCAGGCGCAGCAGCGTGGCGCGCATCACGGGATCGCGCGACAGGTCGAAGGGACGCCGCGCCTCCTCCAAGGCCCGGCGCTCGGCCTCGGGGCGGCGCTCTCCGAATGGCATCGCGCGCAGGTCGTCGTGGGTGTACGTCAATGCGGGCGCTTCGGAGATGCGCTGGATGGCGCCTTCCGGAGTGCTCTGGATATGGGTGCGCAGCACCTCGTGGCGGCGGACGAGCTCCCGCAGGGCGCGCTCCAGCGCGGCGGCGTCGAGTGCTCCCTTCAGCTCGACAGCCACGGGAATGTTGAACAGGAAGCCACCGGGCTCGAGCTGGTCGAGGAACCACAGCCGCTGCTGCGCGAAGGACAGCGGTAGGGGCTCGGAGCCCCGAGGACGGGCGGTGATCCCCGCGGGCGAGGGCGGGCGGTGGCCCTGCTGCCGGAGCTGCTTGAGCAGCAGCTTCTGCTTCTCGGGGGGCAGGGCGGCGATGCGCTTGAGGAGATCACTCATTGGCGGAAGGCTTCTTGTCGTTCGTGAGGGTGTCCGCGTCGAGGAGGGCCTGGACCTCCTCGTCCGATAGCTCTTCCATGGTCGCGATCAGGTGCTCCAACTGGTCCTCCTGGACTCCCGCGAGTTGATGCTGCGTCACGAGCGCGGAGATTCCGGCGACGGAGGGGTTCTCGAAGAGCTGGCGGAGAGGGAGCTCGACGCCGAATTCGAGGTTGATGCGGGAGAGGGCTTGAGTGGCGAGGAGGGAGTGGCCGCCGAGGTCGAAGAAGCTGTCGGAGCGACTGACGCGAGGCAGCTTGAGGACGGAGGAGAGGATGGAGGCGACGGACTCCTCGATGGGGCCGAGAGGGGGGAGGTAGGCGTCGGCGGAGGAGGAGGCGGTGGGAGGAGGGAGTGCCTTGCGGTCGACCTTGCCGTTGGGAGTGAGGGGCAGGGAGTCGAGGAGGACGAAGAGGGAGGGCACCATGTGCTCGGGGAGCGAGTCCTTGAGGAAGGAGCGCAAGTCCGAGGAGGAGAGGGAGTGGCCGGCCCTGGGGACGACGTAGGCGACGAGGCGCTGGAGGCCGGAGTCGGTGCGGACGACGGCGACGGCGTCGCGGACGGAGGGGAAGCGGGAGAGGGCGGTTTCGACTTCACCGAGCTCGAGGCGGAAGCCGCGCAGCTTCACCATGAAGTCGACGCGGCCGAGCATCTCGAGGAGGCCGGAGGCATTCCAGCGGCCGAGGTCGCCGGTTTTGTAGAGGCGAGCGCCCGGGAGGGGAGAGAAGGGGTCTGGGAGGAACTTCTCTGCCGTCTTGGAGGGGTCGCCGAGGTAGCCGCGGCCGACGCCGAGGCCGCCGATGAAGAGCTCGCCGGTGGCGCCCAGGGGCAAGGGGTTGAGGCGCTCATCCAGGACGTAGAAGCGGAGATTCTGGATGGGGCGGCCGATGGGGGTGGAGGAGGAGGAGGGAGGAGAGAGGAGAGGGAAGTGGGCCTGGTCGTCGGAGCACTCGGTGTGGCCGTAGGCGTTGAGGAGGGGAATGGAGGGCATGAGGGCCAACCATTCGCGGCACAACTCGGGAGGGAGTGCCTCGCCGGTGGGCACCATCCAGCGGAGGGAGGAGAGGGCGTCGCGGGAGGAGGGGCGGTGGGTGAGCGCGTCGACGAGGGAGCGGAGCTGGGAGGGGACGATGTTGAGGATGGAGACGCGGTGGGAGCGGACTTGGGAGAGGAGCCTGTCGGGGCTGAGGGCGTCGTCGTTGGAGACGATGTGAGTGCGAGCGCCGAGGAGGAGGGCGGTGAGGTTCTGGTAGACGAAGATGTCGAAGTTTTGGGAGGCGGTCTGGGCGATGACGTCGGAGGAGGAGCAGCCGAGGTCGCGATTCTTGGCGAAGAGGTGGTTGAGCATGCCGCGGTGCTCGACCATGGCGCCCTTGGGGACTCCGGTGGAGCCGGAGGTGAAGATGACGTAGGCGAGGTTGGAGGGAGAGGAGAGGGGCTCGAGGTCGGAGTCAGGGAGGGAGGAGGAGAGGACGTCGTTGATGAGGAGGAAGCGGGGCCTGGAGGAGGGAGGGAGGGAGTCGAGCGCGAGCTGGAGAGAGGGGAGAAGCTCGCTGGAGACGAGGACGAGGGATGAGCGGGATTGGGAGAGGACGGCGGCGAGGCGCTGGGGAGGGAGGAGGGGGTCGAGAGGGAGGAAGGCGCCGCCGGCCTTGGAGACGGCGAGCATGGAGGCGAGAAGCTCGGGGTTGCGCTCGCTGAGGAGGGGGACGAGGACGTCGGGGCCGACGGAGAGAGAGCGAAGGAGGCGGGCGGCGCGGTTGGCGAGGCGGTTGAGTTGGCCGTAGGAGAGGGAGCGGTGGAGGAAGGAGACGGCGATGGAGTCGGGGGAGAGGCGGGCGTGGGACTCGAAGAGTTGGTAGGGGCAGAGGTGCTGGGGGAAGTCGGAGCGAGCGGTGTCGTTCCATTGGACGAGGAGGGTGTGACGCTCCTCGGGCGTGAGGAACGACAGGTCCCCCAGCCGTTGCTCCTCTCCCTCTGTCATCGCCTCCCATAGCCGCAGCAGGTGCCGCACCATCCGGGCGATGGTGGTCTCGTCGAACAGCTCGGTGCTGTACTCCAGCGTGCCGCCGAGGCCCTCGTCGTCCTCCGTCAACTGCAGCGTCAGGTCATACGTCGCCGACCCCGTATGCAGGTCCACCACACTGGAGAGGGGACCGGACAGGTTCGCGCCCAGGTGTGACTTGTGGAAGATGAAGAGGACCTGGAAGAGCGGCGTGTAGCTGAAGCTCCGCACCGGCTGGAGCACTTCCACCAGCTTGTCGAAGGGCGCATCCTGGTGGGCGTAGGCACCCAGGGCCACCTCGCGCACCTGCGCCAGGAGCTGGCGCACCGTGAGGTGGGGCGACACGCGACCGCGCATCACGAGGGTGTTGAGGAAGAATCCGACGAGCCCCTCGAGTTCGGAGCGCGTGCGGCCCGCGGTGGGCGAGCCCACGCAGATGTCCTCCTGGCCCGAGTAGCGGTGGAGCAGCGTCTGGAAACCCGCCAGCAGCGTCATGTAGAGCGTGACGCCCGATTGGTGGCTGAGCTGCTTGAGGCGCTCGGCGAGCGGGCGGGGAACGCGGATGGGATGGCGGGCTCCCTGGTTGTTGCGCACCGCCGGGCGGGGCCGGTCTCCCGGTAGCTCCAGCACGGGCGGGGCATCGCCGAGCTGTTGCTTCCACCAGGTCAGGAGCGAGTGGAGCTCCTCGCCCTGGAGGCTGTCGCGCTGCCATCGCGCGAAGTCCGCGTAGCGCACGGGGAGCGGCGCCAGCGGCGAGGGCTGCCCGCGGCTGAAGGCCTCGTAGAGCTCGACCAGCTCCCTGGCCATGACCTCCAGCGACCAGCCGTCGGTGACGATGTGATGCATCACCATCACCAACAGGTGCTCGTCCCCGGCGAGCTGGTACAGCGCCAGTCGCAGCAGCGGGCCCTGGCTCAAGTCGAAGGGGCGCCGCGCCAGTTCCATGGCGCGCGCGAGCGCCTGGGCCTCACGCTCGGCCTCGGGCAGCGAGCGGAGGTCCTGGTGCGGCAGCTCCACCGTCCAGGACTCCTCGACCACCTGCTGGGGGACACCGTCCTGCTGGCGGAAGGAGGTCCGCAATGGCTCGTGGCGCCGCATCAGCTCGTCGAAGACGCGGCGCAGCGCCTCGATGTCCAGCACCGTGCGCAGGCGCAGCACCAGCGGCACGTTGTGAGCCACGCTCTCGGGTTCGATCTGCTGGATGAACCACATCCGCTCCTGCGAATACGCGAGCGGATGGAGGTTGATGGGCGCGTCCGGGCTCGTCGGCTGATGGCGCACGAGGGGAATCTCGACCCGGGCCGTGGGCGTGGCGCCCTCCAGTGAGAGCTGCTCCGCGAGCGTGGTGGCCAGCTCGTTCAAGGTGGGGCCCTTGACGAACTCCACGATGGGGAGCTGGACCCCCAGCCGCGCCACGATGCGATTGCGCAGCTCGATGGCCATGATCGAGTCGAAGCCCATCGTGTTGAGTGGCCGGTCCATCTCGAGCCGCGAGGGCGTCAGGCCGATGACGGCGGCCGCCTCGGCGCGCAGGAACTCCGCGAGCCGTGCCCGTCGCTCCGCGTCCCCCAGCGAACGCAACTGCTCGCGCAGGGCTCCTCCCGTGGTGGTGCCACGGCTGGAGCTCGCCTCCGTGTCGCGGAGGTGCGCCAGGAAGCGAGGCTCACGCGCCGTCCCCATCAGCTGGCGGAGCACGTCCCAGCGCACCGACATCACCCCGGCCTGGGCCTGGTTCGAGCCGATCAACAACCCGAGTGCCGCGAGGGCACGCTCGGGCGCCATGGGCTGGAATCCGAGGCCCGCGAGCCGGCCCTCCTGGTCCGGCCGCACCCCCATGCCCGGCCCGGCCCAGGGCGCCCAGTTGATGCTGAGCGCGGGGAGGCCGCGCGCCCGGCGCTCGTGCGCGAGCGCGTCCAGGAACGCGTTCGCCGCCGAGTAGGCGGCTTGCACGGGCGAGCCGAACAGCGCCGCCACGGAGGAGAAGCCGACGAAGAAATCCAGCGGCGCGTCGCGCAGCAGCTGGTGCAGCAGCCAGCCTCCCTCCGCCTTGGGCCGCAGGATGGACTCCAGGTCCTTCTCGTCGATGCTCGACAGCTTGCGGTCCTCGTCGTGCAGCACGCCCGCTGCGTGCACCACGCCGCGGATGTCTGGCCAACCCTCCTCGCGGAAGGCCTCGAGGAAGGCGCGCAGCGCGGCCTCGTCGGCCACGTCCATGCTCGCCACGTGGATGCTGGCGCCCAGCGCCTCCAGCTCCCGCAGGGTGCGCACGTGGCCGGCCATGGGGGTGCCCTCCTCGAGCCGCCGCCACTGCGCGCGCGGAGGCAACCGCGTGCGGCTCAATAGGAGGAGTCGGCGCGCGCCCTGTCGGATGAGCCAGCGCGCCACCCGCGAGCCCAGGCCGCCGAGGCCACCCGTGATGAGGTAGGTCGCGTCCGGGCGGAGGCGCGGGAGGGACGCGTGTCGGCTCCACTCGCGCCGCCGCACCAGCCGCGCCACGAGCAGCTGCCCGTCGCGCAGGGCGACCTGCTCCTCGCCCTCCGCCGCCAGGGCCCGGAGCAGTGCCTCCACCTGTTGCCGGGCCTCGGTGGCGGGGGACAGGTCGATGGCGCCGCCCCACTGGTCCGGGTGCTCGGAGGCGATCGTCCGGCCCAGCCCCCACAGAGGCGCCTGGGCCGTGGCCACGGGATGGGATGCGCCGCCCGTGGATTGGGCTCCGCGCGTCACCACCCACAGCCGCGATCCCGCCCGGGGCGCTCGCGTGAGGGCCTGGATGGCTCCCACGGCCGGAGCGCAGCCCAGCGCCAGGGCCGCGCGGAGCTCCGCCACGCTCCCTTCCGCGGGCACCTCCGCGTCGAGCCCCCACAGGTGCACCACGCGCAGCCCGGTGAGGCCCCGGGCCTGGAGCCGCTCCGCCACGGCTTCGCGCACGGCCACGGTGCCTGTCTCTCCGCGCGGCAGCAGCTCCACCTGCTCACCCCTGGCTTGCAGGCGTTCGGCCAGCGCTTCCGCGGTGCCTCCCGCGTCGGCCAGCAGCAGCCAGGGCGCGCCTGGTGCCACCGTCGCGTCCGGAGGGGCCAGCGGCTCCCATTGGACGCCGTAGAGCCAATCCCCCAGCGACTCCGTGTCCTCGAGCCCCTCGTCCGCGACGTCCTCGCCGGTCCCCTGGTCCTTGTCGAGCCCGGGCAGCCAGCAGCGCTCCCGCTGCCACGGATAGGTGGGAAGCGGCACGGGCGGTCGCGCCGGTTGCAGCGCGCCCCAGCGGACGTCCACGCCCTGCGCGAACAGCGCCCCCACCGACTCGAGGAACACCGTGCGCTCATCCTCGCGGCGTCGCATCGAAGGCAGCGCCGCGCCTTCCAACCCGCGCTCCCGCAGGCGCTGCCCCAGGTCGGCGAGCAGCAGCGGGTGCGGCGCCATCTCCACGAAGAGCGTGTGGCCCTCGTCCAGCATCCGCTCCACCGTTCGGGCGAACTGCACCGGGGCCCGCAGCTGCCGCGCCCAGTAGGCCGCGTCGTACGCGGCGGTGGTCACCGGGAGCGCGTCCACCGTGGAGAGGATGGGCAGGGTGGGCGGCGTCACGGCGAGCCCCGTCAGCGAGCGCTCCAGCTCCGGACAGAACGCATCCATCTGCGGGCTGTGCGACGCGTAGTCGACGCCCAGCATGCGCGCGTAGATACCTCGCTGCTCCAGCGAGGCCACCAGTCGGGTGAGCGTCGCCGCATCCCCGGAGAGGACCGTCGAGGTCGGCCCGTTGAGGGCGGCGATCGCCACCCGCTCCTCGAGTCCCACGAGCAGCCGCGAGGACTCCACCGCTCCCAGCTCCACCAGCGCCATCCGCCCCAGGCCCGAGGCCCGCTGGGCAGCGAGGCCCCGCTGGTGGATGACGCGGATGGCGTCGGGAAGGCTCAGCAGTCCAGCGACGTGCGCCGCGGCCACCTCGCCCGCGCTGTGGCCCACCACGGTATCGGGCTCGACACCCAACGAGCGCCAGAGCGCGGAGAGCCCCACCTGCAGCGCGAAGAGCACGGGCTGGGCGAACGCGGTCTCCGCCAACCGCGACGCGCCTCCCTCCTTGTCGAGTTCCTCCAGAAGGGACCAGCCCGCCAGGGGACGGAGCAGCGCGTCGCACCGCTCGACCATCTCCCGCAGCACGGGCGCGTGGCGCATCAGCTCGCGCGCCATGCGAGGCCACTGGGGCCCCTGCCCGGAGAACACGAAGGCGAGCTTCGGCCGCGCGCCCGGCTTGCTCAGCCCCGCTTGCGTGCCGGGCCGGCGCTCCCCCGCGACGAAGGCTTCCAGCTTCTCGCGCAGCTCCTCGGCGCTGGAGACGGTGAGCGCCAGCCGGTGCTCCAGCGTGCCGCGCCGCCTCCCCGCCGAGTCGCAGAGCGATTCGAGCCGCGCCTCCGCGTCAGGGCCATCCCTGGTGACCCTGGCCAGGTATCGCTGTGCCAGGGCGCGGAGGGCCGCCGGGCTCCGCGCGGACAGTGGCAGCAACTGGGGGCGCACCCGCGAGCCATCGCTCTTCCTCGTGTCCTCCGAGGGCCGGAAGGACTCCAGCACGACGTGGGCGTTGGTGCCGCCGAAGCCGAAGGCGCTCACCCCCGCCAGCGTGGGCTCGCCCGTCTCGGGCAGGGGCTCCAGGTGCTGCTGCACGCGCAGCGGCAGCTCCGCGAAGGGGATGTGGGGATTGGGCGCGCGGAAGTGCAGGGTGGGAGGAAGGGCCCGTTCGCGCAGGGAGAGCACGACCTTGAGAAGCCCGGCGATGCCCGCCGCCGCCTCCAGGTGGCCCAGGTTGCTCTTCACCGAGCCGATGGCACACGTGTCCCCCGGCGCCCGTCCCTCGGCGAGCACCGCGCCCAGCGCCCGCGCCTCGATGGGGTCCCCCAGCGCCGTACCCGTGCCGTGCGCCTCCACGTACCGCACCCGTCCCGGCGACACGCCCGCGCGCCGGTAGGCCTCGCGCAGCACCGCCTCCTGGGACAGCCGGTTGGGCGCCGTCAGACCGTTGGAGCGGCCATCCTGGTTCACCGCGCTGCCGCGGATGACGGCATGGATGGTGTCCCCGTCCGCCAACGCGCGAGACAGCGGCTTGAGCACGACGACGCCGGCGCCCTCGCTGCGCACATAACCGTTGGCGGACGCGTCGAAGGGCTTGCACCGCCCATCCGGCGCCATGAATCCCGCCTTGCTGAAGTTGACCGTGAGCGCTGGGGACAGCACCACGTTCACGCCGCCCGCCAACGCCACCTCGGACTCCCCCGAGCGCAGGCTCTGGCAGGCCATGTGAACCGCCACGAGCGACGACGAGCACGCCGTGTCGATCGCCAGGCTCGGCCCGCGCAGGTCCAGCAGGTACGACAGCCGGTTGGCCGCGATGCTCAGCGCGCTCCCGGTGCCCGCGTACGCGTCCGACATCCCTCGCCGGGTGAGCTGCTGGCTGCCGTAGTCCGAGGTGGAGATTCCGACGAAGACGCCCGCGCGCGTGCCGGCCAGTCGTTCGGCGGGCAGCCCCGCGTCCTCGAGCGCCTCCCACGCCACCTCCAGCATCAGGCGCTGCTGGGGATCCATGCGGGCCGCTTCGCGCGGCGAGATGCCGAAGAACTCGCGATCGAATCCATCGACGGAGTCCAGGAAGCCCCCCCAGCGGGTGGTCATCTTTCCAGGCGCGGTGGGCTCGGCGTCGAAGTACGCGTCGATGTCCCAACGGTCGGCCGGCACCTCGCGGATGGCGTCGACCCCCTCGGAGAGCAGACGCCAGAAGGCCTCGACTCCGTCGGCCTGGGGGAAGCGGCAGCCCAGGCCGATGATCGCGATGGGTTCCGCCTCGCTGGTCGCGCGGGCAACGCGCGCTTCCGCCCCGGCCTCATCGCCAGGGCTCAGATGCCTCGCGAGCGCCTCGATGGTCGGATGCTCCCACACCAGCGTGGCGGGCATCGGACGCCCGAGTCGTGCCTCCAGGTCACCCGCCAGGCGCACGCCGACCACGGAGTCCACGCCGTACTGGGAGAAGGGCGTGCGTGGATCGACATCCGCCACGGACATGCCCAGGGCTTCCGCGAGCGCCTGGGTGAGCCACGCCACGAGCGCCCGTGTCCCCTCGGGATGCGGTCGCGGCTCGGTCGCCGGGGGCTCGGCGGGGGCCGGTGTCGCGGAGACCGGGACCCGAGGGACCGGTGCGGCCTCCCCGGGGGACGCGCGCCACAGGTGCACCGTCTCCAGGGTCTGCTCGAGGAAGGCGGCGCGCGTGGCCCGGCGCTGGATCTTCCCGCTGGTGGTCTTCTGGATGCCGCCCGGGGGAATCAACGCGAGGGCATACAGCTGCACGGAGTGCTGCTGCGCCAGCGCCGCGCGCACCGCCGCCACCACCGCGTCGACCTCGAAGGGCCGGCGCGTGTCCACCTCCTGGACGACCACCAACCGCTCCTCGCCGCCCTCGTCGATGGCGAAGGCCGCGTTGCAGCCGGGCCGCAGGGCGGGGTGGCTCAGCTCGACGGTGGACTCGAGGTCCTGCGGGTAGTGATTGCGACCGTGGAGGATGATCAGATCCTTCAGCCGCGCGGCGACGAACAGCTCGCCGTCCCGGACGAAGCCCAGGTCGCCCGTGCGCAGGAACGGCCCCGCGTCGCTGTCCGCGAGCCGGGCCTGGAAGGTGCGCTCGGTCTCCTCGGGCCGGTTCCAGTAGCCCTGGGCGACGCTCGGGCTCTTGAGCCAGATCTCCCCAATGGTCCCGTCCGGGCACGGCCTGCCGGACTCGAGCTCGACGATGACCAGCTCCTGGTCGCACAGCGTCCGGCCCGAGCTGACCAGCACCCGCGTCCCCGGCGCGTCCGTCCTCGCCTCGACCGCTCGCCCCTTCTCCAGCGCCTCCACCTCCACCGGGAGCAGGATGGGGGGCTCGGCCTTCAATCCACCGGCGGCGATGAGCGTCCCCTCCGCCAGTCCGTAGCAGGGGTAGAGGGCCTCACGCCTGAAGCCGCTGACGCCGAACGCCTCCACGAAGCGCTCCAGCGTCTCGGCGCGGATGGGCTCGGCGCCACTGAACGCCACCTCCCACGTCCCCAGTTGGAGCCCGGCCCGCTGCTCTGGCGTGCTCTTGCGCACGCACAGGTCGAAGGCGAAGTTGGGCGCTCCTGAAAGCGTCGCCTGGAACCGGGAGATCGCCTCCAGCCACCGCAGGGGCCGCTTGAGGAACGCGTACGGCGACATCAGCACCGTCCCCTGATTGCCCGCGTAGAGCTGCTCGAGGATGCCCCCAATCAATCCCATGTCATGGTACGGCGGCAGCCAGAAGACGCAGCGCGAGTCGTCGTGGATCTCCATCTTCTGGTTGGCGTGCCAGAGATTGTTCATCAGGTTGGAATGACTGAGCATCACCCCCTTGGGCACACCCGTGGAGCCCGACGTGTATTGCAGGAAGGCCAGCGTGCCGCCGTCGACGGCGGGCCTGCGCCAGGCGTCCTCGAGTCCTTGCGCCAACTCGTCCGTGGCCATCCAACGCAGCTTCGCGAGGTCCGGCGCCTGCTCCGCCAGGAAGTCCACCATGCCGCGGATGAACGTCGTGGTGAGCACGACCGTCGCGCGTGAGTCCCCGATGATGGCCCGCAGCCGCGGCAGCGTGCGCTCCAGCCGGGCGGGGTCCGGCGGATAGGCGGGCACCGCCACCACGCCCGCGTAGAGGCACCCGAAGAAGCCCGCGATGTATTCCAGGCCGGGTGGGTACAGAAGCACCGCGCGTTCGCCCGCCAGCGCCACCTCCGCCAGCGCCACGCCAATCCGCCGAGCGCGCGCGTCCAGTTCTCCATATGTCACCGAGGACTCAACGCCTTCCTCGTCTTCCAAGAATGTGTAGGAAAGGTCCTCCCGCTGGTTCCCAGCCCTCCAGTTCAACAGGTCGACCAGCGTGAGGTGGGGGTCGGCGCGCCTGGTGAATCGGGGCATCTCTGAAATCCTCTTGCCTGGCTTGGTTGCGCTGCCCCGCGTCGTCGGGCGACCCAGGGCGTTGTGAACTCGTGGATTATCCGAATTTTGTCTCTGGGTTTTCCACTATTGATATTGAAATGAACAGGGAAATCGACATAGAGTTGCAATAGCGCATTTCAAGGAAAGCGTGATGTCCCAGACGACGGACCTGCGAGTGATCGTGAAGGCGTTCGAAGAGGGGCTGCGGGAGACCCCCGTGGTGCCGCTCCGGATGGAGGGCATCGAGCTCTTCGCGAAGCTCGAGTATTGCAACGCGTTCGGGAGCGTGAAGGACCGCCCCGCGTTCTGGATCCTCAAGTCAGCGGTGGAGTCCGGCGACGTGACGATGGGGTCGACCATCGTCGAGTCCTCGTCTGGTAATTTCGCCTCCGCGCTCGCCAGCTATTGCCAGCTGTTGGGGCTGCGCTTCATCGCGGTGATCGACCCCAACATCGCGCCTGGCAACGAGTCCTTCCTCCGCCGCGCCTGTGACGAGGTCGTCAAGGTGGAGGAGCGGGATGACAAGGGGGGATTCCTCAAGACGCGGCTGAACAAGGTGAAGGAGCTGTGCGCCGCCATCCCTGGAGCGTTCTGGACCAACCAGTACGGAAATCCCAAGGCGATGGAGGCCCACTACCTGCTGACGGGCGAGGAGATGTGCCGCAGCTTCAGCGAACTGGACTACGTGTTCGTGGGGGTGAGCACGGGGGGGACCATCTCCGGCGTGTCGCACCGGGTGAAGGAGCGCTTCCCCTCCGCCCGGGTGATCGCCGTGGACGCGGAGGGTTCGGTCATCTTCGGCGGCGAGCCCAAGAAGCGCCACATCCCCGGCATTGGCGCGACGACGGTGCCGGAGCTGCTCAAGCAGGCGCGCATCGACGACGTGGTGCTGGTGCCGGAGATGGAGGCGGTGCAGGCGTGCCGTGAGTTGCTCTTCGACCACGGGCTCTTCGTGGGAGGCTCGTCCGGCTCCGCCTATGCCGCCGTGAAGCGCTACCTTCCGAAGATGCGCTCCCTCTCGCGACCGCCCAAGGTGCTCTTCCTGTGCGCCGACCGCGGTTCCGCCTATCTCGATACGGTCTTCAACCCGACATGGGCCATGCGCCTCGCCAGCTAGCTCCGCCCTCCACTCGACATCCCCCGCGAACCGCCTCTCGCATGGACTTCAACTTCTCCGTCATCACCGGCAAGGTCATCCACCAGCTCATCCACTCGCGCGTCGAGGAGTGCGTCCGCAAGGTGGAGGCCGCGTATCTCGCGCACGACGACAAGCGGTCGGTCAATCCCGACAGCTACTTCCTGCTGTTCCCGGAGAAGCCGAGGGACCGCATCATCGCGCTGCCGGCGTTCCTCGGCGGCGAGTTCGACGTGTCGGGCATCAAGTGGATCGCCAGCTACCCGGAGAACGTGGCCAAGGGCTTTCCGAGGGCCTCGGCGGTGCTGGTGCTCAACAGCTACGAGACGGGCTATCCGTTCGCCTGCCTCGAGTCGTCCATCATCTCCGCGGCGCGCACGGCGGGGTCGGCGGTGCTGGCGGCGGAGTGGATGAATGGCCGCTCACGCCGCGTGCGCTCGGTGGGGCTCGTGGGCAACGGCCTCATCGCCCGCTACCTCTACACCTTCCTCCTGCGCATGGGCTGGGAGATGGACGAGGTGCTGCTCTACGACGTCGCGCCTGGAGAGGCGGACCGCTTCGCCAACCAGGTGGTGGACAAGCAGCGTCACCAGCGCGTCGTGGTGGCTCACGACCTGGAGACGGTGGCGCGCGGCAGCGAGCTGCTCATCTTCGCCACGGTGGCGCCCGCGCCCTATGTCCACGACGCGAGCCTGCTGGCGCACAACCCGCTCGTGCTCAACATCTCCCTGAGGGATATCGCGCCGGAGCTGCTGCTGCGCTCCTACAACATCGTGGATGACGTGGAGCACGTGATGAAGGCCAACACGTCTCCGCACCTGGCCGAGAAGCTCACGGGCAACCGCGAGTTCGTCACGGGGACGCTCGCGCAGCTCATCCGGGGGCGGTGCCAGGTGGCGAGGGACAAGCCCATCATCTTCTCGCCGTTCGGCCTGGGCGTGCTGGACCTCGCGGTGGGCAAGTGGGTCTACGACGAGGCGGTCGCGACCGGGCAGGACGTGCGCATCGCCGACTTCTTCTCCGAGCTGACGCGCTGAGGCGCCGGCGCGGGGGCGCGGCCCTACAGGAGCCGGTGCTCCCGCAGGGCCGTGTCGAGCGCGTCGAGGTCCGGTGGCAGGTCCAGGGGCGGGCGCGTGGCCTGGAGCGCGGCGCGGGTGTCCTTGAGGCCGTTGCCGGTGACCAGCACGACCGCGCTCTCGCGCGGGTGCACGGTGCCTTCGCGCACGGCGCGGGCGAGCCCGGCGGTGGCGGCGGCGGCGGCGGGTTCGGGGAAGATGGCGGAGAGGCGGGCCGTGTCGCGCATGGCCTCAAGGATCTCCGCGTCCTCCACGCACACCAGGGTGCCGTGGGACTCGCGCACGGCGCGCACGGCGCGGCGCCAGTTGCGGGGCCGGGAGACGGCGATGGAGTCCGCCAGCGTGTCCGCTCCGGCGTCGGGCAGGGTGTCCGCTCCAGCGGCGAAGGCCCGGGCCACCGCGGGGCTGCCTGCGGCCTGGACGCCGAGCAAGCGCGGCAGGCGCGGGATGAACCCCAGGCGGTGCATCTGCTGGAGGCCCTTCCACACGCCGCCCAGCGTGCACCCATCTCCCACGGAGACCACGACCCAGTCGGGGAGGTCCGCTCCCAGCTGTTCGGCGAGCTCCAGGCCCGCGGTCTTCTTGCCCTCGACCAGGTAGGGGTTCACCGCGCAGTTGCGGTTGTACCAGCCGTAGCGCTCGCAGGCGGCCTGGCACAGCTCCCAGGCGTCGTCGTAGGTGGCCTGGACGCGGACGACGTGGGCCCCGAAGACGAGCAGCTGGGCCAGCTTCGGCTCGGGCGCGCGCGCGGGGACGAAGATGAAGCTCTCCAGCCCCACGGCGGCGGAGAAGCCCGCGAGTGAGGAGGCGGCGTTGCCGGTGGAGGCGCAGGCGATGGCCGCGCGCCCCTCCTCGCGCGCCCTGAGCACCCCGACGGAGCTCGCGCGGTCCTTGAAGGAGCAGGTGGGATTGCGCGTCTCGTCCTTGAGCCGCAGCGAGCGCAGGCCGAGCGCCGCGGCCAGACGTGGTGCTTCGTCGACGGGCGTCATGCCCAGGTGGAGCGAGGGGGGACGCGTCCCATCGCTCAAGGGGAGCAGCTCCCAATACCGCCAGTGGTTCGCGGCGCGCGAGCGCAGGGCCTCCGGGGTCATCGTGCTCGCGACGCGCTCGTAGTCATACTCCACGTCGAGGATGCCCTCGAGTCCACAGGCGTCGCACGTGGAGGACGACTCGGGGGCGTGGTGCCTGCCACAGCGCAGGCACGTGAGTCGGTGGATGTGCTGGCGGGCCATGGACGGATCCGGGGAGGAGGGGTGGGGCGGCCTCGGCGCCGATGTCGGAGCCGCGGCGGTATCATCTCCCTCTCCACGGGCGGGGGCACACGTTTTCGCTCCGCGCGTTCGCTCTGGGTGGCGAGCCCCCTCCGCTGTCCCGTGTCGTGGTCGACAGTCAGGTGTGGTGGAGAGTCCACCCTCACCTGATGGGCGCGGACACCAGAAAAGACAGACAGGATGTGGAGGGGACTCCACCCCTCATTCTCGCGGAATGACAGACGAACTCCGGGATTCGCGGATGTGACAAACGGTGCTACTGTTTCATGTATGCACTGGCACCTGCCCTGGAAGAGCGCGGCCCTCGCGGCCGTGCTGTTCGCGACGTCCGGCCTCTTCGGGCCCGACGCGCATGCGCAGCAATGTGAACCCGAGCCGTCCGGACCGGTCGATCCCCCCAACGACCAGATGAGCGATACGCGCTTGCTGCGGCGCATCGTGCTCGGCCTCACGGGCTCCACGCCGACCGTCGAGCAGTACGAGGCCATGGAGGCCGCCGCCACTCCCGCGGCCCGCGCCTCGATTCTGCGTTCGACGCTCGACGAGGTGCTCGCGTCGCCGAAGTTCTACGAACGGATGGTGAACTTCGGGCACGACTGGATCACCGTGGGCGCCTACACCACGGGTGCCGTCGGTGACGCGTACCAGGGCGACATGTCCGGTCACCTGTTCCGCTGCGCGGACAGCTCCCTCCACCCCGGCGCGTACTACGCCGTGAACGAGTTCCCCTCCGGGGATCCCGGGCAACAGTGCAACGACAAGGACCACGCCGGCCAACCGGCGGTCCCGGTGGTCCGCGAGGTCGAGCCCTGGTGGGCTCCGGGCACCACCGTCCAGGTCCTCGGCGCCGCCGGCTCCGACACGAAGACGGTCACCGACTCCAGCAATGGCACCGTCTACGACTGCGGCGTCGCCTCGGGCGGCTACTACGACCCCGGTCTTCCCCGTGGCTGTGGGTGTGGGCCCAACCTGGTGTGGTGTTCGCCGATCGCCGGCCTGAACAGCACTGGCACCGGCGGCCTGACCAGTCAACGCCGTCACCCCTACGAGGAGCCCGCGCGTCTGTTCGCGCACCTCGCGTGGCACGACCGACCCCTCTCGGACCTGGTCATCGGCAACTACTCCGTCGGGACCAACTGGCTGCGCGCGCTCTATGTCCGCTTCGGTCGCAACATGGGCGGCAGCAAGCAGACCGACGCCAACACCACCTGGTGGCGCCCGGACGTGGGCAACGCGCCCCGCGACCCCATGCACCCCACGCCGAACGACCCCCAGGCGTGGCGCGAGTTCGTCGTGGAGGAGTTGGAGCCGTTCCACCTCTCGCTCACCCCGGACCGCTCGCGCTCCGGCAGCATCGACCGCGCCTTCCGCTTCGACCCGCGCACCACCACCGAGCAGATCCAGGGAATGGCCGCCGCGGGCGTGCTCACCATGATGGGGTCGATGTCCTCGTTCCCCCGCGAGCGCGTCCGCGCCGCCCGGTTCCTGGAGATCTTCGCCTGCCAGAACTTCTCGCCGCCTCCCGCCGACGTGCACTTCCCGCCGTTGGAGATCGACCCGGCCACGGGCGGGACGTGCCTGCATTGCCACAAGACGCTCGACCCCGCGGCCATCTACTTCAAGCGCTGGGACTTCACCCCGCACGCCAGCTACTACGTCCCCTGGCCGTTCCTGCCCGGGGTGGGCAAGCACCGCATCACCGCGGAGTGGATCTCCGGCCGCTATCCCTACGATGGCTCCTCGCCTGGCGCGCGCTGGAGGAACGCGTTCGTCCCGAACACCGTGCTGACGCCGGTCACCCCCGAGCAGCTCAAGACCAACCCGGAGGCCATCATGCTCGACGCGATGCCGGAGTCGTACACGCTGCTGGGAGAACACGGCGACGGGACGGCAGGCCCCCTGGGCTTCGGCAAGCTCCTCATCCGCTCCGGTGAGTTCGACCGCTGCGCCGTGCGCAAGCTCTACTCGCTGGTCATCGGTCGGGACCTGAACCCCGCCACGGAGAAGGGCTTCATCGACAAGCTCTCACGGGAGTTCGTCGCGGGAGACCGCAAGGTCCGTCCCTTCATCCGCTATCTCTTCGAGCAGCCCGAGCTGCGGAGGGGCCTGTGATGTCCAGCTCGCGTTCATTCCTCGCCGCCGCCGTCCTCCTCTCCCTCCCACTCACCCTGGCCAGCTGCTTCGGCGAGGGCTCCGTCAAGCAGGGGACCGGGAATCCCCCCGACGACGGTGGCACCACCTGTGCCGCGAAGAACGACAACGACGCCGTCCGGCTGGCGCTCGCTCCCGCTTGCGAGGGCTGTCACGTCAACGGGAACAAGCCCATCTTCGCCTCGCTCGCGGCGTTCGAGAGTGGGCTCGTCTACAACGAGAAGTACGTCAAGCGCGGGGATCCAGCGAACAGCCTCCTCGTCCAGATGCTCAAGGGCAACGCTCCTGGCAGTTATCCCCAGATGCCGCCAGGCCAGCCCTACGACGACCTCGTCGCCAGCGGCCGGGTCACGATGACCATCGCCCAGGTCGAGGACTGGATCCGCGAACTGCCCGAGCCCACCGAGCAGCTCGACGTCCCGTCGCCCACGGAGTTCCGCGTCCGCCGGCTCTCCGCCGAGGAGATGGTGGTGAGCCTGATGGACCAGCTCGGGCTCACCCTCGAGGACTTCGTCAGCACCAGCAACCCCGACTGGCGCAACCGCGCCTACGTCGTGAACTGGAACAAGTTCTTCATCTGGCCGGGGGACTGGGCTCCTGGCATCTCCGGCGAGTACGTCTCCGACCTGCGCGCCGTCGAGCGCTACGAGGGGCTCGGAGGTGGCAACTCGCTCACGTACCGCAAGAAGGACGCGGTCTTCGGTCCCTCCGCCGGGCAGACGCTGGTCCAGATGTCGCAAGCCTGGTGCGGACGCGCCGTGGACAAGACGAACAACACGGCCGTGCTGCGCTACGTGACGCTCGCCGACAACTCCACCAAGAGTCCGGACCTGGTGAAGAAGAACCTGCGCAACCTCTATCTGCGCATGCTGGGGCAGTCGCCCTCGGATGCCGAGCTGACGGCGCTGTTCGAGCAGGTCTACCTCCCGCTGGAGAAGCAGAGCACGCGCCTGGCCTGGGTGGGCGTCTGCGCCGCGCTCGTTCGCCACCCGTTGTGGATCACCTACTGAGACGAGGACCCCATGCCGAACACCTCTCGCCGCACACTGCTCAAGTGGGCCCTCGGAGCAGGGCAGCTCGCGCTCCTCGACCGGGCGGGGCTGCTGCGCTCCGGCATCGCCCGCGCCGCGGACTCGGACCTGCCCTCCCGGCTCGCGGTCATCTACATCCCGGGCGGCTTCAGACCCGCGTACTACTTCAACCCCTTGGAGGACGCGGACATCCCGGCCTGCATGCCGGGGGCCGGCGGTTACAGCAGCGAGCCCTGCTTCTTCGAGCCGAGCAAGCTGGTGGACCTGGCGCCCGCGAATGGTCCCTACAAGCCGCTGCGGACCTGGCAGTCGTGGAACCCCGCGGACCCCGCCGCGCGCGGAAACTTCAGTCCGCTCATGTACGGCTACAAGCACTTCGCCCTGCATGAGCAGTTCAGCGCGCTGCATGGCATCGACCAGGGAACCAATGACCACGCGAGCGCCTTCATCTCCGCGATGTGCGGCGTCGCCGGCTCGGACTATCGAGCCCCCGCCGTGCACTCGATCATCGCGAACCACCTGTACGAGAAGCACCGGGAGACGCGTCCGTTGCCGTTCGTCGTCGTCGCCGGAGAGCGTGGCACGCCGGTCGGCATGGGGTTGCCTTCCCACGCCTCGCCGGTCCAGGTCCCGTCCCTCGAGGCGCTCAAGCCGATGCTCTCGGCGAAGCCCGCGGACAACGCCTGGTGGACCGGCCTGGATGCGCGCACCGAGGGCGCCGAGCTGAACGCCCGCGGCGAGCCCACGGGCAGCACCTTGAAGACGACGACGGTGGAGCGCTACTCCCTCACCCAGGCGCGGCCGTTCATCGGCCGCTCCACGGCGAAGGTGGACAGCTACCTGGAGGGCCTCCATGGGTCCCTGTCGTCCGTCTCCCGCGTGCTGGCGACGGATGTCGTGTCCAAGCTG
The DNA here is from genome assembly GCF_021412625.1 of Myxococcus stipitatus. Next base: position 188,189 of record NZ_JAKCFI010000007.1, on the reverse strand, counting down.
GAGGGCACCCAGGGGATCGACACGCTGAAGACGAACCGGCCCGCGTACCTGTCGAGCTACCTGAACGAGACGTTCACCTACACGTTCGGCCTCGCGAACTTCCACCTCACGGGGCTCGACCCTCGGATGGACATGGCGCTGCGCCTGCTCAAGTCGGACCTGTGCACCTCCGTGCATGTGTCGCTCAAGCTCGACTTCGACACGCACAACGGGTCGGGCCATGCCTACAGCAGCGCGCACGGCCGCGGCCTCATGGACTGCATCGCGCGGTTCCTGGGGGAGATGAAGAACACGCCCGCGCCGGGCAAGCCGGGCAAGACGCTGCTCGACGACACCCTCGTGCTGGTGATGAGCGAGTTCGGCCGGAGCTGGGCCTTCCGCGGGTCGGACGGAAACTACGTCCTGCCGGATGATCACCACCCGTACACGTCGGTCTTCTTCGCCGGCGGCAACGTGGCTGGGAACCGCCAGGTCGGCTCCTACACGACGCGCGGCCTGGGCGTCCCGGTGGACATCATCGAGGAGACGGGACAGACGTCGAAGCGCGTCCCGAGGTCCGCCGATGTCGTCACCACCGCGCTGCGCATCATGGGCATGGAGACGCACGAGTTCTTCATCCCCGGTGGTTACGGCGAGGTCGTGGGCCTCCGGAAGGGGTAGGGCTCTCCTTCGTCGGTCCGACGCGGGGATTGTCACGAGAACGTGGGGCAGGCACCCATCGGTGCCTGCCCCTTTCTCTTGGGGCTACCAGAAGGGCATGGACAGGTCGGGTGTCAGGTCGGTGTCCATGGAGAGGTACACCGATACCGAGGTTTGGGTGCTGGGATCGGTGCCCTGGTTGCAGACACGGATCGACGCGGTGAACGCGGCATCCCGGTACACGGCGAACGGGCCCGTCACCGTCGTGACGACGAGGTCAGGCCCGCTGCCGACGCCGATGAGGCCATGGACGAAGGCGTTGTTGTCCTCGCGCAGCTCGAAGGCGGAGTCCGGGTCATCGACGATGGCGGCGAGGAAGAAGGGGCCGTCCTCCTGGGAGGCGGGAGGAAGCTGGGCCGGCCCATAGGCGGAGCGGGTGGTGCACTCGCCCTGCTGGAGAGAGGGGATGGGGACGCTGGTGAAGGCGAGCTGGTCGGTGGGAGGAGGCGGAGGAGGCCAGGGACTGGAGGAGGGGTGAGGCAGGGCGAGTGAGTCGTCGAGGGAGAGGTAGAGGCGGACGGAGGAAGGAGGACTGGACTCCCCTGGTTGCAGACGGTGACGGAGGAGGTGAGAGGGTCCCCCTGGCGAATGCTGGAGGGGTCACTCAAGGAGGAGACGACGAGGTCGGGCCCGTTGCCGACGCCGAGGCGGTGAGAGGCGAGGGCGTTGTTGTCCTCGCGCAGCTCGGGAAGCGAGTCCGGGTCATCGACGATGGCGCCGAAGAAGAGGGAGGTGTCGTCGGGAGTGGCCAGGGGAGGAAGGGAGGCGAAGCGGCGCGTGGCGCTGTTGTTGTCCTCCAGGGGCTCCTCGACGACCTCGGTGGCGTCCACGATGGCACCCAGGAAGTACGCCCCGTCTCCCGAGGATGCCGGCGGCAGATGCGCGGCGAGCGGTCCTTGCCGTGTCGTGCATTCGCCTGGGTCGAGGAGTCCGAGCGCCGCGCCACCAATCGATTGCTGAACTGCCGGTAGGGGGCCGGGCTGGGGCAATGACAGCTCACCATCGATGAAGAGATAGAATTCGATGAAGGCGTCATAGGCAGGCAGCGTGCCTTGATTGCACACGGCCACCGTGGCCGTGAATCCGTGCCTGTGAGCCAGCCCATGAACAACCATCGCGTGGCGGTCATTGTCCACGTCAAACGCTTCATGACTTCTCCCGTTCCCTTGGTCCGGACCGAGCCCCATGAAGGAAGCTCGCGTGCGTCGAAGTGCGCTTCCGGCTTTTAGCGGAATAGCTGGAAATAATTGGAGAGTCGCGAAGGCGGGGAGGTGGTGTCGTCGTCGCAGGGTGGTGACCCAAGCGTTGCTGGAATGCGAGGACGCCTCAGTGCGAAATCCGCACATGGTGAACGCCATGTGGCATCGGGATGCGACCCACGTGATGGAGTCGAGCCTGATTCCCTGGTTGCACACGGAAGACCTCCAGGGCTCCACCTGCGGGCCCTCCTTCGTGGGATTGGAAGACGGTCACCAGCAGGTGCCGGCCCGAGGCGTCGAAGGTGGCGCCTTCGGGCAGCACTCCTTCGAAAGGGTGGTCCGACAGCTTCCTCAGCGTTCCGGTCCTCGCGTCGAACGCGAGGAGCGTGACGGTGGCCTCGCGGACGAACCGCGGGCTATCGGGCAGGAAGGGCGTGCCGCGCATGTTCACGGTGGCCACGAGGCGACCGTCCGGGCTGATGGCCAGCCCCTCGGAGGACTCGTCCGTCAGTGCGCCACCGACACGCTGGTGCCTTGGCGTGGAGGCACGGCTCCGGTCGAGCCGGATGACGCTGAGGGACGAGGGTCTACGGGGAATGCGTTCCTCCAGGGTCGGCGCCGTCAGGTTTCGTCCCCAATCCGCGGTGATGTAGTAGCCGCCGTCGGGCGTGAAGCGGCCCACGAATGGGTCGACACCCGTCTCGACGGGTAGTCCCCATGGGCGGACGCGCGGCGAGCCTCGCGAGGTCGGAATCACCTCGAGGAACACCACGCGGTTCCACGTGTTCAGGTTCACCGCGAGATAGCGGCCGGAAGGATGCCATTGCACCTGCGTGGCCGTGAGTCCGCCTCTGGGTCCTTGACCGTTTCCAACGATGCCGAGTTCGCGAAGTGGGAAGCGAGAGACGAGCCCCAGGCCTGCTCGCTGGCGGCGGACGAGCGTGAGGAGGCAGTCCTCGTCGGAGTTCGACACGACGGCGACCCATTGACCGTCAGGGCTGACCGCCAGCGCTTCGGGCGCCAGCCCGACGTCGACCGTATCCGCGAGCCGAGGCGCTCCCTCTTCGGGCAGCTCCACCGCGAAGAGCCGCCGTCCGAGGGGAAGCTCGCGCACCCACGTCGCCCCAGCGGGGCGCGGCCCGAGCCGCTCCACCACGTAGGCCCACTTGCCGTCTGGAGACACCTCCAGGACCTCCGGAGCGGAGGTCACCGAGTTGCTCACCTCCAGCGTGGTGCGACCCACCGGCTCCCTCCCAGGGGCCATCACGGTCAGCAGATCACGGTAGTCCGGCCCGCCGGGAGAAAGACGTCCCGTCGCATAGCTCTGGCCGAGGAAGTCTCCATCCGAGAGGGTGACAATCCGTTTCGCGTCGATGTGGGGACCTCCGGGCTGGGGCGTGGCAAGCAACAGCATGAGAACGACGCCGACTGAGTGCATGGCGGGCTCCATGGGCGAATCCTGCATCCGCCTTGGATGTCGAGGGCACACAGGGTCGACACTTCACTGCGTCGCGTCCAATCGAAAGGCGCCGCGCTGTGATAAAGAAACGCTATCACCGCCATGGATGACCGCTCCCTCGCCTGTTTCATCGCCGTCGCCCAGACGCTGAACTTCCGACGAGCCGCGCAGGGCTTGCACCTGACGCAGCCCGCCTTGAGCGCTCGTATTCGAGGGTTGGAGGTAGAGCTCGGCGTGAGCTTGTTCGAGCGGGATCGTCGCCACGTCGCCTTGACGCCCGCGGGGCAGGCCCTGCTTCCGCACGCTCGCGCGGCGTGCGCGAACATCGAGGAGGGGAAGCTCCAGGCTCAGCGGGCGGCGCGTGGAGAGGCGGGAGGGCTGCGCGTCGGGTTCACGGTGCTGGCCATGTACGACCTGGTGCCGCACTGCGTTCGCGAGTTCCGGGAGCGATTCCCGTCGGTGGAGATCGAGCTGTCCGAAATGAACTCACCGGCGCTCGAAGCGGCGCTCGTCTCGGGAGCGGTGGACGTGGCGATTCTTCATCCACCGCTCCACACCTCGGGGCTGGAGGCGGTCCCGCTCGTCGACGAGCCGCTCGTGCTGGCCTTGCCCTCCGCGCATCCGCTCGCGCGGCGCAAGGTCATCCCCGTGCGGGACCTGAGAGATGAGCCCATCCTCATCGCGCCCAGGAGCATTGGCCCCAGCATCTTCGACCGCATCATCGCGCTCTTCCTCGCCCAGGGCTTCAGTCCACGCATCGTCCAGGAGGTCACCCCCATGACCTCGCTCGTGGGCCTCGTCTCGGCGGGCGTCGGCATGGGGCTGGTCACCCGGGGGCTGGCGCGGTTGCCTCGCCCAGGCGTCTCCTATCGCCCCTTGCGGCCCGAGGCGCCGAGGCTTCCCTTCGCCTTCGCTTGGAGAGGGCCGTTGTCGCCCACGGGGCGGCGGTTCCTGGAGACGGTAAAGCGCGGCGTGCAACGCCGAGTCCCGGACCGGGGGTGACACGCCTCAATCGGCGAGGCGCTCCCGGTCGTCGACACCTCGCGCCGCGGTGCGCCTCCCTCGGCCTGACTGGACGGCTCCGACGCGGGCCCATCTGTGCCTTGTTCACCCCACGCGAAGTCCTTACGTTCCATTCCCGAACTTCGCCGCACGGAGGTCTCCTGGATGGCTGCTCCCCTCGAATCCCCGACACGCCCCATCCTGGTGGGGCGTTCGAGTTCTCACTTCACGCGCATCGCTCGCATCTTCGCCGCCGAGCTGCGCGTCCCGTACGACTTCCAGGTGGTGAAGGACCTCATGTCCGCGTCACCGGAAGACTACGGAGGCAATCCCGCGCTGCGCATCCCCGTCCTGCGAACATCCGAGGGCTCCTGGTTCGGGGCCCTCAACATCTGTCGGGAGCTGTGGCGCCGGTCGGATCGTGCGTCGCGCGTGGTGTGGCCCGAGGCGCATGACCTGCCGGTGCTCGCCAACCTGCAGGAGATCACCTCGCAGGCCATGGCGACGGAGGTGTCGCTGGTGATGGGGCGGGTGGGCGGAGGTGGCGAGGAGAGCGCCCACCACGCCAAGCTGCGCAAGAGCCTGACGGGGATGCTGTCCTGGTTGGAGGAGCACGCGCCAGCGGCCCTCGAGGCCCTTCCGGCGCGCGACCTGAGCTTCGTCGAGGTGAGCCTGTTCTGCCTCGTCGTGCACCTCGAGTTCCGTGAGGTGTTGCCGATGGGGGGCTACACGAACCTCCAGGCGTTCTGCGAGCGTTTCGGGAAGCGGGCGTCCGCCGTGGAGACGACCTTCAAGTTCGACGTGTGAGTCCCGTCCGGCAGGCGCCCTACCAGGCGTAATCCTCGGGCGCGGGCTTGTGGCCCGGGAAGATGTCATCCAGCCGCGCCAGGGTCTTCTCGTCGAGCGTCACGTCGAGGGCGTGCACCGCCGCGTCCAGTTGTTCGCCGGTGCGGGGCCCGACGATGGGCGCGGTGACGGCTGGCTGGTGGAGGAGCCACGCGAGCGCCACATCGCCCGGCTCATGTCCCAGCTCACCGGCGAGGTTCTCGTACTGCTCGATGCGCTCGCGGTGCTTCTGGAGGGCTGCCTGCGCGCGCCCTTCCAGCCGGCGCTTGCCTTCGCGCTCCTTGCGCAAGACGCCACCCAGCAGCCCTCCCTGGAGCGGCGACCAGGGCAGGATGCCCAGGCCGTAGTGTCGCGCGGCGGGGAGGACCTCCAGCTCCACGGTCCTCGCCATCAGGTTGTAGAGGGATTGCTCGCTGACGAGCCCCGTGAAGTGTCGCGCCGAGGCGGCGGCCTGCGCCTGGGCGATGTGCCAGCCCGCGAAGTTGCTGCTGCCCACGTAGAGGACCTTGCCCTGGCCCACCGCGACCTCCATCGCCTGCCAGATCTCCTCCCAGGGCGTGTCCCGGTCCACGTGGTGGAACTGGTAGACGTCGACATAGTCGGTCTTCAGTCGCTTCAAGCTGGCGTCGAGCGCGCGGCGGATGTTGAGCGCGGACAGCTTGCCCTCGTTCGGCCAATCCCCCATGGGCCCATAGACCTTCGTGGCGAGCACGGTGCGCTCGCGACGACGACCGCCCTTGGCGAACCAGTCGCCGATGATCTGCTCCGTGCGGCCCTTGTTCTCCCCAAAGCCATACACGTTCGCCGTGTCGAAGAAGTTGATGCCCTTGTCGAGCGCCGCGTCCATGATGGCGTGGGCCGCGGGCTCCTCGGTCGTCCAGCCGAAGTTCATCGTCCCCAGGCAGATGCGGCTGACCGACAGGCCCGAACGCCCCAGATGCGTGTACTTCATGACGACTCCCTCGCGGCCGGCGTGGGAAGGACCTCGAGAGAACGGCCGGCCTTGCCCGTTCGTCCGCGAGACACTGTCCACCCGCCTGCGCCGAGTCGAGCCCGTTCCGCGCCCGTCGACGGGACTGTGACGTACCCGTCGAATGGCGTATGAGGACCCGTGCGGCGCTCGACGCCGCTTCCCTCCGATGAAACTCGAACGTCACGTGGGAGGCCTCTCCCTGGCACGCAAGGCCAACTACCTCCGCTCCCGGGGCTGGCGGGAGGAAGAGGGGGGCTGGACGAACGACATCTTCGGGCGTCAGCCGCTGGCCCGCGCCATCCACCACCAGCTCACCGACGACCTGTCCCAGGCCCTCGTCGCGCGCGGGTGGCTGGTCCACGGCTACTCGGAGCGCGGCTACGTGCAGCTGCGGGACGGCGAGAACGCTCGGCCCTGCTCCCTCCCCAAGGCGCTGCGCACACAGGCCCGCCGGGAGAAGCGCCCCGTGGCCGAGCTGACCTACGCCTTGTTCCTCGCGGCGCTGCTCGGCACGGACGCCTCCTGAGGCGCGGCGCGGGCGACGGCACCTCAATGCGCATGTGCCGCGTGAGCTCCGCCGAGGGCGTCCGGTCGAGCCTCGGTGGGCCCGCAGTTCCCGCACGGACTTGTCTCCATCTGGAGCGTGATGTGGGCGATGCCGCACTCGTCGCGCAGCCGGGCCCTCAACGCGCTCATGGCGGTGGACTCCACCTGGGGCTCGCGCGCGATGAGGTGCGCCGTGAGCGCGGCCTCGGTGGTGCTCATCGCCCAGACATGGAGGTCGTGGACCTCGCTCACCCCCGGGAGCTCGCGCAGGCGCGCCCGGACGCGCTCCATGTCGATGTGCTCCGGCACCGCCTGGAGCGCGAGGTCCACGGACCGCCTCAGCAGCCCCCAGGTCGCGACCAGGATGAGGAGCGCGATGAACAGCGTCACCACCGGGTCGACGAAGTCCCAGCCGGTGAGCTGGATGAAGGCGCCGGCGAGCACGACGCCCAGGGACACGCCCGCGTCGGCGGCCAGGTGCAGGAACGCGCCGCGGATGTTCAAGTCCCGCTCACGTCCCCGCCAGAAGAGCAGCGCCGTCGCCGCGTTGATGACGATGCCAACGCCCGCCACGAGCATGACCGTCCCCGTGGCGACCGGAGCGGGTTGGCCGAGCCGCCGCACCGCCTCCCACGCGATGCCGCCCACCGCGACCAGCAGCAGCAACGCGTTGCCCAGCGCGGCGAGGATGGAGGACGCACGCAGGCCATAGGTGCGCCGCTCGGTGGGGGGCCGGCGCGCCAGCAACATGGCGCCCCACGCGAGCGCCAGGCCCAGCACGTCGCTCAGGTTGTGCCCCGCGTCCGCGAGCAGCGCCAGCGAGCCCGCGAGGACTCCGAAGGTCGCCTCCACGGCGACGAAGAGCAGGTTCAACCCGATGCCCAGGACGAAGCTCCGGTGGGGCGAATCCAGGGTGGGGTGGTGTGAGCCCGACATATCCGACGATGCCTCCCATGCGCGGCGAGGCGCGGCCCCTCCAGGCGGGGCCACGGCTCGCGTCCACCCAGGCAGACGCCTCGCGCGAGCCGCCCTTACGGTGCCTTTTCCGCGCCCGTGCCCGCACCCCGACACTCGCCTGCACGTTCACGGGGAAGGCGGGGGATTCCAGTTGCAATATCGATTTTGCGAGTCAATATCGTCTTCGCGGAGTGCCCTCGACAGGTGGAGGGCCGAGGCTGGAATCGAGAGGTCCGACGGTGACGACGAGCGTGAGTGAGAAGGTGTACCGGCGGGGGCCGTTCCCCGTGAAGTTCAGGTGTCTGGAGGTGCTGCGGGTGACGCCCGTGACGCCGCACGTGGTGCGAATCACGCTGGGTGGCGAGGACCTCGCGGGCTTCCAGAGCGAGGGGGCGGATGACCATGTGAAGGTGCTGTTCCCCGAGCCTGGCAAGCGCCGGCCGGTCATCCCGACGATGGGTCCTCATGGGCCCGTGCTGGCGCCGGGGGAGAAGAAGCCCGACTCGCGGGACTACACGCCCCGGCGGTTCGACGCGGTGGCGGGGGAGCTGGACCTGGACTTCGTGCTGCACGGCTCCGGGCCCGCGTCCACGTGGGCGGCGCAGGCGAAGCCTGGGGACATGCTCGGCGTGGGCGGGCCGCGCGGCTCGTTGTTCGTCTCCAACGACTTCGACTGGTACCTGCTGGCGGGCGACGAGACGGCGATTCCCGCCATCGCCCGCAGGCTCGAGGAGCTGCCCGCGGGCGCGCGCGCCATCGTGTTCATCGAGGTCGCGAACGCCTCCGAGGAGCAGCGGTTCGAGACACGCGCGGACGTGAAGCTCACCTGGCTGCACCGCGATGGGGCGGAGGCCGGGACGACGAACCTGCTCGACGCGGCCATCCGCGCGCTGGAGTTCCCGCCCGGGGACTACTTCGCCTGGGTCTCCGGCGAGTCGCTCGCCATGCGCCCCATTCGCGACCACCTGCTCAACGAGCGCGGCACGAAGAAGAGCTGGGTCCGCGTCACCGGCTACTGGAAACGCGGCTTCTCCGACCACATCCACGACTCCCACAACTGAGCAGCGGGAGCCTGGGGCGGAGGTGGGGAGTGGACTCTCCGCCCTCCGGCCCCTCGCCGTCGCCTACTTCGCGGCGGCGCGCAGCACCTCGTGGAATGACTCACGAGTGACTCCTGGCTCCGGGGTGTCCCGGCGCCCGTGCGACTACGGTCTGACGAAGCGCACCCGGATGGGGGGCGAGGTGGCCGCGAGGGGACGCCCCTCGCGGTCCAGCGCGGTGTCGAAGCGCGCCTTGCGGGCACAGGCCAACGCGGCCTGGCCGAAACCATGACCGGGGTCGGACACCAGCTCGGTGGTGGTGACCTCTCCGTCCGCGTCCACCGCGACCCGGATGACGACGGTCTGGTCGTCGATGCGGAGCGCGTCCGCCTCCTTGGGCCAGGGACAGTTCCAACTGCGAGCGGCGAGTCGGACGGGCCGGGCCCGACTGCCCCCGGTGCCCTGTCCCACGCTGTCGCCCGCCGCCGACGTGTCGACGGCCGTCGCCGAGCTTCCCCGAGACGCCGTCACACCTCCCGCATAGCGGGGCGCATCGCCGGTCGCCAGGTCGAAGTCGGCGAAGTCGAGCGGCTCCGCGGGCTCCTTGGCGGCCACCACCGCGCCCGCCTGGGCGGGCTCCGGGGCCGCGCGCGCGGGCGCCTCACGCGGAGCGGGGTTTGAGCTCCTTGCCGTGCGCGCGGGTGGCGCCGCGCGCGGAGGGGGCGGTGGGGTCGGAGGGGGAGGCTGGGGAGGCGTCGGGGGCGTCAGATCGACGACGTGGTCCACATGGAGCGTCTGTCCGCGCTCGGGGCGCGGAGGCGGCCCCGCGCCGTCACGCCAGGCGCGGTACGCGAGCGCGCCCGCGACGCCATGGAGCGACACCGTCGCGACCAGGGCCCACAGGGCGCTCCGGCGGCGTCTGGGGGCCGGGGGCCCGAGGACGATGCTCGCGATGCTCTCGCCCTTCCGGGGCGGTGACTCATGGGGCGGCACGCTCGTCCTCCTCCGCCTGGGCGTCGCCTGTCGCGGGAGGGGTTTCGGCCTCCGCCCTCACGGTGCCGAAGGCGACGCGCGTCAGCCCCGCCTCCTTGAGCCGATCCAACACGGCGATGACCCGCCGATGGGGGACGGCGCCATCCGCCTGGACGACGGCGCGCAGCTCGGCGTCCCGCGCCAGCGCCTGCCGCGCGCGCGCCTCGAGCGTCGCCTCCGTCGCGTCCTCTCCGTTGACGAAGAGCCTGCCGGTGGCGTCGATGGAGACCGCGAAGACGGTCTGCACGTCCTCGCTCCGCGAGGCCTTGGGCAGGTCCAGGGGCAGCGCCGGCGTGTCGACCAGCCGCGCGGTCACCATGAAGATGATGAGCAGCACGAGCATGATGTCCACGAGCGGCGTCACGTTGATGCCCTCGATGAGGCCGCCGCGGGGCTGGGTTCCGCCAGCCATGTCAGGCGCCCTCCACGCGGGCCTGGACGCTGGACACATGGCCTGTCTCGCGTTCGCGGACGGACACGTAGGCGAGGACCAGGTTCGTCAGCGCCTCGGTGTCGGCGAGGATGCTCGCGATGCGGCGCTGGAAGTAGTTGTAGGCGGCCACCGCGGGGAGCGCGACCGCGATGCCCACGGCCGTGGCCACCAGGGCCTCGGCGATGCCGCCCATGACGGCGTTGGAGGCCACCTGGCTGGTGCGCCCCGTGGGCGCGCCCTGCGTCTGGCTGAGCGCCTCGAAGGCGAGCAGCACGCCGATGACCGTCCCGAACAAGCCGATGAACGGCGCGTTGTTGCCCAGGGTGCCGAGGAAGGCCAGCCGGTTCTCCAGGGCGGAGCGCTCGATGGCCAACGCGCTCTGCATGCCCTTCTCCGCGGCCGTCATCCCCTGGGGGGCCAGCCGCAGGCCGGCGCGCGCCACCGTCGCGCCCACGGAGGTGCGCTTCTCCAGCTTGGAGAGGGCGGCGGGGAAGTCGCCGCTGGCGAGCGTCTCCTCCAGCGTGCTGGACAGCTCACGGACCACGTCCTGCTTGCTGCGGAAGAGGAGCCAGCGCTCGAGGATGATGCCGATGCTCACGAGCGACAGCGCGAACAGCAGCCACAGCACCCAGTTGGCACCCCACTGCACGAAGACATCCTTGATGATTTCGACGATGTGCATGACGGTGCATCCTGATGGCGTGTGGCGGGGTGTGTCTGGGATTGGCGCCGGAGCCCACCTCGGACTCCGGCGCCTTGGGTTGCCGCGCGAGGCTGCCTAGCGCAGCTGGACGAACGAGAACATCAGGCCCTGCGTGCTGAAGGCCAGGTTCCCGCTCTGGTCGGACAGATAGCGGACGTTCGTCACCGAGGAGTTGTTGGTGAACTCCGTGAAGAGGACCTTGTCGTCCTCCACGTCGAAGAGGAACGAGCTGCCGGTGCTGGCCGGGAGCGTGGAGACGTGCGTGGCCGTGAAAGTGGTCAGGTCGAGCTGCCAGAACGTCCAGGCCACGGCGCTGGCGATGAGGCGCGGGTGCGTGCCGTCGACCACGGTGTAGACGGTCTCGTCGAGCACGCGCAGGTAGGCGGTGCCGTCGGGGCCCTCGACCAGCGAGCCAGTGGCCTTGCCGTTGGTCAGCGCGCCGAGCTCCCGGAAGAAGTCGGGGTCGTAGGTGTTGGTCTCCGGGTCGAAGCGCAGCAGGCAGGGCGTGGGCGTGGTGGTGGGCGCGATGCGGAACACGGCGGAGCCGTACGCCTCGGTGGCCAGGTAGACCTTGTTGTCCGGGCCGAGGACGCTGTCACGGACATAGCCGCAGCGCTCCTTCGGGTCCTTCACGACGATGGCGGTGTCGTTCGAGGAGTCGATGACGACGACGCCGGCCTGCTTGGTGATGCCGGTGCCCGAGCTGGGGCGCCAGCCGATGGGGACGATGAACTTCGTGCCCACGTGCACGGGCATGGTGGCGAAGGTGGCGGCCGCGCCGCTGATGGTCAGGTCGCTCAGCTTGATGGCGTTGGTGACCGTCATCGCGGTCGGGTTCCAGACGATGACCTGGCTGGTACGGGCATCCAGGTAGTACGCCTTGGTCGGGGAGGCGTACTGGAACTGGTGCTGGTACTCGCCGATGGTGTTGACGCCCCTGTCCGCGAAGCTGACCTCACCGTCCTTCACCAGCCTGGCGTCCGCCGTCAGCTTGTAGCGGGTGACGATGGCGCCCTCGCTGCTGCTGACATACAGCGTGCCGCTCTTGGAGATGCCGGAGCCGAGCGCGCGGCCGGGGACCTCGACGGCGTTGTCCAGGTTCAGCGAGTCGGTGTGATCCACCTTGTCCGTCACGACGACGTAGCTGGTGGACTGGCTGTTGACGCTCACCTGCGTGATGACGGCGTAGAGCGGCGGCTCGCTGGTTCCGGAGTCCGGCTCACCCGCGTCGGGGGTGCCCGAGTCGGGAACGCCCGAATCGGCGACGCCGGAGTCCGGGGTCTCCGTCTCGTCGTCATCGCTGCAGCCGGTGACGAGGAACATCGCGAGCGCCGCGGCGGCGAGCCTTGGCAGCAGGGAGTGGGAGGCCTTCATGGAGGTGAGCCTTTCTGTGCGGATGCGAGACGGATTGCGGGAAGACACTGCGAGGAAGGGGACTCAGAGCTCCGCGACCACCTTGGCGAAGACACTGCGACCGGGGCGCTGCACCCCGTAGAAATCGAACGCGTCCGCGTCCGTCAGGTTCTGCACGTCCACCGTCCAGCTCAGCGTCGCCCGCGCGGGACGGGTGACGTAGGTGAGGGACAGGGAGTGGATGAACTGGGAGGGGACCTCCTGCTTCGTGTCTGCGGAGCCCAGCTTCTCCCAGCTCCGGAAGAAGGCGTTGGCGTAGCGCACGCGCCAGGTCAACGACAGCTCGTCGCGTGAGGTGGCGAGGCCGGAGACCTGCACCCGCGCGCTGCCGTTGGCGAGCACGTTCGGCTGATTGGGGATGCGCTGGCCGTCGAATATCCCGAAGGTGCCCTCGCTCGACGTGTTGCGGAGGTCCTGCCACGTGACGTTTCCGTCCAGGGCGAGGTACTGGCCGGGAGAGGTCCAGCCCGCCGCGCCCGTGAAGCCCGTGCCGCGGGCCGCGTAGACGTTCTGGTAGGTGAAGTACCCCTCGCGGCCCACGAGGACGATGAGCTGGTCCGCCAGTCGGGCGAAGCCCATCACGCTGCCGCGGAAGTCTCCCAGGGCGGTCTGGCCCAGGTCCGCCGCCAGCTCCAGGTTGATGTTGTGGCTGGTCTCCGGCTTCAGGTCGAGGTTCGTGTCGATGAGGATGCCATCGCCGAACAGCTCGTCCGGTCGGGGCAGGCGCGTGGCCCACTCGTAGCTGGCCTTGGCCAGCAACCACCCCGTGAGCCGGAACCTCAGCGAATCACCCACCCCGAGCCGCACCGTGTCCCGGTTCGCGGGCGCGAAGGTGTTGTCCGGGAGCAGGCGCTCGGCCCGGGCCCGCTGCACGTAGTTCTTGGCGAACGCGATGTTCTCCAGCCGCTCGTCCAGCGCATCGAGTTCGTGCTCGAGGCCCGTCACCAGGTTGAACACGGACCGGTCGCCCGTGAGCGGGTCCACCACGTCCGCCCCCACCAGGGCCTCGTCCCTGCCATCGCGGCCCACCCAGGTGGGCGCGAGCGCCAACCGGAGCATCTTGTCCCGGGTCAGGTGCCAGCCCAGGTTGACGCGCGCGAAGCCGGTGTGCTGGCCCACGCGCCGGTCGATGGCGCGCTCCTCCATCTCGCCGGGCTGTGGCAGCTCGAAGATGCAGCGCCCGAACCAGTCGTAGGCGCACGTGCCCAGGTCCGTCATCCGCGAGCGCCGGTAGACATAGCCGCCCACCGCGTCGACGACGAAGTCCTCCGCGTAGGTCTGGTCGAAGCGCAGCGTGGCGCCCGCGGACAGGTTGGCCGAGTCCGCCTCGCCGTACGCCGACGTCATCGTCACGTCGTGTTGGATCTCCTGGCCCTGCGCGGACGCGAAGGCGCGGAGGATGAGCCGGCGGGCCCAGGGGCGGTCCACGAAGCCCACCTCCAGTCCGCCGCCGCCCGCGCGGAAGGCGTCGTGGAAGCGCGGCAGCCGGGCGGACTGCACGCGCCCCATGCTGTCCGCGACGGTGACGTCCACGGCGTAGTCGTTCGGGCTGGAGTCGAAGAAGCCGCTGGCGCGCAGCAGCAGCCCCGTGGCCTCCGAGTAGCGCTGCGCGCTCGCGGTGACCCGGTGCGTTTCGAACGAGCCGAGCTCGTACGACGCCGAGAGCGCCGACGCCCGGAGGTTCTCCGTGGTGACGATCTGCACCGCGCCGCCCAGCGCGTCCGCGCCGAAGCGCACCGGCACGACGCCCTGGTACACCTCCATCCGCTGCGCGAGGTTCACCGGGACATTGGCGAAGTCCGGGCCGTAGCCCGTGAGCTCCAACGGCACGCCGTCGATGAAGAAGCGCACCTGGTCGTCGGAGAACCCCGCGAGCGAGTAGCGGGATCGGCTCCCCAGGCCGCCCGCGCGCCGCACGCCGACGCCCTCCGTGCGCGCCAGGGCCGTGCCCATGTCCACCGCCTCGCGCCGCAGCGTCTGCGTCTCGATGACGCGGACGGCCTCGGCCGAGCGGCGCTTGAGATTGGCCACCGACTCGCCCTCCACCGTGACGTCGATGGCCTCGAGGTGTGCGTCCGCTGGTTCCCCGGACTCGGGTGTGGACGCAGGAGCCTGGGTGTGGGCTTCCGTGGCAGTCACTTCCTCCGGTGAGGCGACTCCCGGGGGCGTCGGCTCGGGGGGCAGGCGGAACTCGTAGAGATAGGGGATGCGCGAGGGCACGGGCGTCCCGTCGCGCAGCGCGGGCTCGAAGCGGAAGCGCAGCGCCGCGTCGCGGGCCGCCTCGTCGAAGCCATGCCCGGCGCCCTCGAGCACGTCCACCGCGGTGACGGTGCCCTGGGCATCCAGCGTCAGTCGGAGCCGGACGGTCGCCTCCACCCGGGCCTGTTCGGCTTCCACGGGATAGGTCGCCTCGACGAACTGGAGCAGCCGGGGCGCGACGAGCGCGGGCGAGGCGGGGGACTCAGGCGCGGGGACAGCAGGCGCGGGGGCGGGCGTCCCAGGCCGTTCCCCGGAGACCGCCTCGGAAGGGGAGGGCGTCACGGAGGCGGGCCCGGTCGCGCCCGTTTGCGCGGACGCGAGGCCGCTCGTGCCCAACACCATCACCAGCGCGCAACATCGCAGCACCCAGCCGGGACAGGGGCGTTCGCGATGTCGGGAGATTGTGAAAATGGTTCTCATTCTCAATTTCGAGTTCGTGTATTCCTGAAGACCCGGTGCTGTCAAGAGTTGGGGGTAGACTCATGCCGCTTGGGCGCGCGGAGTCTTCGTGGCGCGGAGCTTTTCCGAGACCATGAAGGAGAGCTGGAGTGCCTGATCCGCGTTCAAGCGCGGGTCGCAGTGCGTGTGATAGCGGCTCGAGAGGTCATCTTCTGTCACCGGGAAGTGGCCACCGAGACACTCGGTGACGTTCTGGCCTGTCATCTCCAAATGGAGCCCACCAGCGTGGACGCCCTCGGAGGCGGCGACGTCGAGGAAGGATTTCACCTCGGAGAGGATGCGGTCGAAGGCGCGAGTCTTGTAGCCATTGCTGGCCTTGTGTGTATTGCCATGCATCGGGTCGATGGACCAGATGACGGAGCGGCCATCGCGGCGGGTGGCGGCCATCAATCCGGGCAGACATTCGGCGACCTTGTCTGAGCCGAAGCGGCCGATGAGTGTCAGGCGACCGGGGATGCCCTCCGGGTTGAGGAGGTCGACCAGGCGCAACAACTCATCGGGCTCCAGGGTGGGGCCACACTTGATGCCGATGGGATTGCGCACGCCCCGCATGAACTCGAGGTGGCCGCCCTCGGGCTGGCGGGTGCGCTCGCCAATCCAGAGCATGTGGGCGGAGGCGTCATACCAGTGGCCGGTGGAGGGCTCCTGGCGCGTCATGGCCTCCTCGTAGTTGAGGAGCAGGGCCTCGTGGCTGGTGAAGAGGTCCACGGGCATGGGCGGGGACGCGTGGTCGGGCGTCGGGTGCAGGGCGCTCAGGAAGCACAGCGATTCGAAGATGGAGTCGGCCAGCTTCCGGTACTGGTCGCCCTGCGGTGTGCCGGCGATGAAGTCGAGCGTCCAGCGGTGCAGGTTGGTGAGGTCCGTGTAGCCGCTCTGGGAGTAGGCGCGCAGCAGGTTCAGGGTGGCGGAGGACTGGTGATAGGCCCTGAGCAGTCGCCGGGGGTCGGGCGTGCGCTCGGTGGCGTCGAAGTCCATGCCGTTGATGATGTCGCCCCGATAGGCGGGCAGGGTGACGCCGTCCACGGTCTCCGTGGGGCTGGTGCGCGGCTTGGCGAACTGGCCCGCGATGCGGCCCACCTTCACCACCGGCCGTCCGCCCGCGAAGGTGAGCACCACGGCCATCTGGAGGATGAGGCGGAAGGTGTCGCGGACGTTGTCGGTGGTGAACTCCTTGAAGCTCTCCGCGCAGTCTCCGCCCTGGAGGAGGAAGGCCCTCCCATCCGCGACCTGCGCGAGCGCGGTGGACAGGCGCCGGGTCTCCGCCGGGAGGACCAGGGGTGGCAGCCGCGCCAGCTCCTCCTCGGTCCGCGTGAGCGCGCGGCGGTCGGGATAGTCCTCCGGCATGTACTTCACGGGCTTCTCCCGCCAGGTGCGGGGAGTCCAGGTTCGAGTCGTCACGAGCGGGCCGTTTCCGTCGAGGGGGAGGGACGCGACGTCGTCGGCAGGAGGCCCCGCGCGACGCAGTGTCCGAGATAGCGGTAGAAGAGGGAGCGATCCGCCGGAGGGCAGGTGATGCCGGTGCCCTCCAGCGCCTGGTGCAACCGCTGACAGCGGATGGGGCCCAGGCCGAAGGCGGGCTCCGCCGAACCGGAGCGCAGGTCGAAGAACGCCAGCGTGGTGGTGTTGTCCGCGGTGCCCGCGCGTTCAGCGACGCGCGCGCGCCATTCGGGGACGGGGAGCGGTTCGACCGGGTAGCCGTACTCGCGCACCCAGCGGAAGAGGTCGGGCAGCCGGACGTCCGGGACGGGCGCCACGTTGAAGACGTCGCCGGGGCTGGCGGTGCGCATCAGCCGCGCCAGCGCCCGCGCCACATAGTCCACGGGCGTCCATGTCTCGCCGACGTCGAGTTCGGGCAGGGCGCCCGCGGGGACTCCGGCGAGGAGGATGCGCCACACCAGGTCCTGGGGATTGACGATGGCGCTGTCGGTGGCGCCCACGACGCGGCCCAGGCGGTACACCGCCACGGGCAGGCCGCGCTCGGAGGCCTGTTGCACGAGGCGCTCGGCGACCCACTTGCTCTGCTGATAGCCGTCGCGCAGGCCAGGGTGCGCCGGGACGAAGGACTCGGGCACCTCGGGGCTCACGTCGGTCTGGGGGGCGACGGCGAGCGTGGAGACATAGTGGAAGGGCTTGGGACGCACGGCGGCGGCCAGTCGCAGCAGCTCTCGCGTCCCGCGGACGTTGACGGCCTGGAGGCTGCCGTACTCACGCACGACGCTGACGACCGCGGCGTTGTGGAAGACGACGTCGCACTCGGACGCCAGCCCATGGAAGCGCGTGGCGTCGAGCCCCAGCCACGGCTGGGTGAGGTCCGATGGCAGGGCCCGCACGCGCGTGGCGAGATCCGCCGTGGGGAGCTGCTGCGCCCGCATCGCCTCGCGCAGCCGCTCCATGGCCTGGGCCTCGTCGCTGGCGCGCACGAGGCACACCACGCGAGCCTGGGTCTGGCGCAGGAGCTGGTCGAGCAGGTGAGCGCCGACGAAGCCCGTGGCGCCCGTCAGCAGGATTTGTCGGGGCGCCGGGTGGAGCACCTCGAACGACTTCCCACCCGTCATGGGCGGGCCGAGCCGCGGGACGACGTCTTCGGACAGCTCCGCGTCCGCCAGCATGGCCGCGCTCGGTCCCGCGTGGGGGCCCGTGCCCGTGTCCGGCCCCTGCTCCAGGGCCTGCGCCAGCGCCGCGGCGGTGGGGTACCGGAACACCGTGGCGACGGACACCTCGCGACCGAGCGCGACGCCGAGCCGGTTGGCCACCTGGATGCTCTGGAGGGACTGGCCGCCGCGCTCGAAGAAGTCGTCCCGCGCCGTCAGGCCCGAGGCACCGAGGACCTCTTCCCAGACGCGCAGCACCACGCGCTCCAGCTCGGTGGTGGCCCCCGCCGGTGTGAGCGGCTCCTCGGCCGGAGCGGCCTTGCGCAGCTCGGCCCGGTCGATCTTCCCGTTGCGCGTGCGAGGCAGGTGGTCGACGAACTGGAGGGCGCTCGGGACCATGGGCGCCGGCAGGTTCGCGCGCAGGTGCTCGCGGAGGTCCGCCGAGGAGGGCGCTGGCGCGTCCGCCACGATGTAGGCGCACAGCCGGCGCGCGCCGCTGGGGAGCGTCTGTCCCACCACCGCGGCCTCGCGCACGCCCGCATGGCCCAGCAGCACCGTCTCCACCTCGGAGGGGTCGACGCGGTGGCCGCTGATCTTCAGCTCGTCGTCCACGCGGCCGACGAACACCAGCTGCCCATCCTCGCGCACGCGGGCCTTGTCGCCGGTGCGGTAGGCGCGAGGCTGGCCGGGCAGGGCCGCGAGCGTGACGAAGCGCGCCGCGTCCAGCGCGGGGCGTCCGAGATAGCCTCGCGCGAGCGCGCCGCCCATCAGGCACAGCTCGCCCTCCGTGCCCTGGGGGACGGGGCGCTGGTGGGCGTCGACGAGCACCACGCCGACCCCCGGCAGCGGCTTGCCGATGGGAACCTCGCCCCGGGCCAGCTCCGCCGCGTCTCCGCCGCTCACGTCCGCGACGGTGGCGACGACGGTGGCCTCGGTGGGGCCATAGGTGTTGAGCAGCTGGACCCCCGGACCCACGGCCGCGCGCCAGCGCGCCACGCGCTCGGGCAGCGCCGCCTCACCGCCGATGATGACGACGCGGATCGTCGGCGGCAGGCGGGCGGCGCCGGTGGAGACCGCGTAGGACAGCTCGTGCCAGAAGGCCGTGGGCAGGTCGAGCACGGTGATTCCGTGCTCGGCGCAGGCCTCCAGCAGCCGGGGCACGGACTGGAGCATCTCGTCGGTGCGCAACACCAGCCGTCCGCCGTTGCACAGGCAGAGGAAGAGCTCCTCCACGCTCGCGTCGAAGTGCAGCGGCGCGAACTGGAGGATGCGGTCCTCGGCGTGGATGCCATAGCGGTGCGTCGCGCCCGCCACGAAGTGCGCCAGGGCGTCCCGGGAGATCTGCACGCCGTTGGGCTGTCCCGTGGAGCCGGAGGTGTAGATGACGTAGGCGAGGCGCTCGCCCTCGGGCCGCTCGGTGTCCTGGCGGGCCTTCACCTCGCGCCGCTGGATGTCGAAGGCGCCGGATGGACGTGGGGTCGCGTCCGTC
This sequence comes from Myxococcus stipitatus, assembly GCF_021412625.1. The sequence goes on along the minus strand of NZ_JAKCFI010000007.1, from coordinate 169,089 downwards.
TGCGCCGAGGGGTCGGCCGGTGTCACCAGCAGGGCGGGCGCGGCGTCGTCGAGGATGGCGGCGGCGCGCGACGCGGGCCCGTTGGGGTCGAGCGGAAGATAGCCCGCGCCCGCGAACATCACGCCGAGCGACGCGACGATGGCGTCGAATCCCCGGGGGACCTTCACCGCCACGGGCGTGTCGGCCTGGACGCCCGCTGACACCAACTGTTCCGCGAGGGCCCGCGCGGCCTGGAGCAGCTCCCGGTACGTCAGGTGGAAGTCGCCATGCCGCACCGCGATGGCGTCCGGGCGCTCCCGCTCCTGTCGGGCCAGCAGCTCCAGCACCGGCGACGCGGGGACCGGCAACGGGCCTCCGTCGAGGAGCGAGGCGGACGCGGTCGAGTGGGACGCGCCGCTGGCGTCGGCGCCCGTCGCGACCCGCGTGAGCACCTGGTCCGGCACCCCGAGCCAGGCGTCGAGGAGGTGGAGGAAGTCCCGCTGATGACCGTCCAGCGCGCCAGCCGTGTAGCACGCGGGGTTCGCGTCAAAGTCGACCCGGAGCCCGCCGCCGTCGGACCGGGCATACATGCCGATGGACAGGTCCTCCACTGGCCCGGCGGAGATGTTGTGCGCGATGGTGGGCAGGCCCGCGAAACTCAGGCCGTAGTCGAACGGCATGATGTTGACCACGGGACCGAACAGCTTGCGGTGTCCACCCACGCGGCGCAGGTCCCGGCGCAGCTGCTCGTAGCGGTAGCGCAGGTGGGGGCGGGAGGCCTTCACCTCCACGGCGATGTCTCGCGCCAGCGAGGCGAGGGTGGCCTTGAGGCCGACCCGGACTCGCAGCGGGACGATGTTCATCGCCATGCAGGGCACGCGGATCGCGGCGGAGCCGAGCCGGGTCATCACGGGCAGGCCGAGCACCACCTCGGGCGCGCCCGTGCGCAGGTGCAGCCAGGCCCCGGCCGCCGCGAGCACGAGGTCGGGCCACGTCACGCCCGCCTGCTTCGCCACCGCCTGCATCCGGTCCACGTCGGTCCGGGCGAGCTGCCGCGTGGCTCGCGCGAACGAAGGCGACATCGGCGCGGGCGGCGCGAGCGTCACTGGTAGAGGCGCGTCCGCGAGCTGGTCGATCCAGAACGCGCGATCCTTCTCGAACTGGGGACCCGCGCGGTAGGCGGCATCCTCGTCCAGCACCGGCGCCAGCGGAGCGAAGGAGGCGGGCGGCGGGCGCCCCATGACGCGCGAGGTGTAGAGGTCCGCCACGCGCCGGGCCAGCAGCGAGAACGCGAAGCCGTCCGCGGCGATGTGGTGGACGCGCTGGTACCAGAAGAAGCGCTCCGGACCGGCGCGGAACAGCGCCTGCGCGAAGAGGGGGCCTCGGGTCAGGTCCACCGCGCGGGTCAGGTCCTCCTTCATCCACGCCAGCGCCGCCGCCCACGGGTCGGGGGCGCCGCTGACGTCCACTTGATGCAGCGCCGTGTCCTCGCGCGCCCCCAGCCACTGGACCGGACCGGCCTCCGTCGCCTCGAAGCGAGCGTGGAGCGCGTCCGCTTCGGCGACGGCCTGACGTACCGCCGCCTCGAAGTGCTCGGGGGCGAGGGGGCCCCGAATCTCGAGGCACTCACCCGCGTTGTAGACGGGGCTCGCGAGGTCGAACTGTTGTCCGACCCAGATTCCGTGCTGGGCGGCCGACAGCGGCAGGCGTTGGGGGTTGGGCTCGTGCATCACCGGTGACTCCGTGGAGGTCGCGGGAGGGGCCGCGCTCCGGGCCTACGAGGGGGGATTGAGAGACGGCCGGAGGGGCGCGCCCGGGGGCGGCGGGGCGAGGGCGGGGCAGAGCAGCGCGTACCACTCGGTCAGCGTGGGCCGCTCGGCCAGCTCCACGAAGGTGACCTCCACGCCCGCGCTTCTCCAGCGCTCGACCAGGCTCATCAGCCGGATGGAGTCCAGGCCGCGCTCGAGCAGGTTCTCGTCGTCGTTCAACGCGGCGGCCTCCTCCTGGAGCAGCTCCGCGACATCGGCGCGGATCCGCTGGCGGTCCAGCGCCTGGGCGGGCGCGGCGACGGGCGGGCCCAGGTGGCCGATGAGCTGGTCCGCCGTGGTGGTGACGGCGCATAGTTGCGAGGCATAGTTGAGCGCGAACTGGTGGTGGGTCAGGGAGAAGTCCCCCAGGGCATCCGCCACGAGGAACGGCTGCACGTTGCTCATGAACGCGTCGCTGGCCGTCTGCAGGCAGCCGATATGCGCGTAGATGCCGCAGATGATGAGCTGATCGCGCCCGCGAGCCCGGAGCTGCTCCATCAGGTCGGTGCGGCGGAACGCGCTGTAGGTCCACTTGGTGATGAGGATGTCGCCCTCGCCGGGCGTCAGCGCGTCGATGATCTGCTTCTGGGTGGGGCCTTCCTTGATGCCGCCGCCCCAGAAGTCGAGCAGCAGGCCGCGCTGCTCGGGCGTCTGGCCTCCGGGCTGCGCGGAGTAGACCACCGGGATGCCGTGGGCGAGGCAGTGCTGGCGCACGCGCTGGATGTTGGCGACCAGCTCCTTCACCGGGGACTGTCCCGCGGTGAAGGCGTCGACGAAGTATCGCTGCATGTCGTGGATGAGCAGCACGGCCCGCTTGGGGTCGGGTGTCCAGGAGACCTTGTTCCTGGGCAGGTCCGCCGCGACGGGCATGGGGTACGGGGTGATGGCGGGGAGGGCCATGTCGGGGTCCTTGTGCGTCGGGAGGGGGAGAGGGGTGGGGTCAACGTGTCGCGGGCGGGCGACCGAGCGTCTCGCGCAGGGCCTTCTTGCTGACCTTGCCGACCCCCGTCTTGGGGAACGCGTCGACGAACTCCACACGGTCCGGAATCTTGAAGGCCGCCAGGCCGCGCTCGCGCAGGAAGCGGGTGAGCGCGTTGGCCGAGGGGGGCGCGCCGCGCGCGATGACGAACGCGCAGGTGCGCTCGCCCAGGAACGCGTCGGGCATGGACACCACCGCCGCGTCGTGGACGGCGGGGTGCGCGAGCAGGTGGTTCTCCACCTCCTCCGCGGCGACCTTGTCGCCGCCACGGTTGATCTGGTCCTTCGCGCGGCCCTCCACCACGAGGTCGCCGTCCGGCGTCATGCGCACCAGGTCCCCGGTGCGATAGAAGCCGTCGCTCGTGAAGGCGCGGGCGTTGTGCGCCTCCGCCTTGTAGTAGCCGCGGATGGTGTAGGGCCCGCGGGTGATCAGCTGCCCCGTCTCGCCCGGGGCGACGTCGTGGCCGTCCTCGTCCACGATGCGCAGCTCGTCGTCCGGGGAGATGGGCCGGCCCTGGGTGTGGATGACGCGCTCGTCGGCGTCGTCCAGGCGCGTGTAGTTGACCAGCCCCTCGGCCATGCCGAAGACCTGCTGCACGCCGCAGCCCAGCGTGTCGCGCACGCGCGCGGCGGCCTCGGCGCTGAACTTCGCGCCGCCCACCTGGAGGTACTGGAGGCTGGACAGGTCGTGCCGGCGCGCCTTCGCCGCGTCCATCCACACCAGCGCCAGCGGAGGCACCAGCGCGGTGAGCGTGACGCGCTCCTTCTCGATGAGCGGGAAGGCCACGTCGGGGCTCGGGTGCAGGGCGAGGACGACCGTGCCGCCGGCGTAGAACGTGCCGAAGGCGCCGGGTGAGCTCATGGGGAAGTTGTGCGCGGCGGGCAGCGCGCACAGGTACACGCTCGACATATCCAGCCGGCAGATCTCAGCGCTCGCCCTCAGGCTGTAGATGTAGTCGTCGTGCGTGCGCGGGATGAGCTTCGGCACGCCGGTGCTCCCGCCGGAGAGCTGGAAGAAGGCGACGTCCTCGGGCGAGGGCTCGGTCGTCGCCGTGGGCGAGGACGCGTACAGGCTCGCGAGCGGCGTGAAGGGCCCCGCGTCGCCCACGACCACGACATGGCGCAGCGTGGGCGTCGTCGCCTGGATGCGGCTGGCGAGCGCGCGGTAGTCGAACCCTCCGTGCCGGTCCGCGATGACGTACGCGGCGGCCTCGGTGAAGTCGCAGAAGTAGCCGACCTCCGCGTCCCGGTGCGCGGGGAGCGCGAACACGGGCAGGGCGCCCAGCCGGAAGAGGGCGAAGACAACCTCGTAGAAGGCGGGGAGGTTGGGCAGCTGCACCACCACGCGGTCGCGCGCCCGGAGGCCCAGCGCCGCGAAGCCCGCGGCCAGCTGGTCCACGCGGGCGTCGAGCTGACGGTAGGTGTAGCGCTCCGCGCCGCCGACGAGCGCGACGCGGTCGCCGTGACGCTCGGCCCGCTCGCGCAGCACGCGGCCGAAGGTCTCCCCTCGCCAGTAGCCGGCCCGGCGATAGCGCTCGGCGAAGTCCCCCGGCCAGCCGGGGCATCCCTCGAGTCGCGAGGCCTCGCTCATGGCTTCGCTCCGGCGGCCTGGCCCAGGCCCATGGCCTGGAGCATGGTGCGGAACTTGGCCTCGGTCTCCGCCAGCTCCGCCTCCGGCTTGGAGCCGGCGACGATACCCGCACCCGCGTACAGGCGCAGGGTGTGCTCGTCGGCCTCCGCGCAGCGGATGGTCACCGCCCACTGACCGTCGCCATTGGCGTCGCACCATCCGACGGTGCCCGTGTAGTAGCCGCGCTCGAACGGCTCGATGTGGCCGATGGCCGCGTGCGCCAGCTCCGTGGGGTCGCCGCAGACGGCGGGCGTCGGGTGCAGCGCGACGGCCAGCGTCAGCGAGGTAATGGACGGGTCCGCCAGCTCCCCGGTGATGCGGCTGGACAGGTGCCACAGCGTCTGCGTGCTCACGAGCGACGGGCGGGCGGGCACGTCGAGCGTCTTGCAGAACGGGCGCATCGCCTCGGCCACGGCGTCGATGACCACCGCGTGCTCGTGCAGGTCCTTGGGCGACTCGAGCAGGGCGGCGGCGCGGGCCTGGTCCTCGATGGGGTCCGGGCTTCGGGCGGCCGAGCCCGCGAGCGGATTGGCCAACACCTGCATGCCGTTGCGGGACACGAGCAGCTCCGGGCTCGCGCCGATGAGCGTGCGGCGGCCCTCGCCCGGCGCGCTGGCCGGACGCTGGGGCAGGTCCACCGCGAAGGTGAAGCCGGAGGGGTTGCGGCGCGCCAGGTTGAACAGCAGGCCGCGCAGGTCGATGGGCGTGGCGGCGCTCAGATGGAGCGAGCGCGACAGCACCACCTTGCGCAGCGGGCCCGACTCCATCAGCTTCAGCGCGCGCGACACGCCGTCGAGATAGGCGGACGGCTCGGGCACCGGCTGCACCGTGTAGCGCGGCGGCAGGGTAGGGGCGGGCGACAGGGTGTCGTCGAACACGAGCGGGCCGGCGCGCTGGAGCGTCTGCGGCACCACCAGCTGCGCGGGCACGCGCCCGTCGAAGGGCACCGCGCCCACGGCGATGGGGATGTCATGGTCCGCCTGGCGCGCGTCGGCCAGGACCTTCGCCACGCGCTCCGGCAGCTTCTCCAGCGCGTTGGGGCCTCCCACGTGGGGCACCGCGGCGAAGGTGCCCTGCGCCAGCAGCGTGCGGCGCGGCGAGGCGAAGAAGAACGAGGAGCCCGCCTCGTAGCTTCGCAGCAGTTGGGCGGCCAGCTTCCGGGGGGCCGCGTCGTCTCCGTGCGTCGTCACTTCCTGCCTCCTGTTGCCGGGCCCGTGTCGCGGCGTCCGCGTCCGGGCAGGATTCATGGGGTGTTGAATTCGAAACCACGACGCGTGGCCGCCCCCGCGGGCCCGCATGCGCTCCGGCGGGCGGGGCGCCGCGCACTAGGCGCCGAGGGTCGCGCCACCGTCGACACACAGGTCGTGCATGGTGATGTGGCGCGCCTTGTCCGATACGAGGAACTGCACGGCGTTGGCGATGTCCCGAGGAGAGGCGATGCGCCGCAGGGGGATGCCCAGGCGGTAGCTGTCCAGGGAGCCCTCGATGACGGCCTCGCCTCCGGAGTCGTCCTTCCACAGGGCGCGCTGCATGGCCGTGTCGGTGGAGCCGGGCGACACCACGTTGCAGCGGATGCCGTACTGGGCCAGCTCCAGGCCCAGGCACTTGGTGAACATGGTGGAGGCGGCCTTGGAGGCGACGTACGCCGCCATCTGCATGCGCGGCGTGCCGGCGGCGTTGGAGCCGACGGTGACGATGACGCCCGAACGGCGCGGCACCATCCGCCGGGCGACGGCGCGTGAGACATGGAACACGCCGTGGGTGTTCACCCCGAACGTCGTCGCCCAGTCCGCGTCACTCAGCGACACCGCGGGCCCCATCCGCAACACGCCCGCCACGTTGGCCAGGATGTCGATGGGCCCCAGCTCGCCCTCCACGCGCTCGACGACGGCCTCCACCGCCGCGCTGTCGCTCACGTCCACGGGCCAGGCCGTCGCCTTGCGCCCCTGGCCACGCAGCTCCGCGACGAGCGACAGCAGGCCCTCGGCGTCCCTGTCGAGCGCCGCGATGACGGCGTCCTCCGCCAGCACCCGCGCGACCTCCGCGCCAATCCCCCGCGCGGCGCCCGTGACGAGCGCCACCCTGGTCTGCGTAGCCATGGGATTCCTCGCCCTCCCGCACGCACGGCCTCCCGGGAGACCTTGCGAACCGCCGGGTAATGAGAATGGTTCTCATTATCGATATTGGGTGACTAAGTGCCATGCGTGGCAGGTTGTGTCAAGACCCGTAATTCGGACGAAGCCGGGGGAACGACATCTTCGGGAAGAGGGTGCAAGGTCGTCCCCGAGTGCGTTTTGATGACAGAGGGCCCGAGCTTCCTCCCTGGAGGAAGGCCGTAGGGCCGGGGGGAGAAGTCATGTCGTATGTCCGGATCCTGTCCCAGGTCTCGATCTTCGAGCGGCTCGACGCGCACGCGCTCGAGAGTCTGTCGTCGTTGCTGAGGCCGAGGCGGTTCTCGAAGGGGGACGTGGTGTTCCGCCAGGGGGACGTGGGGCGGTCGCTCTATGTCATCCAGCAGGGCGAGGTGGCCATCCGCTTGTGTTCGCACGAGGGCAAGGAGGTCATCCTGGCGCTGTTGTCGCGCGGGGATTTCTTCGGGGAGCTGGCGTTGTTGGATGGCGAGCCCCGCTCGACGGACGCGGTGGCGCGCGAGGACACGGAGCTGTTGAGCCTGCAACGCGAGGACTTCCAGCGGTTCCTGGACACGCGCCCGCAGCTCGCGCTGGGGTTGCTCGCCACGTTGAGCCGGATGGTCCGCCACGTGACGCGTCTGGTCCATGACACCCACTTCCTGGACGCGCGGGAGCGGTTGGTGCGCGTGCTGCTGGAGCTGGCGCGTCATCAGGGGCAACGGGCGACGGACGGCGTCGTCATCCCACAGCGGTTCACCCAGACGGAGATTGCCAGCCTTTGTGGTCTCACGCGTGAGAGCGCCAATAAATGGATGCGATTCTTTGTCCGTGAGGGATTGCTGGCCTACGAGGGGGGACGCATCACCCTGGTCCGCCCGGAGCAGTTGGAATGAGGGCATGGGACGTCGTGATTCCCATGGTGTGAAGCGCTTCACTGCGCACGTTCCTCGCGAGTTCTAAGTTGTCCCGGAATCCCACTCCCATCGTGGAGGACTTCCATGTCGCGTCTGGCTCTCAATCCGTGCACTCCGCCCGCAGAGGGCATGCGGGCGACGCCAGCGGCGGTGGCGTCCGCGCAGGGGGAGTCGGACGTGGCGGTGCTGGGGGGAGCTCCGTTGCCGGTGTGGACGCGCTTCCTGCCTCCCGGCCACATGGTGGTGCGGGAGGGAGACCGGGGCTCGTCCATGTTCGTCATCGTGGAGGGGCGGGTGGCGGTGGTGAGGGAGCGGGGCGTGGGAGCGCCGAGGACGGTGGCCCAGCTGTCCGCCGGAGAGTTCTTCGGGGAGATGGCGTTGATGACGGACTGTCCCCGCACGGCGACGGTCGTCACGCTGGGGCGCACCGTGCTGCGCGAGCTGTCGCGGAGCGGCCTGGCCATGTCCGGCGCGCGACACGGCGTCGAGGGGCCGGTCGTCACCATGCGTTGCAGGGAGCGGTTCCTGGCCGACGCGGTGCGCAGCAGCCCGCTGCTCGCGACGCTGTCTCCCGACCTGTGGCATCAGCTGGGCAGCGCGCTGGTGCCCTGCGCGGTGCCCGAGGGAGAGACGCTCCTCGCGCGCGGCACCCCGGGCAACGCCCTCTTCGTCCTCCTGCGGGGGCGTTGTTCTGTTTTTCATACACACCTGGACGGACACACCACGCCATACCCAGACATGGAGGAGGGCTCCATCTTCGGCGAGGTGTCCCTGTTGCGAGGGCGTGTCGCCACGGCCACTGTCCGCACCGCGACGCCTTGCACGTTGCTGCGGCTGGAGCGAGAGGTCTTCCGGAAATTCTTCTGGGCCCAGGCCGACTTCCGCCGCGCGCTGGTGCGCCTGGGCTTGAGCCGGATGAACCGGACCATGGCGCTCATCACCGGTTGAAACAGGTCAGTAGGCGACAATCGAACGCGACTTTTCCACCCGACCCTGGCGCGGAGCGGTATGGGCAACGGGCCTGACACCACCTCCGCACCCCTGGGTCAGGGTCGCATCCACCCGTCGAATGTGAGCCGCTCACCTTGTGTGAGCCATGGCGTTCAATTGGACGGGTTTTTTCGGTAAGACAGGTTTACCTGGTCCCCTCCCAGGCCCCCTCCCCATGACCCAGCCACGCTCCCACGACCGCCTCGAAGAGCGCAGCGCCACGCATGCGATGGAACCCCGCACGGAGACCGAGCGCGCCATTGCACGAATCTGGAGCGAGGTGCTCGAGCTCCCCCACGTGGGGGTGTTCGACAGCTTCTTCGACCTGGGTGGACATTCGCTGCTGGCCACGCAGGTCGTCTCGCGCATCCAGTCCGTGCTGCGGGCGGAGCTGTCGCTGCAGGAGCTGTTCGACGTGCCCACGGTGGCGGGCCTGGCGCGGCGGATCGACCTGCTCACGGCGCGGGGGCCGGAGGTGGAGGTGCTTCCCGCCGAGCCACCGCCGGCGCGCGGGGTGGTGCCGGACGAACCGTTCCCCGCCTGTGAGCGGGTGGCGGAGCTGTCCTTCGCGCAACGGCGCCTGTGGTTCATGGACCAGTACCTGCCGGGCAGTCCGCTCTACAACCTGCCGGTGGCGCAGCGGTTGGAGGGCGCGCTGGACGTGCCGGCGCTGGAGCGGGCCTTCCAGGCGCTGGTGCGGCGTCATCAGGCCCTGCGCACGACGTTCCACGCGCGCGAGGGCGTGCCGCTACAGGTCATCGCGCCGCCGGGGAGCCTGGAGCCGGTCCTCGAGGTGGAGGACCTGGGGGCGTTCGCGGCGCCGGAGCGCGAGGCGCGGGCGCTGCGCATCGCCCGGGACGAGGCGCGCAGGCCCTTCGACCTGACGAAGGGGCCGCTCTTGCGCACGCGCCTGCTGCGGCTGGGCGCGTCGGAGCACCTGCTGGTGATGGTGATGCACCACATCGTGTCCGACGCATGGTCGCTGGGCGTGCTCGTGCGCGAGGTGGTGGCGCTCTACGAGGCCTTCAGCGCGGGACGCCCCTCCCCGTTGCCCGAGCTGGTGTACCAGTACGCGGACCACGCGGAGTGGCAGCGGACGCGGCTGCGGGGCGAGGCGTTGGAGCGCGAGCTGGCGTGGTGGAGGCAGCGGCTGGACGGCCTGCCACCCACGCTGGAGCTGCCGACGGACGGGCCGCGGCTGACGGACTCCGCGTGCCCCGGCGCGGTGCTCGACGTGGAGCTGCCGACGGCGCTCGTCCTGCCGCTGCAGAAGCTGTGTCGGGAGCAGGGGGCCACGCTCTTCATGGGGCTGCTGGCCGGCTTCCAGGCGCTCCTGTCCCGCTACTGCGGCCAGGACGACATCGCCGTGGGCGTGCCGGTGGCGGGGCGGCAGCAGGTCCAGACGGAGGGGTTGATCGGCTTCTTCGTGAACACGCTCGTCTTGCGCACGAAGCTGGACGGGGACCCGAGCTTCATCGACCTGCTGGCGCGGGCGCGGGAGACGGCACTGGGGGCCTTCTCCCACCAGGAGGTGCCCTTCGAGCGGCTGGTGGAGGCGCTCCGGCCGGAGCGCCGGCCGGGACAGACGCCGTTCTTCCAGGTGGCCCTGGTGCTGCTCAACACCCCCATGGGGAAGCTGGCCACCCCGGGCCTGTCGTTCTCGACCGTGGCGGTGGACAGCGGCTCGGCCAAGTTCGACTTCACCCTGTCGTTGTTCGAGCACGCGCGCGGCCTGTCGGGGCAGCTCGAGTACCGCACGGACCTGTTCACCGCCGAGACGGCGCGGCGACTGGTGAGCCACCTCCACGGCCTGCTGGAGGCGGCCGTCTACCAGCCACGGCTGCGCCTGTCCGAGCTGTCGTTGCTGTCGGAGGCCGAGCGGCGCCAGGTGCTGCGCGACTGGAACGCGACCGATGTCCCATACCCTCGCGAGGCGGGCCTCCATGCGCTCTTCGAGGCGCGGGCGCGGCGGCAGCCGGACGCGGTGGCGCTCGTGTCGGGGGACTTGGTCGTCACCTACGGCGCGCTGGAGCGGCGCGCCAACCAGCTCGCCTGGTACCTGTTGTCGCGCGGAGTCCGGGTGGGGGACCGCGTGGCGCTGTGTCTGCGGCGGTCGGTGGACATGGTCGTCGCCGTGCTGGGCGTGCTCAAGGTGGGCGCGGCCTACGTGCCCCTGGACGTCGCGGCGCCGTGCGAGCGGCTGGCCTACCTGCTGGAGGACACGGCGACGACGCTGGTGCTGGCCCACGAGGGCTCCGACGCGCAGCTGCCCGCGTCCGGGCCGCCCGTCATCCTGCTGGACCAGGAGGCCGAGGCCATCCGCCGGACGCCCGAGGTGGCCCCGCAGGTCGCCGTCTCCGGTCTCCACCTGGCCTATGTGATGTACACGTCCGGCAGCACGGGGCGCCCCAAGGGCGTCTGTGTCCCGCACCGCGCCGTGAGCCGGCTGGTGATGGGGACGCGCTTCGCGAGGTTCGGGCCGGACGAGGTCTTCCTCCAACTGGCGCCGCTCTCGTTCGACGCGTCCACGTTCGAGCTGTGGGGCTGCCTGCTGCACGGCGCGAGGCTGGTGGTGGCGCCCGCGCACGCGCTGTCGCTGGAGGAGCTGGGGGCGCTGCTGGACGCGCATGGCGTCACCACGCTGTGGCTGACGTCCGCGCTCTTCGAGCAGATGGTGGCCGCCCAGCCGGAGCCCCTGGCGCGCGTGCGGCAGGTGCTGGCCGGGGGCGACGTGCTGCACCCGGACCGGGTCCGTGAGCACGTGCGCCGCGCGGGGCGGCTGGTGAACGGCTATGGCCCCACGGAGGGCACCACGTTCTCCTGCTGCGAGGTCTTCACGCACGAGGACGGGGTGGGGACGTCGGTCCCCATCGGCGGGCCCATCGCGAACACGCGCGTGTACCTCCTGGACGCGCGCCTGCGCCCGGTCCCCATCGGCGTGCCCGGGGAGCTGTTCATCGCCGGAGATGGGCTCGCCTGGGGCTATCTGCGGCAGCCCGCGCTGACGGCGGAGAGCTTCGTGCCGGACCCCTTCAGCGGGGCGCGGGGCGCGCGGATGTACCGCTCGGGAGACCTGGCGCGGTGGATGCCGGACGGGCGGCTGCAGTTCCTCGGGCGCCGGGACTCGCAGGTGAAGGTGCGCGGCTACCGGATCGAGCCCGGGGAGGTGGAGGTCCAGCTCGCCCGTCACGCGGCCGTGCGGGAGGTGGCGGTGGTGGCGCGCGACGACATGCCGGTCGGCAAGGCGCTGGTGGCCTACGTGGTGCCCTCGCCGGAGGTGTCCACCCGGCCGGCGGCGCTGCGCTCCTTCCTGCGCGAGCGCCTGCCCGAATACATGGTCCCCTCGGCGTACGTGGTGCTCCCGGCGCTTCCGCTCACCCCCAACGGGAAGCTGGACCGGGCCGCGCTCCCGCGCCCGGACCTGTCGCGGGAGAGCAGCCTCGCGACGGCGGACCTGTCGACGCGCACGCCGCTGGAGGAGCGGCTCTGCGCCCTGGTGGCCGAGGTCCTCGAGCTTCCCCGCGTGGAGCCGCATGACGACTTCTTCGTGCTGGGGGGCCACTCGCTGCTCGCCACGAAGCTGATGTCGCGCGTGCGCGGCGTGCTGGGCGTGGAGCTGCCCCTGCGGGTCCTCTTCGAGGGGGCCACCGTGGCGGAGCTGGCGCGGCGCATCGAGGCGGCGCCGCGCGGGCTGCCCAGCTCCATGCCACCGCTGGTCCGGCTGCCGCCCGGCGCCACCGCGCCGCTGTCGTACTCGCAGGAGCGCCTGTGGCGGATGTTCCAGGCCAACCCCACGTCGACCGCGTACAGCCAGCCCATCGCGCACCGGTTGAAGGGGCCCCTGGACGCGGAGGCCTTCGTCGCCGCCATCCAGGCGCTCATGGACCGGCACGACGCGCTGCGCACCACGTTCGTGGAGGAGGAGGGCCGCCCCGTGCAGAAGGTCGCCGCGTCGCTGCGGGTGCCCCTGCCCATCGAGGACCTGCGGGGAGCGGTCGACGTGGAGGCGTTCGTCTCGCGGCGCATCGCGTACCATTCGCGCGAGCCGTTCGACCTCACGCGGGGGCCGCTGGTGCGGGGCGAGCTGCTGCGCGTGGCGGACGACGAGCATCTGCTCATCCTGGCCAAGCACCACATCCTCTCCGACGGCTGGTCCGAGGGGGTCATCTCCCGCGAGGTGTCCGCCCTCTATTCCGCGCTCTCCCAGGGGAGGACACCGGCGCTGAGACCGCTGGAGATCCAATATCCGGACTACGCGGCCTGGCAGCGCGCCTGGCTGACCGGGCCGGAGCTGGAGTCGCGCATGCGCTACTGGCGCGAGTCGCTGGCGGACGCGCCGATGACGGTGTCCCTGCCCACCGACAAGCCGCGTCCCGCGACGCGCACCTTCAACGGCACGTGGATTCCGGTGGCGCTGGGGCGCGAGCGCAGCGCCGCGCTCAATGACTTCTGCCACCGGGAGCGGGTGACGCCCTTCATGGCGCTGCTGGCCCTCTTCGGCGCCATGGTCTGCCGGCGGGCGGGCCAGGAGGAGCTCGTCATCGGGTCGCCCATCGCGAACCGGGCGTTCCCGGAGCTCGAGGCGTTGATCGGCCTGTTCGTCAACACGGTGGCCCTGCGGGTGGACCTGCGCGGCAACCCCAGCCTGCGGGAGCTGCTCGGGCGCGTGCGGGACGTCACGCTGGGCGCGTATGCGCACCAGGAGGTCCCCATCGACAAGGTCGTGGACGCCGTGTGCCCTCGCAGGCCGGTGGACCGCGCCCCCCTGTTCCAGGTGATGTTCGTCCTGCAGAACGCCCCTCTGGGGCCCCTGGAGATGCCGGGCCTGACGCAGACCCGTCTGCCCGCGGACCGCGGCGCCTCCATCTACGACCTGACCTTGTCGCTCCAGGAGACGGCGGAGGGGTTCGAGGGACTGCTGGAGTTCAGCACCGACTTGTTCGAGCCGGCCACGTCCGCGCGGATGCTGGCCGCCTTCCTGGCGTTGATCGACCAGGGGCTGGCGGAGCCGGACCTGAAGCTGGGGCCGGGCTCGGACCTGCCGGATGCGGGAAAGCGGGGGTGAAGCGGTATGGAACTCAAGAATCGCTATCGCAACACGGAGTCGATGGTGGGCCTGGGCAACCCCTCCTTCGCGGCGGCGAAGGAGGCGGGGCTGCTGGACCTGGCGGTCCACAACACGGAGCGCGGCACGCTCGCGCTGCCGGATGGGCGTGAATTCATCAACACCTGTTCGTGCTCGTACCTGGGGCTGGACTCGCACCCGGCGGTCCTCCAGGGGGCCATCGACGTGCTCCGCCGCGAGGGGACGCTCTGCATGTCCATCTCCCGGCTCCGGGTGCGGCTGGCCGACCTGGACCACCTCGAGGAGGAGCTGTCGCGCCGCTGGCGCGCGCGGACCATCGTCACCAACTCCGCCAGCTCCGCCAGCGCGGGCCTGCTGCCGCTCATCGCGTCCGGGCACCTGCTGCCAGACGGCCAGAAGCCCATCCTGGTCTTCGACAAGTCCGCCCACTTCTCGATGAACCTCATCAAGCCCATCTGCGCGGACGAGACCCACGTCATCACCGCGCCCCACAACGACATCGACTTCCTGGAGGACCTCTGCCGCAAGCACGCGCGCGTCGCGTATGTCGCGGACGGGTTCTATTCCATGGGCGGGGTGGCCATCGTCCACGAGTTGTTCCGCCTGCAGGAGCGCTACGGCCTGTTCCTGTACTTCGACGACTCGCACTCGCTCTCCCTCTACGGCGAGGCGGGGGAGGGGTACGTGCGGGCGGCGATGAAGGGGGAGCTCAACGAGCGCACCATCATCATCGGCTCGCTGGGCAAGGGCTTCGGGACGGCGGGGGGCGCGGTGATGCTCGGCCCCGGCCATCACGCGGACCTGGTGGGCCGCTTCGCGGGGCCGCTGGGCTGGTCGCAGAGCCTGTCCATCCCCGCCATCGGCGCGAGCCTGGCGTCCGCGCGGCTGCATGGCGGCGAGGAGCTCCACGCGCGCCAGCGGCGGCTGCGCGAGAACGTCCGCTACTTCGACGAGCGGGTCGCCACCCGCACCGTGGGCGAGGACTTCCCCATCAAGGTCATCGACGTGGGCCCGGAGGCCATGGCGGTGGAGCGCTCGCGCCAGTTGATGGAGCGCGGGTTCTATGCCTCGGCCGTGTTCTTCCCCATCGTCCCCAAGGGACGCGCGGGACTGCGCATCATCCTCCGCTCCAACCTCACCCACGAAGACCTGCGGCGCCTGTGTGACGCGCTCGTGGAGCTGGCGGTTCCCGGGACCTGATCCATGCCCATGCCCTTGCAGTGCAGGACGTTCCTCGTCACCCCTGCGCTCGACCCCACGCGCTTCGACAAGGCGGAGGAGGTGGGCGCCGACATGGGGCTGCTGGACCTGGAGGACGGCGTCCCCCAGGCGCTCAAGAACGAGGCGCGCAGGCTGGCGATCTCCCACCTGGCGCGCTCCCGGACGGGCGGGCCCATGTGCCTGCGCATCAACAGCCTGCGCACCGACGCGGGCCTGCGCGACGTGCTGGCCCTCCTGGATTCGGACGTGCAGCCCGACGCGGTGATGTTGCCCAAGGTGGAGTCCGCCGCGGAGCTCCATCAGCTGGACGCGCTGCTCGGCGCGCGCTTCCCGGAGGTGTCGCTGCTGGCCATCATCGAGACGGCGCGCGGGGTGGAGGCGGTGGACGCCATCGCCATGGCCACGCCCCGGCTCCGGGGGCTCATCTTCGGGGCGGCGGACCTGTCCGCGCAGCTGGGGGTGCCGCTGTCCTGGGATTCGATGCTCTACGCGCGCTCGCGCATCGCCATCGCCGCGGCGCTCGCGGGGGTGCACGCCATCGACTCGCCGTTCTTCGACCTGGTGGACCTGGCGGAGCTGGAGGACGAGACGCGCCGGGTCTGCGCGCTGGGGTACACCGGGAAGATCGTCATCCACCCCGACCAGGTGCGGGTCGTGCACGGGGCGCTGCGGCCCACGTCGCAGATGGTGGCCCACGCGCGCCGGGTGCTGGCGGAGGTGGGGGATGGAAAGGGAGGCATCCAGGTGGTGGGAGGGAGCATGATTGGCCCGCCCCTGGTGACGGTCGCCCGACGGGTGCTCGCCACCGCCCAGTTCGAGGAGGTGCTGGCGCCCGCGGTACTTCGAGCAGGGGCCAGGAATGGAGACCCATGAAGAAGATGGTGTCCGCCCACAAGAAGGTGGGCAAGCAGCGCTACCGGGAGACGCACGGCCTCTTCTATGACGACTTCGAGGTGGGGGACGTCTTCGAGCATCGCCCCGGGCGCACCCTGACGGACGTGGACAACATGTGGCAGTCCCTCGTGTGCCTCAACACGCACCCGCTCCACATCGACGCCGTCTACGCGAGCAAGACGGAGTGGAAGCGCCCGTTGATGTCCAGCCTGGTGACGCTGGCCATCGTGGGGGGGATGAGTCTCAACAGCACCAGCGCCCGGGGCGTGGCCAACCTGGGGTGGGATCGCATCCGGTTGACGGCGCCCGTGTTCGTGGGAGACACGCTCTACGCGGAGAGCCGGGTCCTGGCGAAGCGGAGGTCCCGCTCGCGCAAGACCCAGGGCGTCGTCACGGTGGAGACCCGGGGACTCAAATCCGACGGCACGGTGGTGATGATCTTCGAGCGCTCGTTTCTGGTGCCCCTGCGAGGGCACGGCGTGGATGTGGATGCGAACTACTGAAGGGATGCGAGCGGTGGTGGTGGAGCGCCCCGGAGGGCCGGAGGTGATGCGCCTCCAGCAGCTCCCGCGCCCGGTGCCAGGCCCCCGGCAGCTGCGCGTGCGGGTCCATGCCTCCGCGCTCAACCGCATGGACACCGTGCAGCGCGCGGGCGGCTACCAGGCCCCCGCGAACGCCACCAGCCCGCTGCTCGGCGTGGAGGTGGCCGGGGTCGTGGAGGCGGTGGGCGAAGGGGTGCGGGCCTTCCGCGAGGGCGAGCGCGTCTTCGGGCTCGTCGATGGAGGCGGCTACGCGGAGGCGTGCTTGATGGAGGAGGGGATGGCGGTCCGCGTCCCGGACGCCTGGTCCTTCGTCGAGGCCGCCGCCACGCCCGAGGCGTACTGCACCGCGCACGAGTCGCTGCTCGAGGTGGGCGGCCTGCGACAGGGGCAGAGCGTCTTCGTGCACGCGGGGGGCAGCGGCATCGGCACCGCCTGCATCCAGCTGGCGAGGGCGGTTGGCGCGCGCGCCTTCGTCTCGGTGGGGACGGAGGAGAAGCGCGAGCGCTGCGTGGCGCTCGGCGCGGAGGCGGGGGTGCTGCGCGGCGAGGACTTCAGCGCGGCCGTCGCCGGCTGGACGCGGGGGGAGGGGGTCGACGTGGTGGAGGACTTCGTCGGGGGCGCGGCCATGGCCCGCAACCTCGCCTCCCTGCGGGACGGAGGCACGCTGCTGCTCGTGGGCGTGATGAACGGCATGTGGGGCGACCTGGACCTGAAGCAGGTCATCCTCCGGCGGCTCCAGCTCAAGGGCATGGCGCTGCGTCCGCTGTCGTTGCCCATGAAGGAAGCCGTCACCCGCCGCTTCCGCGAGCGCTGGCTGCCCGAGCTGGCCTCGGGACGGCTGCGTCCCGTCATCGACTCCGTGTTCCCCCTGGAGGAGGTGGCCGAAGCGCACCGGCGCCTCGAGTCGAACCTGACGTTCGGGAAGGTCGTGCTGTCGCTCTGAGCCGCGCGGGCGGCGTCAGCCGGACAAGGGGCGGTGGACGCAGCGGAACCCGATGTGCGTCGTCCCACTGTCGACGGCCTGAGGCGAGCGCGCGGCCGGGCGATAGCGCAGGCAGTAGTTGGACGCGCACAGGTGGCTGCCGCCCTTGAGGACGCGGCGGGGGATGAGCACCCCCGGCGTGCACGGGTCGAGGCTCCGCTCGTGCGTGGCCGGGCCCCGGGGGTTGACCGGGATGCAGCAGGGCTTGCCGCCGTTGCCCTGGTGGCGCTCCTGGAACCAGTCCGTGGTCCACTCCCACACGTTCCCCGCCATGTCGAAGAGGCCATAGGCGTTGGCGGGGAAGCTGCCCACGGGCGAGGTGCCCTCGAAGCCATCCGTGTTCAGGTTCTGCCAGGGGAACTCGCCCTGCCAGATGTTGGCCATGGGGCGACCGTCGGGAGAGAACTCGTCGCCCCAGACGTAGACCTTGCGGTCCAGTCCACCGCGCGCGGCGCGCTCCCACTCGGCCTCCGTGGGGAGCGACTTGCCGGCCCAGGCCGCGTAGGCCTCCGCGTCCTCGAAGCAGACGTGGACCACGGGGTGTCGCTCGCGGCCCCGCCAGTCGCGGCCCGCCGGGCCTTCCGGCCACCGCCAGCATGCGCCCGGCGTGTAGACCCACCACTGCGACAGGTCGCGCAGGTCCACGCGGTGGGCCGTCTTGCGGAAGACCAGCGAGCCGGGCACCAGCAGCTCCGGGAGGGCGCCGGGGAAGTCGTCCGGGTTCAAGGGCCGCTCGGCGACGGTGACGTACCCCGTGGCCTCGACGAAGCGCGCGAAGTCCTCGTTCGTCACCGGGGCCACGTCCATCCAGAAGCCGCTCACCGTCACCTGGTGCGCGGGCTTCTCCTCCGGATAGTGGTGGTCCGAGCCCATCCAGTACGTGCCCCCGGGAATCCAGGCCATGCCGGGCGCCGGCGCGGGGCCGGGCGCCACCTCGTTGTGGCCTGTCTGGCCCTCCCGGGGCGCGTGCTCGCCGACGACGTCCATGTCCATCCGGGCCCTCCCTCGCGTTCGACGGGGCGCGGGTGGCCCCTGGGCGGCAAGCTGGGGAGCCCCCGACGCGACGACAATCCGGTCCTCCGGGGCGGGGGAGGCGTGCCGCCACGCGATGGAGCGCGCGAGCCCACGAGCGCCCGATGCGTGGCGCGTGCTCGCTGGCGGCGCGTCCGCGCGTGGACAACGTGTCCTCGCCAACATCGCGCGCCGCCGCCGGAGGAGGCCGGGAGTCGAACGTCCCCGCCGAGGCGCCGCGCGTCGAAGGAGTGCGACGGACATGAGCACGGAGACGACGACGGACACCAGCACGCGCCCGATTGGCCCCGACGACGCGCTCGACGCGCGGGAGCTGCACAAGCTCAGCCCCTTCGAACTGAAGGACACCCTCATCGAGCTGGCGGACGAGGCCCAGCGCACGCGCGCGGCGGTGATGCTCAACGCGGGACGGGGCAACCCCAACTGGGTGTCCACGACGCCCCGCGAGGCGTTCTTCCTGATGGGAGAGTTCGCCCTGCGCGAGAGCCGGAGCACGTGGAACGAGCCGGAGGTCGGGCTGGGCGGCATGCCGCGCTCGCCGGGGATCGCCCGGCGCCTGCGTGAGTTCCTGGACACCCGCGAGGACAGCGTGGCCGCGCGGTTCCTGCGTCGGGCGTTGTCCCACGGCACCACCACGCTGGGCTTCGACCCTGACGCCTTCGTGTGGGAGCTGACGGACGCGGCGATTGGTGACAACTACCCGGTGCCGGATCGCATGCTCGTCCATGCCGAGAAGGTGGTGCGCGCGTACCTGGCGAAGGAGATGTGTGACGGTCGCCCGCCCCCGGGCCAGTTCGAGCTCTTCGCCGTCGAGGGCGGCACCGCCGCGATGGCGTATCTCTTCCGGTCGCTGATGACCAACCGAGTGCTGGAGAAGGGCGACACCATCGCGCTGGGCACACCCATCTTCACGCCCTACCTGGAGATCCCCCGCCTGGAGGAGTTCGACCTGCGCACGGTGGAGGTCCGCCAGAGCGTCATGACGAAGGAGGGCACCCACTCCTGGCAGTATCCGGAGTCCGAGCTGCGCAAGCTGGAGGACCCGAGCATCAAGGCGTTCTTCGTCGTCCACCCCGCCAACCCGGGCGCGGTGGCGATGCGGCGCGAGTCGCTGGACCTGCTGGTGGACCTGGTCCGGACCAAGCGGCCCGACCTGATGCTGCTCACCGACGACGTGTATGGGACGTTCGTGGAGGGCTTCCGCTCGCTGGCCGCGGAGCTGCCGCACAACACGCTCCTGGTGTACTCGTACTCGAAGCACTTCGGCGCCACGGGCTGGCGGCTCGGCGTCATCGGGCTCCACGAGGAGAACGTCGTGGACCGGCTGATCTCCCGCCTGCCCGCGGCCGAACGGGAGGCCCTGGACGAGCGCTACGGCTCCATTACCCTGAAGCCGGAGCAGCTGAAGTTCATCGACCGCCTGGTGGCCGACAGCCGCGCGGTGGCGCTCAACCACACCGCGGGCCTGTCCACGCCGCAGCAGCTCCAGATGACGCTGTTCTCCCTCTTCGCGCTGCTGGACGAGAAGGACGCCTACAAGAAGCGCTGCAGGAAGATCGTCCAGGACCGGCTGGCCGCCCTCTACCAGGGCATGGGCATCCCCCTGTCACCGGACCCGCTGCGCACGGCGTACTACCAGACGCTCGACCTGGACGCGTGGTGCCGCGAGCACGTGGGGCCGGAGTTCGTGGAGTTCGTGGAGGCGCGCCATGATCCGCTCGACATCGTCCTGGCGCTCGCCCGGCGGCACGGCGTGGTGCTGCTCAACGGCAGCGGCTTCGATGGCCCCGAGTGGTCCGCGCGCGTGTCCCTGGCGAACCTGGACGACGAGGCCTATCCGCGCATCGGCCAGAGTCTCAAGGACATCGTGATTCGCGCCATCCGTGAATGGAAGCACGGCGGCCTGGATGCGTGAGGGGAGGACGAGTCATGAGCGTTTCGAGACGGGGGCTGTTGTGGGCCGTGCTGCTGTTGCTGCCGCTCTCCCAGGCGCTGGGCCAGGGAGGGGAGGCTCCGAAGCCGAGGCCCGGCGGCGAGCAGAGCGCGAGCGCCCCCAAGCAGGGTGGTGGCGACGCGACGTCCGCCGGCAAGCATGGCGCGCAGAAGGCCGCCGTGCGCATCGTGGCCACGGGCGGGACCATCGCCGGTGCCCAGGGCACCCCCCAGGGCTATGGCTACAAGGCGGGCTCCTTCAAGGTGGAGGACCTCATCAAGGGCGTGCCCAACCTCGACAAGCTGGCGCGGCTGAGCGGTGAGCAGGTGGTGAACATCGGCAGCCAGGACATGAACGACGCGGTGTGGCTGAAGCTGGCGAAGCGCACCAATGAGCTGCTCGCGTCTCCGGACGTGGACGCGGTCGTCATCACCCACGGCACGGACACGCTGGAGGAGACGGCGTACTTCCTGGACCTGGTCGTCAAGAGCGACAAGCCGGTGGTGCTCGTGGGGTCGATGCGCCCGGCGACGGCGACGAGCGCGGACGGGCCGGGCAACCTCTACAACGCCGTGGCCGTGGCCGCGGACCCGGAGGCGCGTGGGCGCGGCGTGCTCGTCGTCCTCAACGACGAGATCCATTCGGCGCGCAACGTGACGAAGACGAACACCACCAACGTGGAGACCTTCCGCAGCACGAACCGGGGGCCCTCCGGCGTGGTGAACACCGGGAAGGTCTCCTGGTTCGAGCGCATGGATGACAAGAAGCACACCACGGAGTCCGAGTTCTCCGTCGCCGACCAGCAGAGGCTGCCCCGCGTGGACATCCTCTATGCCCACGCGAACATGAGCCCGGACCTCATCGATTCGGCGGTGCGCAACGGCGCGCAGGGCATCGTCATCGCGGGAGTGGGGGATGGGAACATGACCCAGCCCGCGATGGACACGCTGGCGAAGGCGGTGAAGAAGGGCGTGGTGGTGGTGCGCAGCACGCGCCTGCCCAGCGGGCTGGTGCTGCGCAACAACGAGATCAACGACGACCAGAAGGGTTTCGTCGCGTCGGGTGAGCTCAACCCGGCCAAGTCGCGCGTGCTGCTCCAGCTGGCGCTGCTGGAGACGAAGGACCCCAGGCGCGTCCAGAAGCTGTTCGAGGAGTACTGAGGGGCCCATGGTCGCGACGACTCCATTGAGAGACTTCTCCCTGGTGCGAGGCGGGCCGGCGTACCGGCTGATGCGCCGGTTCCGCATGGGCTTCCCCCCGCGCCAGGGTGTCGCCCGCGGCGCCTTGGTGCTGGCGTTGGTGGGCTGGTTGCCCGTCGTCCTCTTCGCGTTGCTCGAGGGGGGAGGCGCGCCGCGAGCGCTGTTCTCCGAGCTCCAGGTCCACGCCGAGCTGCTGCTCTCCATCCCGGTGCTGGTGGCGGCGGAGCCCTACATCGATGGTCGACTCGGCGTCGCCGTCCACCAGTTTCCCCGAGCCACCCTCATCGAAGGCGAGGGGCGCTCTCGCTACGAGGCCCTCCTCGCGCGGGCGATGGCCTGGAGGGACCTGCCGGCGATGGAGCTGGCGCTGGCGGCGCTGGTGCTCGCCCTGGGGTTGCTGGTTCCTCCGGACGTCACGCGCGGCTGGCTCGTGACGCGCTCGGGGGCGCGGACCTCGCTGGCGGGGACCTGGTATGTGCTCGTGAGCCAGCCGCTGCTGCGCTTCCTGGTGCTGCGGTGGCTGTGGCGGGGCGTGGTGTGGGCGGTGTTCCTGTGGCGGGCCTCCCGGCTGCCGCTGTCGCTGGTCCCCACCCATCCGGACACGGCGGGTGGCCTGGGCTTCCTCCCCGTCTGTCAGGCCAGCTTCTCCGTGGTGGTGTTCGCGGTGGCGATGCCCATCGCCGCGTACTCGTTCCGCAAGAACGCCGCGGCCATCACCCAGGCCCCCATCGACTACGTGATGCCCCAGCTCATCTTCGGCGTCCTCGCGTGCATCCTGGTCTTCGCGCCGCTCGCGTTCTTCAGTCCGGCGCTGGTGAAGGCCAAGCGCCGAGGGGGGCCCTGGTTCTCCACGGTCGCCTCGCACCATTCCCGCGAGTTCGAGCGCCGGTGGTTCCAGGCCCATCCGGGGGTGGACCCGCTGGCGGCCGAGGACTTCTCGTCGTTGGCGGACCTGGGGACCTCCTTCGCGGTCGCGCGGAGGATGAGGCTGTTCCCGTATGACCAGCGGGCCTTCGCGGCCGTGGGGGGCGCGGCGCTCCTCCCGCTGGCGGTCCTGCTGGTGATGGATCGCCAGTTCCTCGCCGTCGTCGATCAGCTCCGCCAGAGCGTGAGTTGAGCGGGCGCGCGCTGGGCGGGTCGCCCTGGCCTCCCGCGAGAGCGCTCGAATGATGAACAACAACGTCGGGGCCTTCCGCGCGCCGTCCGAGAGGAGCCGAGCATGCTCAGGACCGTCATCGTGTTCGTGCTGTCCAACATCGTGACCCTGTTCATGTTCACACAGGGGCTCGTCCGCGAGCCTGGGGCGTCGCGGCAGATCGTCGCGCGCCCGGCGCTCTACGCTCGCGCGCTGCTGGTGGTCCTCGTGCTCGTCCCGCTGGTGGCCACCGCCGTGGTCACCCTGTTCCGGTTGCCCACGGTGGTGGGCAGCGCCGTGATCCTGATGGCCGTCTGTCCCGGTGCCCCGCTCCAGCTCAACCAGGCGAAGGCGTTCGGGGCCAGCCCGACGACGTCGATGAACCTGTTGATGCTGCTGAGCGTGTTCGCGCTGGTGACGGTGCCGTTCTGGGTCGCCCGGCTGGACGCGCGCCTGGGCGTCGAGTTCCAGGCGTCGCCGGGGCTCGTGTTCCGACTGCTCGCCGTGAAGCTGTTCCCGGCGCTGGTGGTGGGGATCGCCGTCCAGCGCCTCTTCCCGAGGGCCGCGCGCGTCCTGGCTCCCTGGTGCAACCGGTTGTTCACGGGGCTGCTGATCGCGGTGTGCGTGGGGCTGCTCTTCGTCGTGGGTCCCCGGCTCCTCCAGGTCGCGTGGCTCGCGGTGCTGGCGCTGGTGGTGATGGTGACGCTCTCCGCGCTGCTGGGGCACTGGGCCGGGGGGCCGCGGCTGGAGGACCGCAAGGCGGTGGCCATCGCCGCCGCGTTCGCGCACCCCGTCCTGTCGATGACCATCATCAGCCAGAGCTACCCGCACCTCCGGGCGTTGGAGGTCGCGGGGGTGGTGGGCTCCTACGTCCTCATCCGGATATTGGCGCTGGTGCCCTACCGGCTGTGGGTGAAGCGGCGGGAGGGGCGGGGGCACTCCGGTCACCTGCCTCGCGGCGGTGTTCCCGCCTGACCCTCCGCGACGGTTCGCTCGCCCGCGAGGGAGTGGACGGGGAAGACGTCCTTCCAGTCCGAGCGCATGCTCACCACGGTCCACCCGTCATGCGCGGCGACGTCCAGGGCGCGGTCCAGCCGACCGGCGCGGGCGTCGCGATCGTAGGCGTACTCCCGCTCCGCGTCGTCGTGGTGGAGCAGCAGGCGCAGGCGGGGATGTCCCTCCGCGCTCGTGTACTGGAGCATCTGGAGGTCGCCATCCGAGTTGCCGAACGCGAGCAGGGGCCGCTTGCCGATGTGCAGGTGGATGTTGATGGGCTTGCCTTCGCCGTCGTCGAGGCTGGTCAGGCTGGGGAGCTTGACCAGCACCGGCCCCTCGTCGCGCAGCTCGAAGCGCGTCTTCCCGCTGCTGCCGATGACATGCGAGGAGGGGATGCCATATGTCTCCTCGCAGAACGCCCGCAGGAAGTCGACGCCGCCGCCCGAGACGACGTGCAGGTCGAACCCGTTCGCGCGCAGGAAGTCGAGCAGCTCCAGCATGGGCTGGTAGACGCAGCGGGTGAAGGGGCGCTGGAAGCGGGGGTGGCGCGCCCGGGCCAGCCAGTCGCGCGCCTGCCGCGCGAACTCGGTCGTGGTCATCCCCGCGTGCGTCGCCGCCACGAGCGCCGCGGCGTCGTGTTCGCTGAGGGCGCGGAGGGCCTCCTCGTCGTCCTCGAGGATGGCCTTGAAGGGCTGTCGTCCATGCCACTCCGGGTGCTGGGGCGCCAGCTCCCGGACCCGGTCGATGGCGAAGAGCGCCTGGACGTACATCGGCTGTTCGGCCCAGAGCGTCCCGTCGTTGTCGAAGACGGCGACGCGCTCCTCCGGACGGACATAGCCGCTCGCGCCCTCCGTCGTCACGGAGGAGACGAAGGACAGCAGCGTTTCGCGAGTGGAACCATCGTTCCAGGAAGGCAAGGGCGTGCTCACGGGCGATCTCCGGAATCACTTCATCAGGGCGAACAGGTAGGCGATGAGCGTCAGCAGCAGGTTCGAGATGGCGAAGGTGACGGGATAGCCGATGGCCGGGACGATGCTCTGCGCGGCCTCCTCCGAGGCGCGCATGCCGGCGCTGTTGCAGCGCGCGCCGGAGATGGCGCCCATGAGCACCGCGGTGTTCATCTTGAAGGCGTACTGCCCGATGGCCCATCCGATGATGGGAGGGACGAAGGCCGCGACGGCGCCGACGACGAGCGTGGGGCCGAGCAGGCCGCCACGGATGGCGTCCGCGACCCCCGCGCCCGCGTTGAGGCCGAGGATGGCGATGAAGACGTTCAGCCCGATGTCCTCCAGCAGCTGTCGGGCCGACTCCGGGAAGGGGCCACCCAGCGCCGGGTTGTGCGTGCGCAGGATGCTCAGCCCGATGCTGACGATGAGCAGGCCCACGGCGGAGCCGAGGCTGAACTTGATGCCGAAGAGGGGGATGGTGATGGCGCCCAGCAGCGCGCCAGCGGCGAGTCCCAGGCCCAGGGTGATGATGTCCGTGGAGAGGCTGGGCTTGACCTCGGGGCCCAGGTCGTCGCGGAGGGCCGCCACGCGCCTGGGGCTGCCGGTGATGCGCAGCACGTCGCCCTTGCGCACGACGCGATCTCGACTGATGGGGACGTGGTCGCCGGCCCGGAACATGGCGTTGAGGTAGATGCCCTGGCCCATGCGCAGCGCCAGCTCTCCCAGGGTCTTCCCCACCACGTTCGGGTTGTGGACGATGAACTCCACCGTGTCGAAGCGCACGTTGCGCAGCTTCGAGTCATCCACCTCCGGGCCGATGTGGGGCCCGCCCGCGAGCAGCAGGGAGACGGGGCCGAGCATCGCCACCTCGTCGCCCCGGTGCAGCACCAGGTCCGGCGGTGGGTTGTAGACGCGCCCCGCCTGGTAGACGCGCTCGATGGCGACGCGCGGGTGCGCGTGGTCCAGGTCGGCCACCGTGCGGCCGTCCAGCGCGGGGTTCTCCACGCGGAAGACGCGCAGGTCCAGCGGCATGTAGCCCCGGATGAAGGAGTCGGCGGTGCCTGGCAGCGGCGTGGTGTCCTCGCCCTCCATCTCCTTCTCCATCTTCTTCGCGTCCACCACGGCGTCGCGGCCGAAGGCCTTGGGAATCACCGACATCATCACGGTGAAGAGCACCATGCTGGTGCAGTAGAGGAAGGCGTAGGACGTCGTGAGGTTGGCCGTCGCTTCCTTGAGCTGTTCGGGCGGGATGGCCGAGGCGCCGCTGTCGAGCGCGGCCTTCGCGGCGCCGAAGCCGGGCGTCGCGGTGTTCGCGCCGGAGACGATGCCGGCCAGAAGTCCAGGGGCCAGGTCGAAGACATACCGCGAGAGGTAGACGAGCAGCGTCGAGAACAGCGGCACGAACAAGGCCAGGATGACCAGGTGCTTGCCTTCGCGGTGGATGCCACCCAGGAACTGCGGGCCGACCTTCATGCCGATGGCGAAGATGAAGAGGTTGAAGAACACGGTGCTGGTGAACTCCGGCAGCGCGTACTGGACGTGGTGGCGGTCGAAGGCCCAGAAGCTGATCACGAGCGCCAGGAGCAGCGTGGCCGCCGTGGAGCCCATGGCGATGCCCTTCACCTTCACCGCGCCCAACGCATAGCCGGCGGCGATGACGAGGAACATGAGGATGAAGGGCTCCTTGTTCATGTACCCGAGCACGGCGCCGATGGGGCCCTGGGGAGGGGATGGGGCCTGGGGCGCGGGCTGGCCCTGCGCGTAGGCGATGACCGCCAACCCGGCGACGACGGTCCCCACGAGCAGCATGGCGTGACGCGCGTGGCTTCGCATGTGTCGAACCCTCCAGCGGGGGCGGGCCCCAGTCCAACGTCGGGTGCCCCGGAGGAACTGTCAGTCACCCTCCGGGGAGCGGCGGACGCGAGGCCTGGCGCCCGGTGTCGTCAGAAGCGCAGGCCCAGGTTGATGGGCAGGTACTGGCCGTTCGCCCGGTGCGTGCCGGTGGGCGTGTCGAACTTCGGACCGAAGATGTAGTGGTAGCGCGCCTCGGCGTAGACGCGCATGGGGCCGTAGATGCGGAAGGTGAAGCCCAGGCCTCCGTTGAGGCCGAAGTCCGTGGAGCTGCGCGAGCCGAGGACGTTGTCCACCGCGACGGCCTGGTTGTAGCAGAGCAGCAGCCACGGGTCGCAGACGGGGACCACCGCGGTGCCCGCGAACTGCGTCACCTCGACCTTGCGGTAGTAGATACCGGGCCCCCCGAGGAGATAGATGCCCCAGCGCTTGCGCGGCACCAGGTGGACGAGGACGTTCAGGTCGCCGTACTGGAGGACGTGATCGCCGGAGATGGCCTCTATCCCCAGGGCGTCGTTCTTCACGTCGAAGTCGCTGTAGCTGTATTCCGCCTGGAGGGTGAGCACGTCCGTGAAGTTGTAGGCGCCGCCGACGAGGAAGCCCCAACCCACTCCGAAGCGGTCACTCGAATCCGAGAGGGGGATGACGAGGCTGGCGCCGACGTTGAACGTGAACCGTCTGGCGAGCGAGGGCTCCTCCTGCACGAAGCCGGCGGTCGGGGACATGTCCTGCTTGAGGTCTTCCGCCTGGGCCTTCGGCGCGAGCAGCAGCGCGGGGAGCACCATGGACAGGGTGAGCAATCGAGACACGACGTCCTCCTTGTGTGGGGCCGACCGGTGGGTCGCTCCAGGTCCCGGTGAAGCTAGGGACGCGAGGAGGGAGCGAGACGAGGCGCCCTCCGGCCCGCCTCTCCCCGGGATGACGGGGTCCTGTCCGGATTGGAGCAGGCTCCCCGCGCGCGGCCCGCCCCTCCCTGGAGGACCGTGTCCGCGTCACGGCGAAGGGTTCGCGGCTTCGTCCCCGGGGCGCGGTGGGTTCGCGAGGACCGGTGGGGCTTCCTGCGGCCGGACCTGCTGTCCGCGTTGACGCTGGGCGCGATGCTCGTGCCCCAGGGGCTGGCGTACGCGCAGATCGTCGGGGTGCGGCCCGCCGCCGGGCTGTACGCGGGCGTCGTCGCCATGCTGGCCTATGCCGTGTTCGGTCCGTCTCGTCACCTGATGTTGGGGCCGGAGGCGGGCGCGGCCATCATCACCGCGAGCGCCCTGGCGAGCAGCGCGAGCTGGCCTCCCACGACATCACCCTGGTCGTCGCCGAGGCCAATGCTCCGTTGCGCGGCATGTTGCGCCGGACGGGGCTGACGCAGCGGCTGGGCGAGGAGAACGTGTGCCTCACCGTCGAGGTGGCGGTGGCGCGCTATCGCGCGCGGCGGGGCGGGCGCGCGGCGCCGAGGTCGCCCTCCACCTCGCCGGAGCCGCCCTGAGGAGGGGGGAAGGAAGGGGGGCCACACAGGCGTTGATACCCGAGAGGCGAGGCGCTAAGAGCCCTCGCCGTGCGGCGTGCCCGGGGTGGGCCCGCCGTGCCCGGACGAGGTGCGCCGTACCCGGTCACGACAAGACGACGCTCACACAGGAGTCGTGCGTCATGGCGTGGATCCTTCTCATCATCGCGGGGCTGCTCGAGGTCTGCTGGGCCGTGGGGCTCAAGTACACCGAGGGCTTCACCCGTCCCATCCCGAGCATCCTGACGGGGCTGGCCATCGTCGCCAGCATGGGCCTGTTGTCCTACGCGGCGAAGACGCTGCCCATCGGCACGGCGTACGCGGTGTGGGTGGGGATCGGGGCCCTGGGGGCCGCCGTCCTGGGCGTGGTGCTCTTCCACGAGCCGCTCACGCTCCCCAGAGCCGCCTTCCTGGCGATGCTGCTCGTCGCCATCGTCGGCCTGAAGGCGACCAGCGGCGCGGGCCACTGAGCGCCCGGACGCAGCCCGTCACCAGACGTAGCGGATGAGGAGCTGTCCGTAGACCCGTGTCGGCTCGTCCACCAGGACGGGCCGGCCCGCCGCGTCGACGGACAGCTCCGTCCCCATGTCGAGCGTCGCCACCGCGCCGAGCCCCACCTGCAGGTCCGGGTTGCCGGAGTAGTAGAGGCCGAGCCCCACGGTGGAGTCCTCGAGCAGGGTGTCGGCCGCGTCGACCTGCTCCTGCGCGCCGGTGCGGAAGACGTATTCCGCCATCAGCGCGAGGGGCACGCGCGTCACGGGGGACAGGTCCGCCGTCACCGCGAGCGCCAGGAACACGCGGACCGCGTGGGTGCTCTCGACCACGCGGCTGTCCATGAGCGAGTCGAAGGGGCGCCGCCGCTGCCACGCGAACTCCGCGGACACGGAGCCCTGCACGGCGAAGACCGCGTCGAGCACCTGGGCGACGAAGAGGCCGCCATGGACGGTGGCCTCCTGCTCCGGGATGAAGACGAACTCGCCCAGCTCCTGCTCCACGAGCTCCTCGCTCGTCATCCCCGTCGAATCGAGCAGGGACTCCACGAGGGGGAGGAGGGTGATCTCCCGGCTCTTGTCGAAGCCGAAGTGCCCGCGCAGGGAGAGCAGCGTCCCATCCGTGTCGCCGCGCAGCAGGCGGATGACGCCCCCCGCCTCGCCGACGAGCTCCAGCGTGGCGCCGTCCACCAGGAGCGGGTTGGCGTGAGGGCTCGTCACCACGGGGCCCCTGGCGAAGCCCGTCACGTCCACCCAGTCATTGACGGCCCGGCGCAGGTCGACCGTCATCCGGGGTCCGATTCGCAGCACGTCGCGGAGGCTGGCCTCGAACCGCTGCATGCGGGGGACGTCCTGTCGCGCCCGTCGCTCATGGGGTGGGATGGAGGCGCCCTGGTGGAGGTGGGTGGGCCCCTCCGAAGGAAGGGCGCGGGCCGGGGAGGACCGGGGGGCCGGGACGAAGGGCGCGGCCGGCGCCTGCGTGGGCGCGACTCCGAGGGCGAGCAGCAGCCCCAGGCGCAGGATGTCACTCATCATCACCTGGAAAGTGGGTAAGCGAGCGACCCTCGACCATCGCCCTCGCGCTCACCGTCAGCGTCACGACCCGGACAGGCAGACGCGCGAGCGCTCCCGTGCCGTCGCCTCACGGACACTGGAGCGCGTGCCCTGGGTCCGCGTCGCACTCCCTCGCCGGGCAAGGCCCATCTTGCGGCCGCCCATTCCTGGAAGGAGGCGAAATGGAAGTATCGGAGACCTCGCGGCAGGCCCCGTCGGTGCACGCCTGGAAGCCCCAGCTGACCGCCGCGCACGACATGCTCGGCCCGAGGTTGGAGGCGTTCTACCGGGACCTCCACGCGCATCCGGAGCTGTCCATGCACGAGCGCGAGACGTCGGCGAAGGTCGCGACGTGGCTGGGCCGGTGCGGCTACGAGGTGACGACTGGCGTCGGACGCACGGGCGTGGTGGGGGTGCTGCGCAACGGCGGGGGCCCCACCGTGTTGATGCGCGCCGACATGGATGCGCTGCCCGTGGAGGAGAAGACGGGCAGGGCGGATGCCAGCCACATCCGCGTCAAGGCGCCGGATGGTCGCACCGTGCCGGTGATGCACGCGTGCGGGCATGACGTGCACATCACCTGTCTGATGGGCGTGGCGGAGCTGCTGGCCGCGGCGCGCCAACACTGGCGCGGGACGTTGATGATGGTGGCGCAGCCGGGAGAGGAGACGCTCCAGGGCGCGCGGGCGATGATGGGGGACGGGCTCTACGAACGCTTTGGGAGGCCGGACGTCGCGCTCGCCCAGCACGTGGGGGCGCTGGAGGTGGGGATGGTGGGCCACCACCGGGGCGCGACGACCATGGCGTCCGCGAACCTGCGCGTGCGCATCTTCGGCAAGGGCGGGCATGGCTCGCAGCCCCAGAACGCGGTGGACCCGGTGGTCATCGCGGCCTACCTGGTGACGCGGTTGCAGACCATCGTCTCTCGCGAAATGGACGTGCTGCGCGGCGGCGCCGTCATCACCGTGGGGCACATCCACGCGGGCAGCCAGTCCAACATCATCCCCGACGAGGCGGTGCTGGAGTTGACCGTCCGCACACCGACGAACGACCTCCAGCAGAAGGTCATCGATGCCATCCGCCGCATGGCGCGCGCCGAGTGCGAGGCGGGCCGTTCACCCCGGCCCCCGGACATCGAGGTGATGAGCCAGACGCGGGTGATGGTGAACGACGATTCGTACTTCACCCGGGTCCGCTCCGCGCACGCGGCGTGGTTCGGTGAGGAGCGCATCCTCGACCCCGGCATGCTGTCGGGCAGCGAGGACTTCCCGTACTTCGCGGGCGAGCTCCGCCACGGCGACCAGGGCGAGGTGCCCATCGTCTACTGGTACTTCGGCGGGACGTCCCACGAGGTGTGGAAGCGGGCGCCGGGCCGCACGATGATGGAGAAGCTCCAGCACCTGCCGTCCAACCATTCGCCCCAGTTCGATCCATCGCTCGACTGCCTGCGCTTCGGGTGTGAGTCGCTGTTGCTCGCCGCGTTGGCCTGTCTGGGAGAAGAGCCGTCCAGCCTGGCGGCCGCGCGGACCCGACACTGAAGAAACGCGGGGGTGGCACCCGGGAGTTTCTACCGGTGCGCAAGCGCGGGCGGCTCCAACCGTCCGATTTTCCTCAATGGTCCGCTGGCATGCGGTCTGCTTCATGCCAGCCCCGAGATGAAGTCCCCGAGGAACGTCCACCGCCCCTACACCCTGGAGATTTCGGCGGAGGCCTGGAGCCAGGTCGCCCGCCTCTCTCGCGAGCGCTACCGCGCCATCCAGACGCGCCTGGAGGCCATCGCCGCGCTGGCGAATCCCGCCGACGCTCCGGGCAGCTTCGAGGTGGAGGAGTTGACGGTGCACCACGAGGTGGATTCGCGGCGGCGGCTGGTGACGCTCGTGCGCATCGTGTCGTCATCCGGCGCGGAGGCACGCGGTGCACCCGGGTCCGCGTTGACGCGTGCACCACGGTAGGTCGCGCACCGCAACGCGGGTGATGTCCCGGTGAGTTTTCGCTCGGCTCGGACGCGCGGCGGGTGGAGTTGCGCGCCCCGGAAGGACGCGTCCAGAATGCGTGGCTCGCTGGAATGGTCCAGGAGCGCATCAAACACAGACGTCATCCTGGAATGGAGCGCTCCTCGCCAGTCGCGGGAGTGGATGCGCCGCGAATTCCCGTGTGCCCCGATGCGAATCTCCCTGTCCCAGAAGATCACCCTGGCGCCCGTGCTGGTGGCGCTGTGCTTCGCCCTGATGTCCCTGGGGTACACCATTCCGCGCATCCGTGAGGCCTTCGAGCAACAGGGGCACGAGATGGGCCGGGCGGTTCCGACGGCGCTCGCGTCGTCGATGGCGGAGATGCTGCGCAACGGCGAGCTGCCGGAGGTGCAGACGGCGTTGGACGCGGTGGCGCGGCAGGGCACGCTGGCGTACGTGGCGGTGGTGGATCCACGGGGCTCGCTGAAGGGCGTGGCCGGGCCCTACGCGGGGCTGGTGCGCGAGCGTCTCCACGAACTGGGGCGCTCCGAGGAGGGCACGCCGTTGCACGCGGAGGACGCGGAGCTGCTGGACCTGGCGGCGGCCGTTCCGGGGGGACTGGGCTACGTCCACGTGGGCTTCAACCGCACGGAGGCGCGCGGGCGCATCCTGGGCGTCATCGCCAATCAGCGGTGGTTGACGCTGGTGGCCATGGTGCTGCTCATCGGCGGGGCGTGGGAGCTGAGCCGGCGCGTGGTGGCGCCGCTGGCCCGCCTCAAGGACGCGGTGCGGTACATCGCGGAGCACGGGGACTTGCGCGAGCCGGTCCACGTCGACTCCCGGGACGAGGTGGGGGAGCTGGCGTTCGCGGTGGGCATGCTGGTGTCGAAGCTCAAGGACCTGCTGCACCAGCTCCAATCCTCGACGGAGCTGCTCGGCGACTCCGTGGTGGGGCTGAACGAGTCGGCGAGCGAGCAGAACCAGATGGTGTCGCGGCAGGCGGCGGCGCTCCAGGAGACGCAGGTGACGGCGCAGGAGATCCGCCAGACGGCGCTGCTCGCGTCGGGCTCCGCCGAGTCCGTCATCCAGGTGGCGGAGCGCGCCGAGTCGCTGGGGCGCGCCGGCGAGGAGGCGGTCCGGGCGAGCGTCGAGGGGCTGGTGGACCTGCGCGCGCAGGTGGAGCAGATCACCGAGCGCATCATGGGGTTGGGGGAGCGCGCGCAGCAGATCGGCGGCATCACCGAGACGGTGAAGGACCTGGCGGACCAGTCCCACCTGCTGGCGGTGAACGCGGCCATCGAGGCGGCGCGTTCGGGGGAGCATGGCAAGGGGTTCGCGGTGGTGGCGCGGGAGATCCGCGCGCTGGCGGACCAGTCCATCCGCGCCACGCGTGAGGTGCGGAAGATCCTCGAGGACATCGCGGAGGCCATCTCCGGGACGATGGAGATCACCGCCGAGGGCGCGCGGCGGATGGAGGCCGGGCTGACGCAGGCGCGGGCCTCCGGCGACACGCTGCGGCAGCTGACGGACATCGTCCAGGACAGCACCGCCTCCGCGCGGCAGATCGCCCTCACCGTGAACCAGCAGGCCACGGGCATCGAGCAGATCTTCACCGCCGTCAGCGAGCTGAACGCGCTGATGGGGGACACGGTGAAGGTCATCGCGTCGACGGGGGATTCGGCCGCGTCGCTGCGGCTGTTGTCCGAGCGCGTGGCGCAGGTGGTGCGCGGCTACCGCGTCTGAGCGCGAGGCCGCGCGTCGTGGGCGCCGGCCAGCGGGGACGGGCGGGGCAACAGGCACGCGACGAGCGCGCTCAGGGAGCCGACGGGCCGGGCGCCGGGCTCCGGCAGCTTGGCGGCGAGCATGCCCGCCGCCAGCCGCGCCACGGAGGACAGCACGAACAGCACGTGCAGGTTCACCCAGGGGCGGCCGCCGAGCAGGAACTCTTCCGGCAGCGCGGAGGCGATGGCGCCCCCCAGCGCGGCGGCGGCGGCGTAGGCCAGGCCTCCCGCGGTGGCGAACGCGGCGAGGTAGAAGGGGCGGCCCTTGCGCGGGGCCACGGTGAGCGGCAGCGCGAAGATGGCCAGGCCGTGGCCGCTCCAGAGCGCGCCCGCGAGCAGCACGTCGAAGAGCAGCGGCCACAGCGTCCCGGCCGAGGGCAGCAGCCACAGCGCGGGGATGACGCCGATGCCCAGCGAGCACGCCATCAGCACGGGCTGGGCGCCCACCCGGTCGATCATCCGTCCCCACAGGGGCGCGGTGAGGATGCGCACGGCGGCCACGCCCGCGGCGTGCAGGGCCATGATGACGAAGGTCATCTTGAGGTTCTGGATGCTGTGCAGCGCGAAGTACGGCGCGGACACGCCCACCGCCGCGTTCCACGCCACCTGGTACGCCAGCACGCGCCGGGACCGTGGGTCCTTCAGGGGCACGAGCGCGCCGCGCAGCTCCAGCCGGGGCGTGGTGCCCGGCGGCGCCGGGTCGTGCTGCGTGGCCATGAACAGCGTCGTCACCACGCCCATGACGCACGCGGCGAGCGCCAGCAGCGGCAGGGCCAGCCCCAGCCCCGTGGGCGGTCGCAGCCGGTCCATCAGCAGGCCCGCCCCGAGCGAGGCGAGCGTCCCCGCCAGGGTGGACAGCGCCGTCCTCCGCCCGAAGAAGCGGCCCCGGATGGGACGCGGCACCAGCTCCCCCATCCACGCCACCCACGCGTTGTTGCCCACCACGCCGAGCAGCGCCGACGCCCCGGCCACGCACAGCAGGAGCCGCTGCTGGCCCTCCAGCTCCAACCCCAGCCACGGCACCACCGCCAGGGGGAACATCACCAGGCGCGACAGACACACCGCGACCAGGGCCACGCGCCGGTGGCCGAACAGCGACGTCAGCCAGGCCGCGGGGAACTGCACGAACTGCGCGCAGAACGGCAGCGCCGTCATCACCCCGACGAGCACCGGCCCCAGCCCCAGGGCGATGGCCCACGCGGTCAACGCCGTGGCCCCCGCGCACGCGGTGAACACCTCCGCGAACATGCCCTCCGCCACGGACGCGCCGAGCGAGCCGCGCAGGCGATGGGGCGCGGCCCCCGGGGGGCCCTTTGGGGAATCCACGGCCGGCGCTCCCTGCAGGGGCGCGGCGGCCCCCGGCAGCGACGAGCCGGGGCGGAAGAGGGGAACGGCCGTGGCGAGCGACGCGAAGCTGCTCAGGACGTAACGGCGGAAGGCGGCGGGGCTCAACGCAATCCTTGCTGCGAGGGAAGCGGACGCCCCTGTCTGTCGCACGGGCCCGCCAGGGGCCTCAATCCGACCTACAACCCCCCACGCCCGCCCGGCCGCCCCCCTGGCGGCCCCGACGCGGCTGGCCGCCTGGAGGGAGACGCTGGAATCAGGTGCAGTTCAAGCGGTCTTGAACTATATGAACGTGTGAGGAGAACGGCGCACATGGATCTGGCTCGGGAGCTGACGGACTTTCTGGGGGCGGTGGAGCAGCGGCTGAGCACCACGCTGGTGGATGGCGACGCCGGTCCCGACGTGAAGGGCGACACGCTGATGGAGGCGGCCCGTCACCTGTGCCTGGGCAGTGGTGGCAAGCGCGCCCGGCCCATGCTGGTGCGTCTGTTCGGTGGGGCGGTGGGCGTGGCGCCGGAGCGGCTGGTGGACGTCGCGGTGGCGGCGGAGCTCATCCACTCGGCGAGCCTGCTGCACGACGACGTGGTGGACGCGGGCATGTTCCGCCGGGGCCGGCCGACGGTGAACGCGCGGTGGGGCAACATCGTGGCGGTGATGAGCGGCGACCTCATCCTGTCGACGGGCCTGCACCAACTGGCGCGCCTGGACTCGCGGCTGACGCTGTCCGCGCTGGCGATCGTGGCGGAGATGACGCGCGCGGCCATCGCGGAGGTAGAGGCGCGCGGCGACCTGGACCTGCCGCTCAACCGGCTGCGCTTCATCGCCGAGGGCAAGACGGGCTCGCTGTTCGGCTGGTGCGGGCACGCGGCGGCGACGTTGTCCGAGCGGCCGGAGGCGGTGGAGCGCTTCGACGGGTTCGGCCGTCACCTGGGCGTGGCGTTCCAGATCGCCGACGACATCCGCGACATCCTCGGCACCGACCCGGGCAAGCCCCGCTACGCGGATGTCCATTCCCGCACGCCGTCGATGCCCATCCTGCTGGCGGTGGCGAAGGACGAATCGCTGCGGCGTAAGCTGAAGGACGCGTGGGCCTTCTCCGTGATCACCCCGGAGCGGACCAAGGAGATTGGCGCGGCCATCGAGGCCACCGGCGCGGTGGAGGCGTCCATGGCGCGGATGAACGTGGAGATCGAAGCGGCCCTGGACAAGCTGGGGCACTTCGCCCAGGAGCCCGCGGGCGCGGAGCTGGTGGACTGGGCGCGCAAGCTGTCGGCGGGGATCGCCGCGCAGGTGCAAGGACGCGCTGCATGAAGGGCTACCTGTGGACGGGGGGACACGGGAGCACGGGGGCGGAGGCTCCGCTGTCCGAGGGGCGTTTGGCCCCCTGGGAAGCCATCGCGGTGGACGCGGTGGGCAACGTCATCGAGTTCTGGGGCTTCAAGCGCAACCAGGGCCGGGTGTGGGCGCTGCTCTACCTGCGCGGCGAGCCGCTGACTGCGGGGGAGATCGAGCGCGAGCTGGACCTGTCCAAGGGCGGCGTCTCCATGCTGCTGCGGGATCTGGAGCGCTGGGGCGTCATCCAGCGGGTGCGGCTGCCGCAGGACACGGTGTGGCGCTACGGGGCGGAGACGGACCTGGTGCGGATGGTCCGACACGTCATCGAGGAGCGGGAGGCGGGTTTCGTGGCCCGCATCCGCGCGGACCTGGCGGAGGCGCGCAGGTTGGCGGAGGCGGCGGGGCACGTGCCGGGCGAGCGGCTGGAGCGGCTGGAGAAGATGGCCACGCTCGCCGAGCACGTGGAGCGCGCGCTGCGGTTGTTCATCAAGACCTCGCGCCTGGACGTGTCCGGGGTGCTGGCGGTGTTCCGCGACGGCGCGGGGCGGCGGGGCGAGAAGTAGCTCAGGGGAGCGGA
Source organism: Myxococcus stipitatus (assembly GCF_021412625.1). Next base: position 132,809 of record NZ_JAKCFI010000007.1, on the reverse strand, counting down.
CATGGACTCGCACTATGACCAGGTCATGAAGGCCCGAGAGGGCGCGGACCCGAACGCGAAGCGGCTGTACTTCGCGTATTCCACCATCCTGGACCGGGCCGCCTTCGACGAGTGGAAGCAGCAGCACTCGTATGCCTTCTTCGAGTTGCCGGAGGGGAAGCTGGCGGAGGCGGTGGACGTGGACCTGGTCTACGACTTCCCCTCGCGCTGGTGGGGCGGGCGCGTGGCGGGGCTGGCGGATGCGCCGGGGGGCCGTGTGTTCGGTCGCCTCTTCGAGATTCGCGGGCAGGACTGGCCCATCGTCCAGCACAAGGAGGGCTTCGTGACGGGGATGTGCGTGGAGCGCCCCGTGAAGGTCCTCGTGAATGGCGAGCAGGTGGAGGCCACCGCGTTCGTCACGAATCCCCGGCGCGCGTCCGGGGATGGCCCGGTGAGTCCCCGCTTCGTGGAGGCGTTGGTGCGTGGCGCCCAGGCGGCCGGGCTCCCCGCGGACTACGTGGAGCGGCTCAAGCGCGGCGCCTAGCCCGCCTGTCCGGCCAGGGCGGGGTGACTAGATTCCGCCTGGCCATGTTCTTCTTCTTCTCGAATCGCCTGGGGTGCCTGGGCAGCATCGCCGTGTCGCTCGTCCTGAGCGCGCTGATCTACTTCCTGTTCATGCGGGGGTAGTCCGCGCCGCCAGCTTTCGCGACGCTTGTCGGCTCAAGGTTCGCCGCGCCAGAGGTCCGGCTCGTCCTCGTCCTCGAGGGGATGGATCTTCACCACCGTGCCGTCCTTGTCCGGAGTGCCGCGCACGGCCTCGGCTTCGGCGGGAGTCCGTGGGCCGCGCTCCGAGAAGTTGTCGCCCCGCAGGTGTCGTTGGCGTTGCTCGCTCGTCTCGCCGTAGCCCTCCTCGATCTTCTTCCGAGCCATGTGCGGTTCCTCCGTTCCGGGTCGAACGTCCATCTCCTGACGGTGGAGGCGACAAGGCAGGCCCGCAACCCGAGGCGATGGTTCGCCGTGTCCTCCGCCATGGGAGTGAGCTTGAGGGGGCCTGGTGGGCCGCTCGGGGGCCTCGCGGTGCCCGCCTTCCGCGGCCGGCCGTCTTTCACCGGGGATCGCGGACGCCGTGCCTACATGCCTGGATGTTCAGCTCCCTGGGGCGCTGCAACCCCTCGCGATGACGTGGGGCAGATCCGCTGAGTGTCACATTGCGGATCACTGGGGGAAGGGGTGCGTGATGGGGGATGCGATCACTTCGCGATCAGCAGCCCGAACTTCACTGAACACCTCATCAGGCATTTGCACCGGGCTCCCGACCAGGGGCTCGGTGGTGCGTGAGCGACGGCTCCGGAGCGATGCCTACCTGAACAGATATTGAGGGGTTTTTCAGGGGAGTGCTCGCTCCCCGAGACTCCGGCACCACCCAGCCCAGAAGTGTCGTGCCTACATGAACGGGTTCTCAGCGGTTTCTGACGCCTGGTACCCCTGGGGAGTCCCCTCCCTCTGGGCCGCCCCGCCGCAATGCCTACATGCTCGGTCGTTCAGTCTCGATGTCTGTCTTTTTGCGCCTGGAAATCAAAGACAATCATTTGTCTTTGATTGATTTGTGTTTGTCTTTATTTGCGAATTAATTGCTTGCATTCTGTCTGTGTTCTCTCCCGGAATTCAACAGCCCGTCGACCTGGTCTGGGCCGCGGCGGAGGGCGCGTGAGCTCCGCGCCCGTGCCCACCGGGCCAGGCACCGCGCTCAGCCCGGCGTGAACCAGAGCACGGAGAGCGGGGGAAGGGTGAGCAGCGCCGATGCGGGCTGTCCATCCCAACCCGTGGGCTCCGTGTGCAGCTGCCCCTGATTGCCGACGTTGGAGCCGCCGTAGACGTCCGCGTCGGAGTTGACCACCTCGACGTAGCGGCCATGCATGGGGAAGCCCACGCGGTAGCCCTCGCGCACGGTGGGCGAGAGGTTCGCCACGCACACCACGTGGCGCCCCGGCTGGCGCGAGCGCCGGACGAAGGCGAGCACGTTCGCCGCGGCCGAGTCCGGTTGGAGCCATTGGAAGCCCACCGGCTCGCTGTCGGCGTCGTAGAGCGCGGGCAGCTCCTTGTAGACGCGGTTCAGATCCGCCACGAGCTTCTGGATGCCGTGGTGCCCCGGGTCCTGCGTCAGGTGCCAGTCCAGGCTCTTGTCGTGATTCCATTCCGACGGCTGGCCGAACTCGCCGCCCATGAAGACGAGCTTCTTGCCCGGGTGCGCCCACATCCACGCGAACAGCGCGCGCAGGTTCGCGCGCTTCTGCCACGGGTCTCCCGGCATGCGGCCGTAGAGGCTGCCCTTGCCGTGCACCACCTCGTCGTGGCTCAGCGGGAGCATGAAGTGCTCGCTGAACGCATACAGCAGACCGAAGGTGAGCTGGTTGTGGTGGTACTGGCGGTAGATGGGGTCCTTGGAGAAGTACGACAGCGTGTCGTGCATCCACCCCATGTTCCACTTGAAGTGGAAGCCCAGGCCGCCCTCGCTGGTGGGGGCGGTGACCTTGGGCCACGCGGTGGACTCCTCGGCGATGACCACCGCGCCCGGGTGCTTGCGGCGCACGGTGTCGTTGAGCTCGCGCAGGAACTGGATGGCCTCCTCGTTCTCGCGGCCGCCCCAGCGGTTCGGCACCCACTCGCCCTGCTTGCGGCTGTAGTCGAGGTAGAGCATCGAGGCCACCGCGTCCACGCGCAGGCCGTCGATGTGGTACTCCTCGAGCCAGAACAGCGCGTTGGCGATGAGGAAGTTGCGCACCTCGTTGCGCCCGAAGTTGAAGACCAGCGTGCCCCAGTCCGGCTGCGAGCCCTGGCGTGGGTCCGCGTGCTCGTAGAGCGCCGTGCCGTCGAACTGTCCGAGCGCGTGCGCGTCCCGGGGAAAGTGTCCCGGCACCCAGTCGATGATGACGCCGATGCCGTGCTGGTGCAGGTGGTCGACGAGGAAGCGCAGGTCGTCCGGATGGCCGAAGCGCGCCGTGGGGGCGTAGTAGCTGCCCACCTGATAGCCCCAGGAGCCGCCGTACGGATGCTCGGCGACGGGCAGCAGCTCGACGTGGGTGAAGCCCATGTGCTCGACGTATTCAGCCAGCGCGGGCGCCAGCTCCCGGTAGGTCATCGGACGGTCGCCGTCCTCCACCACCCGGCGCCAGCTCCCCAGGTGGACCTCGTACACGCTCCACGGATGGTTCGCGGCGTCGCCACGTCCCTCGCGGGCCTCGAGCCACCGCCCATCACCCCACTCGTAGCGCCCCAGGTCGTGCACGACGGACGCGGTGGCGGGGGGGACCTCCGCGCGGAAGGCGAAGGGGTCCGCCTTGAGCAGCCGCCCTCCTTGTCCGGGGCGGATCTCGAACTTGTAGCGCGCGCCTTCGCCCACCTCGGGGACGAACAGCTCCCAGATGCCGGAGGCGCCCATGCGCCGCATGGCGTGCAGCCGGCCGTCCCAGCCGTTGAAGTCGCCCACCACCGACACGCCTGCCGCCGTCGGGGCCCACACCGCGAAGGACGTGCCCTGCACGTCGTTGTGGTGGATCAGGTGCGCGCCCATGCGCTCCCAGAGCCGCTCGTGGCGCCCCTCGCCGGCGTAGTACAGGTCCATCTCCCCGAGCGTGGGCAGGAAGCTGTACGGGTCGCGCAGCTTGAAGACGCGCTTGCCGGGATACTCCACCTCCAGCAGGTAGTTGAACGTCTGGTCCCGGCCGTTGACGCGGGCCTCGAAGACGCCCCCCAGCCGGTGGGTCATGGGCACCCGCCCGCCGAACTCCGGCAGGACGTGGATGGCGACGGCGTCCGGACGGAAGGCGCGCACCACGACGCCGTCTCCGTCCGCGTGGATGCCCAGCACGGAGTGAGGCTCCGGGTGCCGCAGCTCCACGATCCGCTGAAGCTCCGCATCGACCTGTGCCTTGTCCGAGGGCTTCCTCACGGGGCTTCCTCCATCCTCAAGAGGGCCTCGACGGGGATTCGCACCCAGTCGGGCCGGTTCTGCATCTCATACCTCACTTCGTACAGGAGCTTCTCCAACTCGAAGGCCCGCAGCATCGTCTCGAAGCTGGCCTCGTCCGAGGGCAGGAACGGCGCGTCCCGCGTCGCCTTGCGGTAGCCCGAAAGGAACGCCTCGCGGCTGGGGCCCACGCGCCCGCGCGGCGTGCCGCCCTCCAACGCCACCGTGGCCTCCGCGTAGTCGAACGAGCGGAGCATGCCCGCCACGTCCCGCAGGGGGCTGTACTTCTCCCGCCGCGCCGTGAAGCTGCGCGCCGGCTCTCCCTCGAAGTCGAAGATGAGCCACTGGTTGTTGGCTCGCAACACCTGCCCCAGGTGCAGGTCGCCGTGGATGCGGAGCTTCTGTCCGGACGGCGGCGCCAGGGCCAGGCGTCGGGCGTACTCGATGAGCCGATCCCTCCGGCCCTCCAGGTCGGGGTGCAGCTTGCCGGCCTCCGCCAGTGTCACGCCCAGCTCCCCGACGATGGAGGCGCTCCAGCGCTGGAGGTCCTCCTGGAGCAGCGGCTCCGGCGCGAAGGCGGGGTCGTCCGGAGGCGCGGACCCGAAGGCCTGGTGCAGGTCTCCCAGGCGCGAGCCCAGGTCCTCCATCTCCCCGAGGAAGCGCTCCCCCAGCGGTCGCTCCTGCCGGAGCCGATCCAACGTGTACTTCCAGCCATCCGTCGCGTTGGGGACGAAGCGGTGGGCCAGCGCGAGCGTGGCGCCCGCGACGCCCTCCAGGCGCAGCGCCCCCACCAGGGTCGGCGTGGCGCGGAAGGTCGTCCGCGTGGCGAGGAAGCGCCCCACCTCGTGCTCCGGGTTCACCCCGGCCTCCAGCTTGCGAATGACCTTGATGATGACCTGCTCGCCCAGCACCACGGAGGTGTTGCTCTGCTCCACCATCAATCGACGCACGGGCGTCTGGGGGCCGGCGGCCAGCCCCTCGTCGCCACCAATCCATTCGCCCACCACGCGGCCGGACGCGGACGGCAGCTGCCCCCCGTCGCGGATGAGGCCGAAGATGGCGCGCAGGCAGTCGTCGTCCTCCAGGGCGTCGCGCACGCCGTCCGGCGAGGGCTTCACCGGCAGCAGGTAGCGCTCCGGTTGGCCCAGCCCGTAGACGACCTCCACCACGGCGAGCGACATGCCGCAGGGCGTGCCTTGCAGGGTGGTGTGGTCCACCACCGTCACGTGCTTGATGGGCCAGGCCTTCCCGGCGAACCAGCGCTGGTGCTTGAGGTATTCGGGCAGCTTCGTGAGGTCCAGGGTCGTCACGCGGGGCTCCCTCCCGTCTGAACCTTGTCCAGCCGGAACCAGAGGAACATGTAGGGCCCCATCGAGAACTGATAGGGCTGGGTGGTGATGACGGGGAAGGGGGTGTCGCCGATCATCTCGATGGGCACCATCCCCTCCCACTCGCGCAGGTCCAGCACCGCCGGCTGGGCGAAGCGGGACAGGCTGCAGACCACGAGGACCGTCTGGCCTTCCCACTCGCGCACGAAGGCCAGCACCTTGCGGTTCTCCAGGGGCAGGAAGCGCAGCCGCCCCATCGCGAACACGGGGTAGCGCTGGCGGATGCGGATCATCCGCTTCACCCACTGCAGCAGGCTGGACTTCACGCGGTCCTGCGCCTCGACGTTGATGGACTGGTAGCCGTAGACGGGGTCGGCGATGACGGGCGCGTACAGGCGCGCGTAGTCCGCGCGGCTGAAGCCCGCGTTGCGGTCCCCCGTCCACTGCATGGGCGTGCGCACGCCGTTGCGGTCGCCCAGGTAGATGTTGTCCCCCATGCCGATCTCGTCGCCGTAGTAGAGGACGGGCGCGCCCGGCAGGGTGAACAGCAGGCTGTGCATCAGCTCGATGCGCCGGCGGCCGTTGTCCATCAGCGGCGCGAGCCTGCGGCGGATGCCCAGGTTCAGGCGCATGCGCGGGTCGGTGGCGTACTCCCGGTACATGTAGTCCCGGTCCTCGTCCGTCACCATCTCCAGCGTCAGCTCGTCGTGGTTGCGCAGGAAGAGGGCCCACTGGCACGTCTCCGGGATGTCCGGCGTCTGCTGCATGATTTCGACGATGGGCGTGCGGTCCTCCCGGCGCACCCCCATGAAGAGGCGGGGCATGACCGGGAAGTGGAAGCCCATGTGGAACTCGTCGCCGTCACCGAAGTAGACGCGCACGTCCGCGGGCCACTGGTTGGCCTCCGCCAGCAGCATCTTCCCCTGGTATTCGGAGTCGATCGTCTTCCTCAGGCGCTTGAGGAAGGCGTGCGTCTCCGTGAGGTTCTCGCAGTTGGTGCCCTCGCGCTCGAAGAGGTAGGGCACCGCGTCGCACCGGAAGCCGTCCACGCCCATGTTCAGCCAGAAGCGCATGACGTCCAGCATGGCCTCCTGGACCTGGGGGTTGTCGTAGTTCAGGTCCGGCTGGTGGCTGAAGAAGCGGTGCCAGAAGTACTGCTTGGCCACCGGATCCCACGTCCAGTTGGAGCGTTCGGTGTCGGTGAAGATGATGCGCGCGCCCTTGTAGCGGTCGTCCGTGTCGCTCCAGACGTACCAGTCGCGCTTGGGGCTCTTGGGGTCGCTGCGCGCCTCCTGGAACCAGGGGTGCTGGTCGCTCGTGTGGTTGACGACCAGCTCGGTGATGACGCGGATGCCGCGCTTGTGGGCCTCGTCGATCAGCCGCTGGAAGTCCGCCAGCGTGCCGTAGTCCGGGTGCACGCCGTAGAAGTCCGCGATGTCGTAGCCGTCGTCGCGCAGGGGGGACGGGTAGTGCGGGAGGATCCAGAGACAGTCGATGCCCAGGTCCTGGAGGTACGGCAGCTTCTCGATGAGGCCCGGGATGTCCCCGTGGCCATCACCGTTGGAGTCGTAGAACGCTCGCAGGTGCAGCTCGTAGATGAGGGCCTTCTTGTACCAGAGGGGATCCAGGTCCATACGCCTCTCAGGGTGTCACTCGTAGTAGTCGAACGCGTGCTCGGTACGGCGGAAGCGGTAGACGGCCCAGATGGTCGCGGGCTGCTCGGGTGTCAAGCGCACTTGCAGGTCCGGGCCCTGCCAGAGCGAGCGCTGGTCGGTCATCCGCTCGTGGACCTGATAGGTCTCGTCCGGCGCCGCGCCCAGCCAGTCCAGCGGGAGGCGCAGGAGCGCCTCCTGGGGCGCGTACGGGTCCAGGCTCACCGCCACCAGGACGGCGCTCGTCCCATCCACCGAGCGTTTGCCATAGAACACCACGCGCTCGTTGTCGGACTCGAAGAAGCGCAGCGTGTCGTACGCGTGGAGCGCGGGCAGCGTGCGCCGGGCGGAGTTGAGGCGGGCAATCCAGTCCCGGATGTGGCCGGGCCGCTCCCAGTCCCACGCGACGAGCTGGTACTTCTCCGAGTCCAGATACTCCTCCTTGCCGGGCAGGGGGCGGCCCTCGCACAGCTCGAAGCCGCAGTACATCCCGTAGACGGAGGAGAGCGTGGCGGCAAGCGCCGCGCGCAGGCGGAACGCGCCGGGCCCCGCGTTCTGGAGCAGCTCCGGGAGGATGTCCGGCGTGTTGGGCCACAGGTTGCCGCGGAAGTAGTCGGACACCGGCGGCCGGGTGATCTCCTCCAGATACGCCTCCAGCTCCCCCTTGAAGTTGCGCCACGTGAAGTACGTGTACGACTGGGTGAAGCCCACCTTCGCCAGGGCCTTCATCACCTTGGGGCGGGTGAAGGCCTCGGAGAGGAAGAGGACGTCGGGGTGGCGGTCCTGCACGCGGCGGATGAGCCACTCCCAGAACTGGATGGGCTTGGTGTGGGGGTTGTCCACGCGGAAGGTGCGCACGCCCTGCTGGACCCAGTGCAGCACCACCGACTCCAGCTCCGTCCACAGCGCCTCGCGCGCGGGGCCCATCCAGTCGAAGTTGACGATGTCCTCGTAGCGCTTGGGCGGGTTCTCCGCCGTCTTGATGGTGCCGTCCGGGCGCCGCTGGAACCACTCCGGGTGCTCCTTCACGTAGGGGTGGTCCGGGGAGCACTGGAACGCCAGGTCCAGCGCCACCTCGATGCCGCGCGCCTGCGCCGCCTCCACGAAGTGGCGGAAGTCCGCGAGCGTCCCCAGCTGGGGGTGCACGGCCTTGTGTCCCCCCTCGGCGGCGCCGATGGCCCAGGGGCTGCCCACGTCCTCCGGGCCCGCCTTCAGGCTGTTGTTCCTGCCCTTGCGCGCGGTGCGGCCGATGGGGTGGATGGGCGGCAGGTACACGACGTCGAAGCCCAGGTCCTGGACATACGGCAGCCACGCCTCCGCGTCCTTGAAGGTGCCGTGCGTGCGGCCGTCGCGCTTGGCCGAGCGGGGGAAGAACTCGTACCAGGCGCCGAAGCGCGCCTTCTCCCGGTCCGCGAAGACCTCGAACACCGTCTCGTGGCGCCGGGCCAGCGCGCGGTCCGGATGATTCGATGCGACGGCGGCCAGCTCCGGCGCCAGCGCCACGGCGACCAGCTCCGGCCCCGCGGGCTGACGCAACCTCACCGCCGCCTCGGACAGCAGCCGCGCGTCGTCCGCGTCCACGCCCCTGGCGCGGGCGGCCGCGGACTCCAGGAGGGCCGCGCCCTCCAACAGCTCGCTGCGCACGTCGCGGCCGGCGTCCACCTTGCGCTTCAGCTCGGACGTCCAGGTGCGAAACAGGTCCGGCCAGGCTTCAATCGTGTATTGGTAGCGGCCATTGCGCTCGAGCGGGAAGTCGGCCTCCCAGGCGTCGTTGCCGAGCGCACGCATGGGAGCCTCGGCCCAGTCGGTCTGTTGGCCCTGGGGGGCGACCTGGCGCCAGCGCACGACGGCGACGAGGACGTCATGGCCTTCCTTGAAGATGTCCGCGCGGACGGTGAGCCGCTCCCCGGCGACGCGCTTGACGGCGTGCCGGCCAGCGTCCAATCCAGGCTGCACTCCCTCGATGAACACGCTCCCGATTCTGTCGTTCATGGCGGCTCGCGGCCCTCACAGGTCTGAGGTTGGGTGAAGCCGGGCGGCGTGTCGCGGGGTGCGTTGCGGATGGACGGCGGTCGCGGCGGCCGCGTTGGCTCGTCAACGTTAGGGACGCGGGGGAAGGGCGCCCACCCGAAGGGCCCGAAGGGGCCGGATGCCCGCCTGCTCCCACTTGAGGCTGGGATCCGCCCCTCGGAGTGCGCTATCCGGGGATTCCATGGTGCCTCCCTCACCTCCGGCTCCCCGGGCGAGCGATCCGGCGGCCGACAAATCGCTGCTCCAGCAGGTGGCCCTGGGCAGCGGCGCGGCCATGCGGGAGGTGTACGCGCGATGTGGGGCCCGGGCCTTCGCGGTGACGCTGCGGCTGCTGCCCTCGCGCGCGGACGCGGAGGAGGTGCTCCAGGAGGCCTTCCTGGAGGTGTGGCGCCGCGCGCGGGACTTCGACCCGGCGCGGGGCGGGCTCGAGGCGTGGGTGGCGACCATCGCCCGCACGCGCGCCATCGACCGGCTGCGCGCGCAGGGCACGGTGGCGCGGCTGGCGGTGGGCGCGGCCCAGCAGCCTCCACCGGCGAGCGCGACGCCGGTGGCGCCGGACGAGGCCGCCGCGCTCGGAGAGGACCGCGTGCGAGTCCGCGCGGCGCTGCTGCGGCTGCCGCCCGAGCAGCGCGAGGTGGTGGAGCTGGCGTACTTCGAGGGGCTGTCCCAGCGGGAGATCTCCGAGCGGACGGGGGACCCGCTGGGGACGGTGAAGACGCGGGCGCGGCTCGGGCTGGAGAAGCTGGCCGACCTGCTGGGCGAGGGCTCCGACGTCACGGGAGACTGAAGGCCCGCCGCTCGCACTCCGGCCCGGGGGCCCTGCCTGGGCGTTCAGAGAGTCTTAAGGATTCAGCGGTACCGTGGGCCTTCATTCAGGCAGGCATGAGGGATGGAGCGGCGAATGGCGGAGCGAATCCTGCTGGTGGAGGACGACGCTCGGCTCGGGGCGCAGATCGTCGAGCACCTGCGGGAGGCGGGCTTCGAGTCGGTGTGGTGGACGGAGGGCAGGACGCTGCTGCCCGGGGAGCTTCCGGATGTCCGGCTCGTGGTGCTCGACCTGATGCTGCCGGGCACGTACGGCCTGGACATGCTCAAGGCGCTGAGGGCCTTCTCGGAGGTCCCGGTGCTCATCCTCAGCGCGCGCAACGACACGCTGGACAAGGTGCGTGCCTTGAAGCTGGGCGCGGACGACTACCTGACGAAGCCCTTCTGGCCGGAGGAGCTCATCGAGCGGGTGCGGGCGCGCCTGCGCCGTCCGGCGCTCCAGAAGGGCGACGCCGTGCTGGAGCTGGGGCCGCTGCGGCTGGACTTCCAGGGCCGTGAGGTCCGCGTCGATGGGCGGGTGGTGGAGCTGACGCGGGTGGAGTTCGAGCTGCTCGCGGCGCTGGGGCGCAGGCCCGGCGAGGCGCTGACGCGGCAGTGGCTGGCGGAGCACGTGCTGGACCCGGAGCGCGAGGGGACGGAGCGCACGTTGGATGTCCATGTGTCGCGGCTGCGGCGCAAGCTGGCACCCGCGCAGTGCGTGGAGACGGTGTGGGGCGTGGGCTACCGGCTCGTCGCGGGAGCGGGCGCTTGAGGCTGAGGCTGCGGCTGGCGCTCACGGCGGTGGTGGCCGCGCTCCCCGTCGTCGGCGCGATGGCGTACTTCCAGCAGTCGCTGCGCGAGCGCTCGCAGGAGGAGGTCCTCGAGGCGTCCGCGACGGCGCAGATGCTGCTGGAGCGTGCTCGCTGCGAGGCGTCTCCGGCCACCTGGAGGCCGCGGTCCACGGAGCGGCGGCCTCCAGGGATGCCGGAGCTCGGAGGGGATGGGCCTTTCGGTGGCCCCCCACCGCCGCGGGTGCAGTACTTCCCGTACGATCGCGCGCTCGACTCGCGCAACCCGAAGGCGCCCGCGCTGTCGGAGGACCTGCGCGAGGAGGCGCTCGGTGGCGCGGCGACCGTCGTCCGCCGCAGCCGTGTCGACGGCTCGCGGGTGCTCGACATCCTGCTGCGGATGCCCTGGGACGACGGGCCCTGCGTCTTCGTCCTGGCCCGTCGCACGGAGTCACCGAACCTCCCGCTGCCCTTCTTCCCACCGCTCAAGGACTGGTCGCTGCTGGTGTCCATCGTCGTCGCGGCGGTGGTCTTCGCGCTCGGCCCGGTGGTGCGGAGGATCCGCGTGCTCACCGAAGAGGTGCGGGCCTCCGCGCGAAGCCGGTACGCGCAGCCTGTGTCGGTCCGGGGAAGGGACGAGGTCGCGGACCTGGCGCGCGCGTTCCAGGAGGCCCGCGCGGAGATCCAGGGGCAGATGGCCCAGCAGGAGGCCCGCGAGCAGACCCTGCGCGACTTCCTGGCGAACACCACGCATGACGTGATGACGCCGCTCACCGTCTTGCAAGGCAACCTGTCCGCGATGCAGCAGCGCGTGGCCCGCGGCGAGGCCGTGGACCCCGCCTCCGTGGCGTCCGCGATGAACGAGGCGCATTACATGGCCTCGCTCGTCCACAACCTCGCGGCGGCGACACGGCTGGAGGCGGGCGAGCCCCACGTCCAGCGCGCCCCGGTGGACCTCAACGCGGTGGTGGCCCGCGTGCTCGCCCGGCATCAGCCCATCGCTCGCCAGCAGCGCATCGCCCTCGAGAGCGGGGTGCCGCCCGGAAGCCCCGTCCTCGTCTCCGGGGACGTCACGCTCATCGAGCAGGCCGTGAGCAACGTCGTGGGCAACGGCGTCCGGTACGGCAGGGAAGGGGGCCACGTCGCCGTGGTGCTGGAGCGCACGCGGCGGGGGCACTTCCTGCTGCGCGTGCTCGATGATGGGCCTGGCATCGCCCAGGAGGAGCGGGCGCGGCTGCTGGAGCGGGGCTTCCGCACCAACGTCGCCCGGACCCGCGCCCCCGAAGGTCAGGGGCTGGGCCTGCACATCGCCCACCACGTGGCCCAGGTCCATGGCTGGACGTTGACGCTCGGCCCGTCCGAGTACGGCGGGCTCGAGGTGTCCTTCACGGGCCAGGCGCTGGCCCCGGTGTGAGCCCCTCGCGCTTCCGGGGGGCCCGCATCGTCAGCGCGGCCAGCGCCCGTCGCGGGTCAGCGTCTCCCCGTCGAAGTGCGTGCGGCCGGCCTCGATGACCTCGAGGTACTTCTCGAAGAACGCGTCGAGCGAGGAGGCCCAGGGGACCGAGGGCCCGCCGTGCATCTCCCAGGCAATCACCTGGCCCCGGCTACCGTCCGGGCCCGGGGCCAGGTCCACGCAGTACAGGTTCCCACCGCCGTCCTGGGCGAACGGAATCCAGCCGGAGTCCCACCAGGTGACCTTCACCTCCTCCTGCGTGTCGTCGAGGTCGTGGGGTTTGCTCTTCTTGAAGGTCCCTTCCCGACGAAGCGCGTCGAGCCCCTTCCAGCGGTCCTGGATCTGCTTCGTGGACAGGACCGCGTACTCGAAGATGTGGATGGGCGTGTTCCCATTCGAGGTCCCGCCTCCGAAGCGCCGGAGGAACGCCAGGAAGTCCGGCGTCAGCTCGACCGAGAGGGCCTTCTCCAGCGCCGCGAGCTGCGCCGCGGTGGCGGGGCGCATGTTCTCGATCTGGTCCGCGTAGGGAGGGCACTTCCTTCCGAACCAGTCTCCCAGCTGCTTCCAGAGGCGATCCATCCGCGCCTGGGCGGCCTGCTCCAGCGTGGGACTCCCCGCCGCCAGGAGGCGCTTCTTCACGGCCTCGTGGCCGAAGTTGTCGGCGATGTCGATGGGCAGGTAGCCGACGCCGCGACCGCGCTTGGGGTCCGCTCCCCCGCGCAGGAGCACGTCGGTCAGCGCCGCGTCATCGAAGCCCGCGGCGAGTTGGAGGGGTGACCAGTCATTCGCGTTGGGCCGGTTCGGATCCGCTCCGGCGCGCAGCAGCGCCTCGAGCACGGCCTTCGATGGGTCCCCCGACAGTTCATTGGGGTCGACCGCGAGCGTCAGCGCATGGTTGCCGGCGTCATCCTCGCAGGCGTGGTGGACGTCGGCGCCCCGTTCGAGCAGGAGGGCCACCACGGGGGCGTTGCCGGACCTGACGGCGGTCAGCAGGGCGGTGAGCCCGCTCCCATCCTCGGCGTGGAGGTCCGCGCCGTGCTCCAGCAGCAGCTTCGCGAGCTCCGGGGACTTGTGGTCGGTGGCGACCATGAGCGGGGTCTGCTCGAACTCGTTGCGCGCGTCGACCGGAGCACCTTGCTCCAGGAACCGGGCCACGGCCTTGGCGTCACCGTCCTCGAGGGCGGAGAAGAGTTCGGACTCCAGCGACTTCGATTTCTTCCTGGGCGGCATGAAGGCTCTCCAGCGGACCTGCGGTTGCCTTCATCAACGAAGGAGGCGCCGGAAAGTCGCGCCCCCGGCTTCATGGGAAGCGAGCGATGAAGTCCGCGAGGAGCGGACCTCCCTCGCGGGCCTCCTGGGGCGACCGCGGGCCTCCCTCCCGGAGCCGCGCGCCCAGCGCCTCCATGGCGGGCTTCATCGCCTCGAACGCCGCGTGGGCGTCCCCGGCATCGTCGAAGAAGCGGTGATGCATGAGCCAGCCCGCGACGGTGCAGGTGATGGCGTGGAACGAGCGGGACTCATCGGCCTCGTAGGTCAGCCGGAGCTGCTCCGCGAAGACCTCGTCGCGGGCGATGGCGCCGCCCTGGGTGCCCATCCATCCGATGGAGGCTCCTCCGTCGTAGGGGCTCCAGCCTGGGGGATGCTGTTCCATCGGCGCTCCTGTCCGAACGGCGCCTCAGCGCGCGGGTGGGACGTGGACCTCGGTGATGGCGTGGGGGTCGATATCGATGACCGTCGCGGCGCGCTCGCACTCCCAGGTCGTCACGTTCGCGTAACAGGTCGCGTCCGCGCGCCAGAGTCCGCCATCCTCGTGGATGTGGCCGAACAGGTGCAGCCGCGGGCGGGTGAGGCGGACACGCTCGCGCAGGTCCGCGCAGCCCATACGGCCCGCGACGGAGGAGCCATCTCCCACTCCCTCGGGCGGGCCATGGGTGACGAGCACGTCGAGGCCCTCGGGGATGCGCGCCCACTTGTCCGCGAGCGGCCCGCCACGTGGGAGGTTGAAGGCCCAGCCGCCATAGGCCGGTTGCCAGGGGCTGCCCCAGAAGCGAAGCCCGTCGATGACGACCTCGGAGTCCTCGAGGTAGGTGAGGTCGTCCCCGAGCAGCGCGCGCGCCCTTCCTGGCATCCGAGCGAAGGCCCAGTCGTGATTGCCCGCGACGATGACCTTGTGTCGGTAGGGCAGGCCCCGAATCCAGTCCAAGGCGCGCTCCAGCTCCTCGAGGTCTCCCCGGCGGCACATGTCTCCCGCGTGGATGAAGACATCCCCCGGCGGAAGGCGGAGGTCGTCGTGGAAGAGGTGTGTGTCGGCGACCGCGACGAGGCGCATGGGACGGCCCTTCCTTTCGTTCAAGGCGCGGCGCGGAGGGCCGGGGCGCGAGCGCCTTCTGGATGGAGGCGTGCGTACAACGCCATGTCGAGGACCTGGCCGTCCTTCACCGCGTGCGAACGCAGGGTGCCCTCGTACGAATAGCCGGCCTTCTCGAGCACGCGACGCGAGCCCAGGTTGGTGGCGAAGGGGAGGGCGAACAGCCGGATGAAGGGCAGGGTCGCGAAGGTCCAGGTGGAGAAGGACGCCAGCGCCGCGGAGACGATGCCCTTGCCCCAGTGCGCCTCGCCGAGCCAGTAGCCGACCTCCGCCGAGTAGCGCTCGATGTCCGTCCCGGGAATCAGGCCGATGGACCCCGCGGCCTCTCCCTCCACCTCGATGGCGAGGTTGAGCGGAGGCTCGGGGGCCGAGGAGGCATGGGCCACCCACCACTCGGCGTCCGCCTGCGTGTAGGGGTGGGGGAAGCGATCTCTCAGGTTCTTCCAGAGGGCGCGGTTGTTCGCGTGCCGGATGAGCGCGGCCTCGTCTCCTCGCCGCCAGGGGCGCAGGACACAGGGGCCACAGTCGAGGTGGATGCGCGTGCTCATGGGAGCGCCACCATCCCAGCCCCCACGTCGGGCATGCAAGGGGCTCGCGCTCCAGGCCGCGTCCGGCCCATTGCGCGCGAACAGGACTCGCCTGACGTTGAAGGGAGGTTCCCCTGGCTGACGCCGCGCCGCAGGAGGGGCGGGCCGCGCGCCCGATGTGGTACCGAGCGCGATGTGTCCGGTCGAGTCGAGACGAGGAGGCCCGCGTCATGCCAGCCGAACCGTCCATGCCACGCACGTCGGGGATGGGCACGCCCCGCTTCCCACGACGGGTGCTCGCCCTGTGCTCGGTGTTCCTCGTCGCGCTCGCCGCGGTGCTCACGCTCGCAGCGCGACAGGGACACCTCTCCCGCTTCGTGCTCATCGCCGCGCTCGTCTGCGCGGTGGCCGGTTCGCTGCTCCTCGGCTACCAGGTGCTCACCGACGGGCGCCCCGGGGAGCGGTCGCCGCGAGCGCGGGCCCGGAAGCGCCCGGACGTGGCGCGAGGCGCGCGTGACCTTCCCCTGGAGACACCACGCCATCGCCGGATCCGACCTCCGGGGTGAGGGGACGCTGGGCGCGCGGGCGCGGGGGGATGACGACCGGACAGCGGTCTGCGTCCCACGGGTGGGGCGCGGGCGCGTGACACAGGACACTTCGGACCCGTGGGGTGATGCGACGAGCCCGCGGATGCCGGTGGGCCGACATCCCCGAGGACGTGAGACCGCCGTGGAACACTGCGTCGTGAGCGGGTTTGTGTGGCGGGAGGCAACGGCCTAACCTGTCACGTCCATGAAGGCGATCCTCGTCTCCCTCCTCCTCCTGGGCGCGGCTCCCGATGGCACGACGCCCCCTCTTTCCCCCGACTCGCTCGCGGCGCCTCCGCTGGCGGACGAGACGCCCACCGCGTGGGCGTGCACCGTCGACACCCTGCGAGAGGGCAAGGAGTGTGTCTTCGAATCGGACACGGTCGCCTCCTCGACGCCGAACGCGCAGCAGGACTCCGCCAACCGCAAGCTGCTCAAGGACATCTCCAACCTCCTGTGTTCGGAGGCGGTGAGCAACGCGCGCGAGGGCCGGGTGGACGCGGCGCTGACGTCCCTGTGTGAGCGTCGCTACGTCGCCGCGGTCGAGCAGTGTGGCCTGCGCGGCACCGCGCCCGTCGTCGACGCGAAGGGGCGCTTCGTGGCGCAGGCCCGCGCGTGCTACCGCGCGCTGTCCGGCGTGCTCCAGGACGTCCAGCTGATGGCGTCCGTGGCCGCGCCGTGTTGCGAGTGCGCCGCGCGCAACGGCTGTCCGGGGACGGGGGACCGCTGCTTCGCGGACCTCGCCCGCCAGGTGGCCACGCCCGCGACGCTGGCGTGCCTCAACGAGCGCTGCGAGTCGGCGTGCTCCATGGTGCTGCCCTCGACCGAGGCGAGCAGCTCCCGCACCTCGTCCACCCCGCCCGAGCGCACGTCGCGCTCCGGTTCCGCTTCGCTCTAGGAGTCCGCCTCCATGCTCCGTCCCACCCGGTCGCTCTCCCCCTGGGTCGTCCTCGGCTCGCTCGTCTCCGCGGGCTGTGGCGCCTCGCACTCCCACGTGTCCTGGTCGGAGGCGCCCGCTCGCGACGAGATGCCTCCGCGCGTCGTGGAGGCCCCGTCGCCGCCGCCGCCGCGCGTCTCCGAGGACCCGAAGGCGTTCGTCGCGCGCAATCCCAACCCGGCGCTCTGCGAGGCCGCCGCGCGGCGCATCCAGCCCGAGTCGCGAGAGGAAGCCTGGGCCGCGCTCAAGGCGTGCATCGAGCTGACGCCCTTCACCCAGATTCGCGCGCTGCTCGGCTCCGCGTGGACGGAGGAGCTGCGCACGCGGCCGGAGGCCGCCTCGCTCATCGCGAGGGTCGTGGCCCAGCGTGGCGGCAGCGTGAACGGCGAGCTGCCGTACCTCCAGGAGAAGAAGATCCCCATCTTCTCCCTGGCCTCGGCGGTGGATCGCCCCGACACGTACAAGGGTCGCTACGTCCTGGTGCGCGCGCAGGTGGCGGACCAGCGGGTGGAGGGCGAGCGCCCCACCGTGTGGCTGGTGGAGCACACCCTCACTTCGGTGGAGACGAGCGCGCCGGTGGGGTACGGCGAGCGGATCGACACCACCACGTCCTCCTCCGGAGACCTGGGTGGGCAGACGCAGCTGACCGGGCCTGGGCGGCTGGGCGGCAACCTGGTGACGCGCGAGCGCAGCGACTTCTCCGTGACGCAGCGCAACTTCGACAACATCTCCGACGAGACGGGGCGCGAGGCGCTGGGGCGTCTGGCCAAGGCGGACCCGTTCCTGGAGACGCGCAGGGACTACGTCTTCCTGGCTCGCTTCGATGGCGTGCGGCTCACGTCGGGAGGCGCGGACGACGACGCAGAGGCGCCGCGCATCCCCGTGCTGACCATCGTCAGCTACCACGCGCCGCAGCCGCTCGTCGTCTACTGAGCACGCCGGGCGTGGAACGAAAAAACGAGGCGCCGGGAGACTTCATCCCGACGCCTCGCCTGTGGAGCTGGCCCCGCGCCAACCCCAGCGTCAACACCAGGTCCCCACCATCAGGGACCCGCGTGGAGAGGACCCGGCATCCCGTCCCCCGGCCACGCGACCACGACCTCCGCTCGGGCATTCCCCGCGCGGCGGCGGAGGTCGAGGTGGGCGGGTGGTTGGAAACCTGGGGCGATGTCAGGGCGTCTGGACGCTCGTGACGACGAAGGCCTGGGTTTGATCCTTGCCCGAGGCCAGCTGGATGGACGCGGGCTGTCCAGGGGTGGTGGTGAGGACGACGCCCGCCGGCCCCTCGAGTTCGACCTGGAAGGTGCCGGGGATGAGGAACTTGAAGGTGGCCTCGAAGGTCCCGTCGCCGTCCACGTCCGTCAGGGGCTGCGGCTCCCGGCTGCCCTCGGCGTTGACGAGCACGGCGTTGACGTCCGCGAGCGTCAGGGCGTGGCCCTCGAGGCTGGGGAGCGTCACGCCCTCGCCCAGCGTGGCGGTGACGTGGACGCTCGCGGAGGCGGTGATTTCCGCGGCCTTGATGACCGGGCTCATCACCCACTTGCCGGAGCCACCGGCCTCCTTGCCGAAGCTCTGCGCCACGTCGAAGTCGACGAGGAGGATCTTCTGCTCGCCCTCGATGGTGAGCGTCTCGGCGAACTTCACCTTGAGCCCGGAGCTGCCATAGCTGGGCATGTGGAGCTGGCCGGCGACGACGGCGCCCGCGGGCAGGCCGGCGTAGTCATTCGACGTGGCGAAGATGGACGTCGTGCCGTCCGCGTTCTTCGCCTCCACATAGCCGCCGGTGATGACGAAGCGCAGCTCGGAGTAATCGCCGTTCGGGACCTCGGCCTCGGATACGAGCTCCGCGGTGGAGTTGGCCAGGTCCAGGAGGCTGACCGTCGCGGGTTCGGAGCGCAGCACGACACGGCCGCCCTCGTCTCCGCCCTGGAGGTAGATCTCCGAGATGGTGACGACGGCGGTCTGGATGTCGTCACCCGGAGCATCCGTCATGAGGACGGTGACCTTGCCATCATTGCCGCCACAGCCCACCAGCGTGGCGAGGGCGAGCGCGAGTGTCGCGGCGAGAGCCGCTCGACGACGTGAAGGAATCGACATGGGGTGTCTGCTCCAGGGGAATGGGCCCGAGTAGCCGTGTGGGCCGTTTCGCCGAGAGGACTCTCGTTTGCGCCCATCGGCCACGGGACCTCACTCATGGCGAGGCGCCTTCGTACTGTGCGAGCGGGAGGGCAACGGGGCCGCGCCTCGTCGCCCCGGGCGTCAGGAGCCGCCGGCGTCCAGGCCGTGCTTGCGCAGGAGCTTGCGCAAGTAGACGCGGTCGATCGCCGCCTCGCGCGCGGCGCGCGACAGGTTGCCCTCGCAGCGCTCGACGAGGTTGCGGAGGTAGTCGCGCTCGAACCCGTCGATGAGCTGCTCCTTCGCTTCCTTGAAGGGCAGGTCGAGCTTGAGCGACAGCGTCGACTCCGGATCCTCGTTCGAGGCCGGGGGCCTCGGGCTGGAGGGCGCGGGCACGTCCGGGATGTCCGGCAGCGCCTCCTCGCCGAGGTTCACCACCCGGTCCACCACGTTGCGCAGCTCGCGCACGTTGCCGGGCCACGGGTACTGCGCCAGCAACACGCGCGTCGTGTCCGACAGGGCGCTGGGCGGCTTTCCCAGACGCGACAGCACGGTGTCGATGAGGAGCGGGATGTCGTCGGGCCGCTCCCTCAGCGGAGGGAGCTCCGCGCGCAACACCGCGAGCCGGTGGAACAGGTCGCCGCGGAAGCGGCCCTGCGCGACCGCGCCCTCCAGGTCCTGGTGCGTGGCGGCCACCACGCGCACGTTGAAGGTGCGGTAGTCATTGGCGCCCACGCGCTTCACCTGCCGTCGCTCCAGGGCCCGCAGCAGCCGGGGCTGGACCTCCAGGGGCAGCTCGCCCACCTCGTCGAGGAAGAGGGTGCCCCCGTGGGCGCGCTCGAAGGCGCCCGCGCGATCACCATGCGCGCCGGTGAAGGCGCCCTTCACATGGCCGAACAGCTCGCTCTCCAGCAGCTGCGGCGCGATGCCCGCGAGGTCCGCGATGACGAACGGGCCCTTGGCGCGTGGACTGTGCAGGTGGATGGCCTCCGCGCACAGCTCCTTACCCGTGCCCGTCTCGCCCTGGATGAGGACGTCCGACTCGCCCTGGGCCAGCCGCTCGAGGAGGGTGAAGACCTCGCGCATGCGCCGGCTGTTGCCCACCAGCCCGCCAAAGCTGTTGCGAGAGGACAAGGGCAGGGCGCGGCTCCGCTCTCCCTCGGGCACGAGCTTCAGCTCCGTGGTCCCCAGGGTCAGGACCGCCCCGGGGCGTACCTCCAGCTCCGAGAAGCGCATGCCCTCGCAGTAGGAGCCATTGCGGGAGCCGGGGTCCACGGCCCGGACGCCGTTCTCCCTCACCTCGAGGATGAGGTGCTGGCGGGAGACGGCCCTGTCTGGCAGGACGATGTCCGCCGTCGCCTCGGAGCCCAGGCGGTACCGCCCCGGCGCAAGAGGGTACACCTTGCCGGAATCCGGCCCCGACAACACCGCCAGCTTCACCCGGACGTTCAGGCTCCGGAGCGCTGGCAGTGCATCGGTGCGGACCAGCGCCTCGTCCCCGTCCTCGTCACCCATACGTGCCACGGTTCGCAACATAGCACGCTGAAGACCCCGGAAGTTCGGCCCATCATGAACTTGCGGTAGGGTCCGGAAAGCTATGGCCTTGCAACCCGGTGACAGGTTCGGCCGATACGAGCTGGTTTCATGGCTTGGTCGGGGGGGAATGGCGGAGACGTGGCGCGCCCGCTGGGTGGGCGACGCTGGCGTGTCCAAGTCCGTCCTCATCAAGAAGGTGTTGCCGCAGTTCGCCAATGACGACGCGTTCATCTCCATGTTCATCAGCGAGGCGCGTATCTCCGCGACGTTGTCGCACGGGAACATCGCGCAGGTGTTCGACTTCGGGCGGGTGGATGGGCAGTACTACCTGGCGATGGAGTTGGTGGATGGGCAGCCGTTGCACCGGGTGCTGAAGCGGGCGCAGAAGACGGGGCTGCAGGCGTTTCCCATCCCGCTCGCGGTCTACATCGTCCTGGAGATGTGCCGGGGGCTGTTCTACGCGCACACGCGGACGGACGACAGGGGACAGCCGCTGGGCATCGTTCACCGGGACATCTCTCCGGACAACGTGCTCATCAGCTACGAGGGCCAGGTCAAGATCGTCGACTTCGGCATCGCCAAGGCGCGGATGCAGCGCAACTTCAGCACCGAGCCCGGGGTGGTGAAGGGGAAGTTCCTCTACTTCTCGCCGGAGCAGGCGCGGGGCAGGGAAGTGGATGCGCGCACGGACGTGTGGGCCACGGGGTTGGTGTTGTACGAGCTGCTGTGCGGGCAGATGCCGGTGGAGGGGACGCAGGCGTCGGTGATGATGCGGATGGCGCACGGGGAGTTCCCTTCGCCAAGGGAGGTCCGCAAGGAGATCCCCTCGGCGCTGAATGAAATCGTGATGCGGGCGCTGTCGGTGAGCCTGGAAGGGCGTTTCGAGTCAGCGAATGCCTTTGGGGATTCGCTCGCCGCGTTCCTGTATTCGTTCGCGCCACGGTTCTCCCCGATGAACCTGGCCTACCTCATCCGGGTGTTGTTCCGGGGAGACATCGCGGTGGAGGGGCGGGAGCTGGCGGTGCCCCAGTCGTTCATCGAGGAGCTGGCCTTGTGGCGGACGGGGACGGCGGCCATGCCCGCGGTCAAGCCACAAGGCTCGCGCAAGCTCCTGCCGGAGCGCATCGAGCTTGGAGCGGAGGCGGAGGAAGCGCCAACGGCTCCGAGTCCCGCACGCGGGGCCGAGCGGCCGTCCACGACCTTGCGTGAGCTGCCCGTCGTGACGGGCGGGAATCCACCCGACTCATGGCGCGGCGGCCAGCTGCTTGGAGTGGGCGTCGCCGTGGCCGCCCTGCTGGGCGGAGCCGCGATCATCCATGACATCGAGTCCGAGCCCTCACCCTCGCTCCATGCCTTGACTCCCGTGGTGCCCGCCATCGTGGACGCGGGGGGGCCGGCGGAGCCACCCGCGCCGCCTTCAGAGGGAGCGCGAGCCGACCCGTCCGAGGGGGTTCGCGCCACTCCGCGTCCGCCTGTCGACAGGCTTGCCATCGGGAAGATGATCGAAGAGATGGGCAGGTTGATCAGGGCCCGCCGGTATGAACGCGCGGTGGAGATCGGGAAGAGGTGCGTGGAGCAGTCTCCAGCCGAAGCGGAATGCCATCTGCTCCTCGGGTCGGCGCTGGCCAGGAATGCGCGCCCCGAGGAGGCATACACATCCTACCAACGCTTCGTGGAGTTCGCGCCGCCCAATGACCCCAGGCGCGAAATGGTGCGTGGGCTGCTCAGGGATTACGACCAGGCACATCCGTGAGGAGACCACCCGAATGAGCAACGAACCCGTGAAGGCATTCGGCCGGTACGAACTGGTGTCGCCCCTGGGGCGAGGCGGAATGGCGGAGACGTGGCGCGCCCGGTGGGTGGGCGACGCTGGTGTGTCCAAGTCCGTGCTCATCAAGAAGGTGTTGCCGGAGTTCGCCAACGACGACGCGTTCATCTCCATGTTCATCAGCGAGGCGCGCATCTCCGCGACGCTGTCGCACGGGAACATCGCGCAGGTGTTCGACTTCGGGCGGGTGGATGGGCAGTACTACCTGGCGATGGAGCTGGTGGACGGGCAGCCGTTGCACCGGGTGCTGAGGCGGGCGCAGAAGACGGGGCTGCAGACCCTGCCGATTCCCTTGGCCGTCTACATCGTCCTGGAGATGTGCCGGGGGCTGCACTACGCGCACACGCGGACGGACGACAAGGGAATGCCCCTGGGCATCGTCCACCGGGACATCTCTCCGGACAACGTGCTCATCAGCTACGAGGGCCAGGTCAAGATCGTCGACTTCGGCATCGCCAAGGCGCGCATGCAGCGGAACTTCGACACCGAGCCCGGGGTGGTGAAGGGGAAGTTCCTCTACTTCTCGCCGGAGCAGGCGCGGGGCAAGGAGGTGGATGCTCGGACGGACGTCTGGGCCACGGGGCTGGTGTTGTACGAACTGCTGTGCGGACAGATGCCCGTGGAGGGAGGCCAGACGGCGGTGATGATGCGGATGGCGCACGGGGAGTTCCCGTCGCCGAAGGAGGTCCGCAAGGAGATCCCCTCGGCGCTCAACGAAATCGTGATGAGGGCGCTGTCGGTGAGTCTGGAAGGGCGCTTCGAGTCAGCGAATGCCTTTGGGGATTCGCTCGCCGCGTTCCTGTATTCGTTCGCGCCACGGTTCTCCCCGATGAACCTGGCCTACCTCGTCCGTACCCTGTTCCAGCCCGTCCTCGCGGAGGAAGGGCGAGAGCTGTCGGTGCCCCAGTCGTTCATCGAGGAGCTGACCCTCTGGCAGACCGGGACGGCCAGCGTGCCGGCCCTGAAGCCGCAGGGTCCCCACAAGCCCCTCGCCCCGAACGTGGCGTCCTGGGAGGCTCAAGGGCCGCCCACCGCGCCCCTCCCCGGACGGGAGACAGGGGGCCGCATCTCGACCGGGCGTGAGTCTTCCATCACGGAGTCGGCGCTCGATCCGGAGCCAGCACGGGGGACGGGGAGAATCGGGTGGCTCCTGGGCGCTGGCTCCGTGGGGACGGGCCTGCTGCTGTGGGTCCTGGCGACAGGGTCGACCGAACGGACGCTGCCTCCATTCGTCCCTCCCGCGACGCCCATCGTCGACACGAACCGGGCCGAGCGGGCCGCGACGTCCGGCGATCCTCGCCCCCTCTCGCCCTCCGAGCGGAAGACCCAGACCGCCGAGCGTCTGGCGCAGGCGCGGGTCCACTACGTCGACCGGAAGTTCGCGGAGGCGCATTCGGAGGCGGAGCGGTGTCTCGACAACGAGCCCGACCACTCCACGTGCCTCCTGCTTTCGGCGGCGAGTCTTGCCCGCCTGGGGCGGGTCGAAGAGGGTGACCGGCGATTGCGCCGCTTCAAGGAGGTTCCGCGCAAGCCTGAACACGCCCACCTGACCGTCTTGCTCCTCGATGACTATCTGCGCGCGGTGAGTGACACCGTTCAAGTCTCCGAGACCCGGCCTCCGCCCCCAGAGTCGCTCAGCGAGAAGGGGGATGAGGACAAGGGCATGCTCGCCCCGATTGGGACGAGACGCACGTCCGAGAAGAGAGCCCAGAGCGTCCAGTCTCACGTCGAGGCGATGCGGGCGGCGCTCAGGGAGAAGAGAGCCACCGTCGCGGTGGAAGAGGGGGAGACGTGTTTGGAGCGCTATCCGAGCGCACCGGAATGCCATCTGTTCCTGGGGGCCGCGTTGGCGCTCTTGGAGCGCACCTCGGAAGCCGCCACCCACTATCGGCGCTTCGTGGAGCTCGCGCCGAACCACCCCCACGCCGCGAGGGTCGAGAAGCTGGTCGCGGAGTACGAGGCCGCGCGATGACCGCGCGCGAGGAGCGAGGTCGAACGCGGCGGGCGATGGCTTCTGACGTGGCACGGACGCGCGCATGAGCAACGGACCTGGGATGAGCTTCGGGCGCTACGAACTGCTGGCCGAGCTGGGCCGGG
Organism: Myxococcus stipitatus; assembly: GCF_021412625.1. The sequence goes on along the minus strand of NZ_JAKCFI010000007.1, from coordinate 108,812 downwards.
GCGGAATGGCGGAGACGTGGCGTGCGCGCCTGGTGGGCGCGGCGGGCGTCACCAAGCCCGTCCTCATCAAGAAGGTGTTGCCGGAGTTCGCCAACGACGACGCGTTCATCTCCATGTTCATCCGCGAGGCGCGGATCTCCACGACGCTGTCGCACGGGAACATCGCGCAGGTCTTCGACTTCGGGCAGGTGGACGGTCAGTACTTCCTCGCGATGGAGCTGGTCGATGGACAGCCGCTCCATCGCATCCTCAAGCGCGCGCTTCGGACGGGCCTCCAATCCCTGCCCGCCCCCGTGGCCGTGTTCATCGCCCTGGAGATGTGCCGGGGGCTGCACTACGCCCACCAACGCACGGATGAGAAGGGCGCGCCGCTGGGCATCGTGCACCGGGACATCTCCCCGGACAACGTGCTCATCAGCTACGAAGGGCAGGTCAAGATCGTCGACTTCGGCATCGCCAAGGCGCGCATGCAGCGCACCTTCGACACCGAGCCGGGAATCGTGCGGGGCAAGTACCTCTACTTCTCGCCGGAGCAGGCACGGGGCAAGGAGGTGGATGCGCGCACGGACGTGTGGGCCACGGGGCTCGTGCTCTACGAGATGCTGTGCGGGCAGATGCCGGTCGCCGGAGGCCAGGCGACGGTGATGATGCGCATGGCGCATGGTGAATTCCCCAGTCCACGCGATGTCTCCCGGGGCGTCCCTCCGGAGTTGAACGCCATCGTCATGAAGGCGCTCGCGGTCGACGTGGGGGAGCGTTACGACTCCGCCCATGCCTTCGGGGACGCGCTCGCGGGTTTCCTCTTCTCCATCGACCCACGCTTCTCCTCCTTGAGTCTGGCGCACCTGCTGCGAGAGCTGTTCCGCGAGGAGCTCAACGTCGATGGGCGGGAGCTGTCCGTGCCCCCGTCCTTCAAGGACGAACTGGCGCGATGGCAGAAGCGGGCCTCCGGGGCTCCCTCGACCGAACCACCGCGTCGCAAGACGCCCCCTCCGCGCACGCCCCCTCCGGAGCCACCTCCGCTGGACGGGGACACGCTGTCCCTGAAGCCGAGCAGGGATCCCAACATGGCTCCCACGGTGATCGTCCCCGGTCTGTCCGGATACGTCGCCTCCACGGAGCTGCTCCCGCGTGTCGAGCGAAGGAGGCCGTGGCTCGCCGTGGGGGGCGGGGTGGTGTTGCTCGTGGCGCTCGTGGCCGTCCCCTGGGCCACGGGGATGTTCGCGTCCGAGACACGAACGCCTCCCCCGGAGGACGTGGGCCCGCCAGCGGTCACTCCCCAGGGCACGAAAGAGGAGGGGGCGTCGCGAGAGCGCTCGACCGCGTCCCCCGGGACGGACACCCCGGCCCCGTCGTTCGCGACGGCCGAGTTCCCCGCGGTCTCGACTTTCACGCTCGACGCCACGCGAGACGTGATCCTCGTTCCCGACTCACTGACCGAGGTGAAGGACCTGGACCCCGCGGCGACCTATCACCTCGAGGAGGTGACGCAACGCGAGGGCGCGGTGAGCCCCACCGGGGTCCTCGAGCCGTCGCCGCGCCGCCTGTCTCCCGTCTTCTTCCTCGCCACCGGCAAGAAGCTCCAAGCCGATGCCCGGGTAGGGGTGGTGTCTCGTCGTCGCGTTTCATTCCAGGGCGCCACCCGTCTCGCCCTCTTCGTCGTCGGCGCGCCCATCGACGAAGGTCAGCCCGAGCGGACCTTCCAGCTGAGCCGGGTTGGTGCGGGCATGGTTCGCCGCATCGTTTTCAAGCCCGACTCGCGACGGGTCGTGCCGTCACAGGCCTTCCTGCTGAAGGGGCTCGACCCGAGGCAGACCTATGGACTGTCGCTCAGCCGCACGAAGCAGGCGGCGTTCCTCTGGGGGCAGGAGCTCGGGGAGATCGCCCGCGTCGTCTGCGCCCAGGACGACCGCGAGCCCGCACCCGCGCGGCCAGAGGCCCGCGACGTGCCTGTCTATCCGGAGCGACAGGTCCAGTTCGAGCTGGCCTCGGGGCAGGAGGTCCGGGTCCGAGGCGTGAGCGCGCTGCGCTGTGGCTTCATCGATGACACCCCCGAGGGCAATTCGGGCGCGATGACCGTTCGCGTCACCCCTCGTCCGGAGTCGGTGTCGTTGGGGCCTCGTCGGGGAAGGGAGGCCGCGCCCCCGCCGCCTCCGTCCGAGGAACAGCTCCGGGAGGCCGGGCGGCTCGAGATGATGGCTCGGCGGCTGGCGAAGTCCGCGAAGCCAGATGAGTCCCGCGACGCCTTCCTCCTGGCCGAGGACTGTCTGTCCATCGTCCCCAACCACGCGGAATGCCTGTTGCTCTCCGCCATCATGCTGGCGCGGCTCGGCTCCAATGAGGAGGCCATCATCCGCTATCGGGCCTTTGTCAGACACCATCCCAATCATGAGCAGACGCCGCCCGTGAAGGATCTGCTCAAGCGATACGACGAGGGGCATGCCGGTACCCGCTGACCCGGGAGCGGATGGCGTCGGTGTGGCTGTGTTACATTCAGTTCAATGGCCAACGAGCAGGGCGGACAGTTCGGACGGTACAAGCTCCAGACGCGTATCGGCCGGGGGGGAATGGCCGAGACGTGGCGGGCCCAGCTCAAGGGGGCCGCGGGCGTCACCAAGCCCGTGCTCATCAAGAAGGTCCTGCCGGAGTACGCCGACGACGAGGCGTTCACCTCCATGTTCATCAGCGAGGCGCGCATCTCCGCCACGCTGTCGCATGGCGCCATCGCCCAGGTCTTCGATTTCGGAGAGGTGGATGGTGAGTATTTCCTCGCGATGGAGTTCGTGGACGGCCAGCCGCTCCACCGCGTGATGAAGCGCGCCTTGCGCTCGGGGTACGCCAGCCTGCCGGTCCCCATCGCCACGTACATCGCCTTGGAGATGTGCCGGGGATTGCACTACGCCCACACGCGGGTCGATGACGCGGGAGCCCCCCTGGGCATCGTCCACCGGGACATCTCTCCGGACAACGTGCTCATCAGCTACGAGGGGCAGATCAAGATCGTCGACTTCGGCATCGCCAAGGCGCGCTCGCTGCGCAGCTTCGACACCGCCCCGGGAGTGGTGAAGGGGAAGTACCTCTTCTTCTCGCCCGAGCAGGCGCGGGGAGAAGAGGTCGACGCGCGCACGGATGTCTGGGCGACCGGCGTGGTGCTCTTCGAGATGCTCTGCGGGCGCTTGCCATTGGAGGGGCCCGAGTACGTGGTGATGCACAAGCTGCACAACCGCGTGGCCCTTCCTCGCGCGCGGGACTTGAAGCAGGATCTTCCCGCCCGGTTGGATGCCATCCTCCAGAAGGCACTCGCCCTGAACAAGGAGGAGCGCTTCGAGTCCGCCCATGCCTTCGCGGATGCGCTCGCGGGGTTCCTCTTCAAGGCCGCGCCACGCTTCTCCGCCATGTCCGCGGGGTTCCTGCTGCGCGAGCTGTTCCGCGAGGACCTGCGGGAGCTGGGCAGGGATACGAAGGTCCCCTCCTCGTTCGTCGAGGAGCTGTCCGTCTGGCGCGCCACCACGAATCTCCCCAAGCCCACGGAGGTCCTCCCCCAGCTCGACGAGACTCCTCGGACGCAGCAGGCGGAGACGCGCGGTGCGCAGCGGGAGGAGGGCGCGGTCGACGAGGAGGAGGGGGAAGAGGGCGGCAACTCGCCGGATCGCGGCAACTTCATCGAACGGGGTGGGCTGCGCTTCTCGCTGCACCACGCGGTGGTCGCGGGCGGGCTGCTGGTGCTGGGCTGGATGCTGTGGTCGTCCTTCAGCAAGCTCAAGCCGGACTGGGCGCCTCGCGAACAGAGCGAAGCGACAGCGGGGTCCCGTCCTCCCATCGGCAAGCCGTCCCTGGAGGGGCAGGGTCCAGGGGCGCTCAAGGCTCCGATGACGGGGGCCAGCGCCGCGAAGCCCGTCGAGCCCGCGCCCGAACGCCCCGCTTCCGCGTCGATGCCTGTGGAGTTCGTCCAGCTCGAGGCGAAGCGCGACGTCTTCAAGGTCTCGGAGGGGCTCGCCGGCATGGCGAGCCTGGACCCCCGGGCGAGCTATCGCATCCAGGAGCTGCCGGTGTCGGCCGCCTCCGAGCGCAACAAGCCGCAGCCGCAGCTCTTCTATCTCTTCACCGGGCCGGACTTCTCGGCGGACGTCTCGCTGGGGCTGCTCAGTCGCCGGGGCGAAGCCTTCCAGGGAGCCACGGGGGTGTTGTTCTTCACCGTGGGGGCCGAGACGACGAAGGTCGATCTCCCGGAGCGCGTCGTCACCGTGACACACGGCCTGACGAAGGAGGCCCGCCGCATCACGGTGCATCCGGAGCGGATGACGACGCAGGTGGACCGCGCCTTCCTCATCCAGGGGATGGACCCCGCGGAGGAGTACTTCCTGTCCGTGGAGAACGTGGGCGATGGCGCCTTCACGCGGGGGCGCGCGCATGGTCCCGTCGGCATGGTGGCCTGTCTCCAGGAGATGCCCGTCACCCGTGAGGGCTCGTACATCGGACCCGAGAAGGCGCAGCGCTTCCTCCTGCTCCGGGGGCGCCCTCCCTTCCGGGTCACCGGGTTGCAGGGGTTGCGGTGTGGCTTCGTCGACAATGACCTGTCGGACAACGAAGGGGCGATGACGCTCCACATCGAATCGAAGCGCACCCGGGCCGCAGCCTCGGCCGCCGCCGGTTCGCGTGCCGCCCCCAGACCCGACCCGTCCGCCGCCGCCCATCAGGCCGCCTCCGAAGAGTCCAAGCCGCCTCCAACGCGAGGCGATCTGGCGCTGGAGCAGGCCCGACAACTGTCCCGTGCCAATCAACTGGAGGCCGCGCGCGTCCGGCTCCGCGAGTGTGTCGCCATGGAGCCCAAGCACTTCGAATGTCATCTGTTGCTGGGGAAGACCGCGGCCAGGCTCGGGCGGCTCGACGAAGGGGCCGACCACTATCAGCTCTTCCTCGACACCCTGCCGCCTGGCTTCATCCATCCCCAAGCGGGAGAGGTCATCCGCGAGCTCTCCAAGTACAAGTACGAGCAGGAGCTGCGCAGTCACGATGTGCCGTGACGACGGTGGCGCCCCTCCCGCTCAAGGGCTCGGCTGTCCTGCGCGGGGGGCCGTCTCCGCCGCGAGCAGGTTCCGAGCCCGGGCCGCCTGTCGTGGCGACAGGCGAGGGATTCCCTGGAGTGCCGCGGTGAGCTGCTGGCGCGCCGTCTCCGGGTCGCCGGTGGCCGCCGCCACGAGGCCCGCGACATAGGCGATCCGGGCGCTCGGCGTGCCCAGGCGCATGGCGGACCGGGCCATGGCGCGCGCCTCGTCCACCTTTCCGACGGCGAGCAGCGCCTGGGCGAGCACGGCCTGGGTGAAGACATCCTGCCGCCGTTCGTGCTCCCGTCGCGCGAGCTGCTCGGCCCGCGCCGCGTCCCGTCCCAGGTCCAGCAGGAGGCGCGCGTGCTCCCGGTCGTCCTCGCGCGAGGCGCTCGCGAGCGCCCTGCCATATTCCACCTGGGCCTGGGCTTTGAGGCCCTGCGCCTCCAGGGCCTCGGCGAGGAGGGCGTGGTGGGTGGCCAGGGGGCGCGCGGCCACGGCGGCCCGGAACTCGTCGGCCGCGGCGGCGTCATCGCCTCGCGCGCGGAGCACGTGTCCCCGGCCCACATGCGCCCGATCCAACCCGGGGCGACGGGACAGGGCGACGGTGAAGTAGTCGAAGGCGACATCGGGCGAGCCCTGGGCGAGGAACGCGTCGCCCAACTCGCACAGGGCCCGGGCCACGGTGTCGTCGTCCATGGGGTCCGCCGAGGAGGCCGCGAGCTTCAGGACGGAGATGGCGCCCTCCACGTCCCCCTCCAGCAGCCGCAGATAGCCCACGCGCGTGTAGGTGGCGTGCGAGGGCTTCAAGTCCATCATCCGCTGGTAGGCCGCCGCCGCTTCGTCATAGCGCCCGAGCTCCATGAGCGCGTCGCCGAGCAGCCCATGGAAGAAGGCGTCGTGCGGATGCTCCCGCGTCAGACCGAGCGCCGCTTCGCGCAGGGCCTGGAACTGGTGGCCCTGGTGGAGGATGAGCAACTCCACCTTCAACGCCTCCACCTGCTCGGGGTCCACCAGCAGCGCGCGGCGGGCCGCGAGCCGGGCGCGCTCGACGAAGCGGGACTCTCCCGTGCGCTTCGCCTCGCCCATCCAGGCCATGGCGAGGCGGGCCTGGGCATTGGCGTCGTCCTCCCGGGCGGCCTGCTCCAGGCGGATGAGGGGCGCGGGGCCCTCGTGCGGTGGGGGCTCGTGCGAGGCTCCCGCGAACCACCGCACGAGCCCACCCGCGGCGACGGCCGCGAGGGCGACACCCACGGCCATGAGTCGTGGAGCGGCCATGTCCGGAGCCTCAGGGGGTCGGGTCGCCGGAGTGGGGCGGGGCGAGGTAGGGGAAGACGGCGAGGAAGGGCACGTCGTTGGCGGCGACGCCGTCGCCGAGGTTCGCGGCGGCCGCGGCGAAGGTGCCGCCGTCCGGCAGGGTGGCGGGCCCCCCGTCCGCGAAGGTGGTGAAGAACGCGCCCCCCACGGCCTTGAGCGCCACGTCCGTCACGTCGTCGGTGAGCTGACGCCCGTTGGGGAAGGCGGAGGCCTTGCTGGTGTCGATGTGGAGCATCTCCCCCGTGGAGGCGCCGTTGGTGTTGCGCGTGAAGAGGGCGACGAGGTCCGTGCGCGGCGCCGGAGGGGCCAGCGGGATGAAGCCCTTGGCCTGGAGCAGCTGGGGCAGCTCGGGGTTGGTGACGATGGCGACGATGGTCGGCGTCTTCAGGTCGTTCTGGGGCTTGGAGGCATTGAAGAGGTCCTTGAACTTCAGCGGGATGACGACCTCGTTGACCAGGGGATTGCCCAGGCGCGACACCTGGACCCAGGCGCCGGAGGTGTCCACCCCGCCGTCCGCGCGGCGGGTGGTCACCTTGGGCCGGCTCGCGGTGGTCCAGATGCCCAGGTGCGGCGAGCTGAACTCCGTCAGCGGCGCCTCGATGACGAGCGACAGGACGTTGAGGCCCGCCAGGTCGTCCCGGTTCGGCTGTCCGTCGTAGTTGAGGAAGTCGAAGGTCTTCGAGAGGTTCACGAAGAAGGGGTCGTCCCGGGGGCCGGCGAAGACCTTGTAGGCGGAGGCCGTGCCGGTGCCGGCCTGGATGGCGCTCTGGGTGATGGGGTCCAGCGCCGTCGTGCCATCGGTCTGGGGATAGCCCGGCGTCGTCAGCCGCCCCACGTTGTTGGGCGCCACCGGGGCGTCCCGGACGATGACCTGCTGTTGTCCTCCGCTGGCGATGCGCGTCAGCGTGTACGTCTGGAAGCGGAGGATCTCCGGCGCGGTGGCGGACCGGACCCCCGCGAACGCATAGAGGAACGAGTCCTTGTAGGCGTTGTAGCCGGCGGAGTTGCTCACCGTGGGCAGCGCGCTCTGGCGCAGCTGGGTGCGGAAGCGGAACTGGTAGCGGACGTCCGGCGCCCCATCCCCGGTCTGGTCGATCTGGATTTCGTAGAGGACGTTGTCGTCGAACAGGTAGTAGTTCGGCCCGCCGTACGGGATGCCGATGGGGTAGTAGTTGGCGACCAGCACCAGGTTGGCGCCCTGCTTCCAGGCATAGAGGTCGGTGCCGTCGGCCGCCGGGTCGTTGCTGATGAGCGGGGCCTCGCGGTGGCTGGAGGCCCACGCGCCCCCCGCCAGCAGGGACAGACAGACCACGAGAAGACGCAGCGACAGACGGGACGGACCCATGGAGGCTCCTGGGAGGGAGGGGACGGGAGAGGCGGGGTGTGGAACCCAGTCGTGCGCGCGGTTCGCCGGCAGACCCTACCTATGGCATCGGGCCTTCCCGGCGGGTGGCCCTCCGGTACGAGAGGCCCCGGGGATGTTGGCCAGTCCCCAGAGGGGTACGACACGCCAAGTCATTCCGCCCGCGCCCGGGGGCTTGGAAAAGCCCGGGCGCCTCCCGTAGAAAGGCAGCCGCATGGCGCACCTCCGCACCTCTCGAACCGTCGCGCTCTCCGCGCTGCTGCTGGCCTCCGCCTGTGGTGACTCCGAGGACACCGTCTCCGTCCGGACCTGTGAGGTGGCGCTGACGTACGCGCCCCAGCAGTCGCTGGACGTCCCCGTCTTCGTCTCGGGCGAATGGAATGGCTTCGCGTCCGAGCGGCTGGAGATGAAGGACCGGGGTGACGGCGTCTACACCCTGCGCCTCGATGGGCTGGAGCCGCGCGACTACGGCTACCGCTTCGTCGTGGGCAAGAGTGAGCTGATGGACCCGCAGAACCCGTACTCCCGCTGGGTCCGCGCGGAGGAGTATTCGCGCCTGAGGGTGCCCGACTGCCGCCAGCCGGTCCTGGAGCTGCGGGGCTTCTCCGTGACGCCCGATGGCTCGCTGGAGGTGGCGGTCGACTACGTGGATGGCGTGGACGAGGCCGGGCCGGACCGCGAGAAGGTGGCGCTGTCGCTGGACGGCGTCCCCCAGGAGGACGCGTTCGACGCCAGCACCGGGCGCTTCCACCTGAGCGCGCAGGGGCTGGAGAAGGGCAAGCACCACGTGAAGGTGGTGGCCATGGACGCGGCCGGCCGCGCCGCCGAGCCCCTCTACCTGCCGTTCTGGGTGGAGCCCGAGCGGTTCCGCTGGGAATCGGGGCTCATGTACTTCGCCTTCACGGACCGCTTCCGCAATGCCCGCGCGGAGAACGACGGGCCAGTGGCGGACGTGGACCCCATCGCGAACTACCTGGGCGGTGACTTCGCCGGCATCACGGAGAAGCTCGAGGACGGCTACTTCGACGCCCTGGGGGTGAAGACGCTGTGGATCTCCCCGGTGGACCAGAACCCGGAGGGGCGCTTCATCGGGACGGGCGGAAAGTACTACGCCGGCTACCACGGCTACTGGCCCTCCAAGCCCCGGGAGACGCAGCACCGCTTCGGCTCGCTCGAGGAGCTGCGCGCCCTCACGGCCGCCGCGCACAAGCGGGGCATCCGCGTCATCGCCGACCTGGTGCTCAACCACGTCCATCAGGAGCACCCGTACTGGACCACCCACCGCGACGACGGCTGGTTCAACACGGCGGCCAGCTGCGTGTGCGGCACCGCGGATTGCGACTGGGAGGTCAAGCGCCTCACCTGCAAGTTCACGGACTACCTGCCGGACTACGACTGGCGCTCGTCGCCCATGGTGGACCAGTTCGTCTCCGACACGCTGTGGTGGCTGGAGGCCGCGGACTTCGATGGCTTCCGCATGGACGCGGTGAAGCACATGGAGCAGGTGGCGGGCCGCACCCTGCGCGGCCGCCTGCGCGACATCACCGCGATGACAGGCACGGAGTTCTACCTGGTGGGCGAGACGTTCGTGGGGACGGATGGGCGCTCGCAGATCGCGCGCTACGTCGGCCCTCGTGAGCTGGATGGGCAGTTCGACTTCCCGCTGTACTGGCCGCTGCGCGAGGCGTTCGCGGATGGACAGGGGCTGGAGCGCGTGGACCAGGCGGTGCGGGAGAACGAGGTGTTCTACGCGCCCGGCACGCTCAACTCGCCGTTCATCGGCAACCACGACGTGGCGCGCTTCATGTCCCAGGCGTCCGGCCAGCTGCAGGGCGAGGGGAGTGATCCCTGGGGAGCGGGGCGTCCGCCGGCGACGGTGACGGACGCGGCGGCGTTCGAGAAGGCGAAGTACGCCTTCACCTTCCTGCTGACCCAGCCGGGCGTGCCGCTCGTCTATTACGGCGACGAGGTGGGCCTGCCCGGTGCGGGCGACCCGGACAACCGCCGGTTGATGCGCTTCGGGAACGAGCTGACGGAGCTGGAGCGGGGGCTGTTGAACCACGTCCGGGTCCTGGGCCAGGCGCGGCTGGCGCACCCGGCATTGCAGACGGGCGCGCGGCACACGCTGCGCATCGAGAAGGACCTGTACATCTTCCAGCGCTCGCTGCCGGATGGGCGGGGGGCCGTCGTGGCCATCAACCGCGGGGACGTCGCGCGCCCGGTGGTGGTGGAGATGCTGGGGAGCCTGGCGGGCAGCGCCGCGACGTACGAGGACGTCTTCAGCGGTGGGACGCTCCAGCTGGCCGGGGCGGAGACCGTGATGGTCGTCGAGCCGCGCAGCGTCGCTGTCTACGTGCCCCGCACGGAGTGACGACCGGGGGATGGTGGAAGGGGAGGGGCCGCCCCCTTCTCTTTTCCGCTGCCCTGGAGGGCTACGGCTGCTGCGTCTTCCCGTGCCGGTAGAAGAGCACGAGGGTGTAGCAGTGGAATTCGTTGTCGGATGACTGGCAGATCACGCGATCGACGATCTCCAGATCCGCGTTGCTCTTCATCCAACGGGTGACGTTCTCACCCAGCTCCTCGCGCTCCTTCGCCTTGGTGGCGGAGAAGACCTTCACGCCCGTGAACATCGCCTGCCACTCCTTGTGCGGTCCCGACACAGGACAAGGGGGCGTTATCGCATGGGGTGTTCAGAGGTGTCAAAAACCCGGCTTCCTGTCGGGTAGGGCGTTGATCGACGCACGACGGGGGTTTGCACCAACGGCGGCGTGCCTAGATTGGTCAGGTCGCACCTGAAGCTGGGGGCGCTCGGGGCAGGGGCCACGAGTGGCGGCGCGTGCTGGGGAAGGGGAAGGGGGAGGCTCGTGGACGTGAAGACCAAGAAGGACCTCGCGGTCGATTTCATCAACACCATCCGGACGATGGAGCCCACTGCGCTCAACGCGCTCATCGTCAAGGAGGCGGGAGAGGAGTTGGCGCAGTTCTTCCTGAACTACAGCGCCAACCTCATCTCGAAGGATCCTTCGCGGGTGCTGGAGAACACGTCCTCGTTGATGCTGATGGGCTACCTCATCCGCACGTACGAGGAGAAGAACACGCAGGCCAAGCAGGGGACCTTCCAGTCCTACGCGTTCGCCTGAGCGACCCGGGGCGGGGCATCGCGGACTCGACAGCTCCGGGGGGAGCCTGTTAGGGAGCGACGCCCATGCTCATCGACCTGCACGCCCATTCCCACCTCTCCAAGGGCTGCGAGCTGGATCCTCGCGCCGTCCTGGAGCGCGCCGCGCTGTTCGGCCTGGACGGAGTGGCCTTCACCGAGACGAACACCCAGGACGGGTGCGACGAGCTGTTCGAGATCGGCGCGAAGGCGAAGCTCAAGGTCTTCGTCGGGCTGGAGCTGGTGACGGACCGGGGGCAGTACCTGTGCTTCTTCCCGAAGCCGGAGCTGGCCCCGGAGCCGGTGCAGATGTGGGGCAGCAACCGCGAGAAACCCTGGAGCGCGGCGGAGTGTCTTCCCAAGGTGAAGGCCCTGGGCGCCGCCATCGTCGCGGCCCGGCCCTTCGACCGGGACTTCCCCAACCCCGCCATGGACTATGTCCGCTCCCTCAACGTGCTCAGCGCGGTGGAGGGGTACAACGCCCGCGTGAAGCAGACCGCCAACGACCTGGCCGTGGAGGCCGCGGAGGCGCTGAAGCTGCCCTGCACCGGCGGGAGCGACGCGCGCGGCTCGCTCGACGAGGTGGGGCGGGGCGCCACGTTCTTCAAGCGCCCGGTGGAGTCGCAGGCGCAGCTGGTGGCGGAGCTGCTCAAGGGCGAGTTCTGGCCGGTGATGGCCGGCGAGCTCCCCCGGCTCACGCGCCCGGGCGAGGCCCAGGCGGCGCGCAAGCAGGGCGGCGGTGGCAAGCGTCGCCGCCGCCAGCGGTAGGGGTCTTCCCCGCTACGGCAGCACGGACGTACCGGCTTCCTCCGCGCGCGCCAGGCGCCCGTCCGTGAGGAACGCCTTGCGGCGGCCTCCCGGGTACGTCCACTCCTCGTTCTTCGCGGTGCCCTCCAGCGTGCGGCGCACCACCTCCGGCGGACCCCAGGCCATGCGCACGGCGTCCGCGGACATGTTGGCCACCAGCTTCTTGGCCAGGACGGCCTCGCGCACCGGCGCGGCGAGCGCCTCCAACTGGGCCGTCAGGCCCTGGGGCGACAGGTACTTCTCCAGCTCCGCGCGGAAGTCGTCCGGCTGCTCCAGGTTGGGCGGCAGCACGAGGATGAGGGGCGGCCCGTTCGGCGCGTCCTCCCGGGCCAGGTACACCCAGGGCCACGTGCGCGGCGTGTAGAGGACGCGCTCGGCCACCACCCACGCGGTGGGGAACTCCACCTTGGTGATGCGCAGCTTCGTGCCCACGGGCAGCGTGGTCTCCACGGGGCCGGGGTTGATGGGCTTGCCGCCGCTGTCGTCCAGCAGGCGCAGGTCCTCCGGGGCGTACGGCGTGAGCAGCCGCTTGGAGCCGTCTCCGAAGAAGGGCGTGACGTGGGCGGAGACGCGCAGGAACTGCTCGGCGTCCGGTCCGGTCAGCGTCCGCTGGAGCGAGGCGCGGGACTCCGGCGCCATGCGGGTGTAGCTGGCGCAGCCCGAGGCGAGGGCGGCCAGCAGCAGGAAGGTCGAGAGGAAGAGGGGGCGTGGGGCGAGCGTCATGGCACCTCCGGCGCGAAGCGCGCGCGGTCGTGCCTGCTTAGCTCAGCGGGACGCCTGCGTCAGCGGAGAGGCCTCCGCCTCGCGCTTGCCTCCCCGGCACCCTCGCTGGGGCGGACAGACGGGACCTCGGCCATGGGGATCCGGGACCAGCAGGAAGCGCCCCAGGCCGCGTGCATCCGTCAGCTCGGGATGGCCGCACAGCGCGCAGTGGCGAGGGGGTCGCTTGGAGGGCGGGAAGGGCACGGGAGACGAGTGTGCGCCGCTCCCGGACCCCGCGCGAATTTTCAGCGCCCTCCGCGCGCCTGACTACATCCTACGACTTGTCGCCGGAGGCGCTCGCCGTGGACGAAGACGTGCTGGAGCTGGTGCTCGACGAGCTGGCGCTGGAGGTGCTGCTGCTCGAGGAGCCGCTGGAGCTGGAGGAGGACGAGCCCCCGTCCTTCTTGGTGGAGCTGTACAGGTCGGAGTACCAGCCGCCGCCCTTGAGGTGGAAGCTGGAGCGGCTGACGACCTTGGTCAGCGAGCCCTGGGCCCCGCAGGCGGTGCAGGCGGCGGGCGTGGGGTCGGAGATCTTCTGGAGGACGTCGATCGTCTTTCCACAGCTCTGGCAGGCGTACTCGTAGATGGGCATGGTTGTCGTGCCTCTTCAGGGTGTTGATGTCGGGACGGACGCGCGGAGCTGCTTGCGCAGCCCCTCGGCCAGTCCCAGGCGCTCGATGGCGCGGAAGACCAGTTCGCTGGGCGCGCCGTACTTGCGGCCCACGGCGTCGGCCAGCCCGTGCAGATCGCTGGCGCTCGACAGTTCGTCGCGCAGCAGGCGCTCGAGCTCCTTGCGCAGGGCGTCCGCGAACTTCCGCTGGATGCCCAGGTCGGCCAGGTACTTCTCGCGCCCCAGCAGATCCAGCCGATGCGTCAGGTGGGGCGTGGCCAGGGCCTCGCGACGGAACCGCTCGCGCAGGGCCTCCACTTCCTCGACCAGCCCCGCGGCGGAGACGAGCCGCTGGAGCTCCGGGGGGCTCACGCCCAGGGCCCAGGCCACCCGCCCGGTCGCTCCGCGCTGGGTGGTGTAGGCGTCCACGAGCTGCAGCCGCTCCTTCTCCTTGAGGGCGTCGAGCAGGCCATGATCGCGCAGCACCGTCTCCAGGTCGACCAGGGAGAGGTCGCCGCGGGAGCCGTTGAAGCGGTGCGACAGGTTGCGCAGCAGGGCGAAGCGGTGCTCGGAGCCCGCGAGCGCGGCCTCCAGCGTCTCCTTGCCGGCGGCGCGCGTCAGCTCCACGAACGGCGTCCGAGGGGCCTCCACGCGGGTGAAGCGGCCGCGGGGGCGGGGCAGGTCCCTGCGCAGGAACTGGCTGGGCTCCTCCGCCTCCGGGGGCGCGGTCGTCTCTTCGTCCACTGCCTGACGCTTCTTCGGCGCGATGCGCTCCAGGACGGAGGCCTCGCTGTCCGCCTTCTTCCCCGCCTTGGTCGCGGCCTTCGGGGCGGCCGGTGGGGTCGCGAAGGTGGGGATGGACGGATCGACGGCCGGCGCGGGGGGCGGCGTCTTCAGCTCCCGCACGTGGGCGAGTTCACGCACCACGTCATAGTAGCCGCAGGCCTGCCGCTGGGCGGCGAGCGCGGGGGGCGTCCCCTGGAGGATGTCGACCACGGCGAAGGGCCCCAGGGGGGAGGTCTCCGGCTCCGCGTCGGTCAGGGCGCGCACGCGGAAGTCCTCGGCCTCGGCCACCAGGGCGAGGGCCTCGCGAACCTCCGGTGCGGGCGCCGGTGCCTTGGCGCGCCGGCAGTAGTCCGAGACGGCCACCGCCACGGGAGTTGGAACGTCGTCGGGCTGTCGTCTTCTCTGCCAGGGGCTGGTCATGGAAAGTCGCCGAAAAATGCTCGTTTACGAGGGCGGATGCCTCTATCTTCGCGGCCAGACAGGTGTCAATGAGCCAGACCGCCCCCAATCTAAACAGCCAGCGGCGGTTGCAAGTCGAGAAGCGAGGCGGGCGGGGGACCGAGCCCCCGTCGAAGCCGGCTGCAGGACGTTGCGGGCCGCGACGGTCGGGGGTATCAGAGGCCCCGCGTCCGGAGTCCAACAGTCATCGCTGAGGTTTTACTTCGAGGATGACCGGGCCGGGGGGAAACGGCGGGGAGCGCGCGCGACCGGGGCGCGGGTTACAACAGGAGCGGCGGGCCAGGACAGGGTGGGCCCCCTACCGAGGGATTTCCATGCAGGGCCACGAAGACGACTCCAAGGACGAGGTGCTCGCGCGATACATGGCCCAGCACGGGCTGAAGAGCACGCGCCAGCGCAGCCTCATCATCGATACCTTCTTCTCCGTGGGAGGCCACCTCTCGGTGGAGGAGCTCTGGAACAAGGTGCGCGAGCAGGACGCGAAGGTGTCCGTCGCCACCGTGTATCGCACCATGAAGCTCCTCAACGAGTGCGGCCTGGCCCATGCTCGCAACTTCGGCGACGGGCAGACGCGCTACGAGGCGGCGGCCGGCCGGGAGCACCACGACCACCTCATCTGCACCCGCTGTGGCACCATCGTCGAGTTCGAGAACGACCGCATCGAGGCGATGCAGGACGCGGTGGCGCGCAAGCACGGCTTCACGGTGACGTCCCACAAGATGGAGCTGTACGGCCTGTGTCGGGACTGTCAGCGCAGCGGCGGCCGGCCCGCTCCCGAGGCATGAGCGCCCTGGCCCGACGTCTGGCGTCCGGCGCCCTCCTGGCGTGGCTGGCGCTGGCCGGCTGCCGGGGGACGCGGCCGGTGGACGTGGGGCCGGCCTTCCTCCAATCCCTGGCCCTCCCCGTCGTGGGGCCGACGCGCCACGACGTCCGCGCGCTGTCGGGCAAGGTGGTGCTCGTCTCGTTCTTCGCGACGTGGTGCTTCCCGTGCCTGGCGGACATCCCGACACTGGAGGCGCTGCAGAAGGAGTACGGCGCGCGCGGGTTCCAGGTGGTGTCGGTGGGGATGGACCTGGAGGGCGCCAAGGTGCTCGCGCCGTTCGCGGCCCACTACGCGCCGAACTATCCGGTGCTGGTGGCGACCGACTGGATGCGGGACGGGCGCAGCGCGTTCGGCCCCATCAAGGCGCTGCCCAGCACCGTCCTCCTGGATCGCCGCGGTCGCGCGGTGGCGGCGTGGGAGGGAGTCGAGGGCCACGACGACGTGGCGAAGGCCATCGAGAAGCTGCTCGGCCAGGACTGACGCGTCCGACCGTCGCTCGGGGCGTGCTACAGGTCTGGAGCGGATTTCTTGCGGCGTCGAGGGTCGCTGGTACCGTCGGCGGCGTTCATGACGGCGAGGCGAAAGCTCCTGATGGTGTCGGTGGGTGTGGCGGGGGCCTTGAGCCTGCTGTCGGTGGCGGACGCCAAGGGCTTCCGCCGGTATCTCGCGTTGCGGCAGGACGTGGACGCGCTCCAGGCGCGCAACCAGTCCCTGGCCCAGCAGAACGAAGCGCTGCGCCAGGAGATCAACGCCCTGCGCAAGGACCCCGCGGCCCTCGAGCGGGCCGTGCGGGAGGAGCTCGGCTACGTGAAGCCGGGTGAGCTCGTCTTCCATCTGGAGTCTCCATGACGTCGCTGACCTCGATTCCGTCGCCCGGAAGGTTGCTGCGTCACGCCGTGAGGCTCATTCCGCCGGCGGCCGCGCTGGCGACGTTCATCCACCTGGCGCGCGGGGGCTTCCGCGGCCTGCACACGCTGGGGTGGACGGAGGCCTCGCTGGTGCTGGTGCTGCTGGTGGGCATCGGCGTGGCGGGGTGGCGCCGGGCCATGCGCGGCTCGGTGGGCGCGGTCATCGACCTGCGCGACGACCTGGAGCTGGGCGGCGGGCTCATCGCCGCGGCCTTCATCGTGGTGGCCATCGGGGGAGGGGAGCTGTTCCCCATCGTCTACCTGTTGATGGCGTTCCTCGTCGCCTTCCTGCCGCGCAACGCGGGCCTGACGCTGCTGGGCGTGGCGCTGGTGTTCGACGCGCTGGTGACGCTGGGTGGCCCCGTGACGAACGCGGCGAGCTTCTTCACGCACTCGGCCTTCCTCGCGTTGTTCGCGGGGGCGTACCACCTGGTGCTGGCCTCGCGCATCGCGGTGGCCCGCCGCGCGGAGAGCGACGCGGTGCAGAAGCGCATCCGCGAGGTGGAGGAGCGCGCGCGCACCTTCCGCCTGGTCAGCTCCGGGACGCAGGACAGCTTCAGCGGGATGAGCTCGGACGAGAAGTGGCTGGTGGCCTCGGTGAAGGAGATCGAGGGCGCGGTGCAGGCCGCCCTGGAGATCGCCGAGACGGGGCTGCGCACGCACACCTGCGCGGCCTTCCTGCTCGCCTCCGACGACCGCAGCCTCAAGCTCTACGACTGCCGCTCCGTCTCCGACCGCGTCCATCGGGATCGCTTCGGGGCGGGGGAGGGCATCATCGGCGGGGTGCTCAAGCGCCGCGCGCCGGTGCGGATGAACTCGCCCCAGGGGCTCAAGGGCGTCACGTACTACGAGAGCGGCGGCCCGACGGTGCAGGCGCTGCTGGCGGTGCCCATCATCGAGGGCAGCGGCCTGGTGCGCGGCGTGCTGGTGGCGGACAAGGTGGCGAACGAGCCGTTCAGCGACCAGGACGAGAAGCTGCTGACGACCATCGCGGGCGAGGTGCTGCGCTCCATCGAGGTCGAGCGGGTGATGAACTACATCCGCAAGACGCGCGACGAGAAGGACCGGTTCTTCCGCGCCATCGAGGAGCTCAACCGCGCGGGCAGCCCCGAGCAGGTGTTCGTGGCGGTGCTGGAGAGCACGCGGCAGCTGGCGGGGCTGGACTTCTGCGCGGTGACGCTGGTGTCCGAGGTGGACGGCAAGCGCATGCACCGGGTGGTGCGCATGACGGGCGTGACGGCGCAGGGCAAGGCGCTGGAGGGGCGCTCGTTCCCGGACAACAACGGGCTGGTCGCCAACGTGGTGCGCTACGGCGCGCCGCTGCCGGGGCGTGACCTGAAGGCGATGGACCGGCAAATCATCTTCGACGACGAGACGCAGATCCGCGGGCTCGGCGCGCTGAAGATCTTCCCGCTGGTGGCGGGCGACCGCATCCTGGGCACGCTGGTGGCGGGCTCGCGCAAGAAGGCGAACTTCGAGCAGGACGTGCTGCGGATGATCGAGGTCATCGCCATCCAGGCCGCGCAGGCGGTGTTGCGCGCGCAGCTCTACGAGCAGATGGAGCGGATGGCGACGACGGACGGCCTCACCGGCCTGTTCAACCACCGCACCTTCCAGGCGAAGGCGGACGAGATCCTCGCCCAGGCGCGGCGCTACCAGCGCAAGTGCTCCGTGGTCCTCACGGACGTGGACCACTTCAAGAGCGTCAACGACACCTACGGCCACCCGACGGGAGACCAGGTGCTCAAGGGCGTGGCGCGCATCATCAAGTCGCTGGCCCGCGACACGGACGTGGTGGCGCGCTACGGCGGCGAGGAGTTCGTCATCATCATGCCGGAGACGGACGCCAAGGGCGCCTTCACCATCTCCGAGCGCATCCGCGAGGCCGTGAAGGCGGAGACCTTCCAGACGGAGATGGGGCCGCTGAAGATCACCATGTCGCTGGGCATCGCCACCTTCCCCGACAACGGGATGGAGAAGCAGCAGCTCATCGACCTGGCCGACCAGTGCCTCTACCACTCCAAGCGCAACGGCCGGAACCAGTCCGTCACCGTCGCCATCATGCAGGGCGGCCGCAAGCTCCAGGCGGTCGACGCGTCGGCCTCCTGAGCCAGGGCCCGCGCCCGGGGAGCCCTCGTGGGGACTCCCCGAGCGGGGTGACGCACGCCTCCGCCGTCCCGACTACAGCGACTGCAGGAAGCGCAGCAGCGCGGCGCGGTCCGTGGCGCTCATGGCCGCGAAGGCGTTGCGCGCGGCCTGTCCCTCGCCTCCGTGCCAGAGGATGGCCTCCGTGAGGCTGCGGGCGCGACCATCGTGCAGGTACGCCTCGCCGCCGCTGACCCCCGCCGTCAGGCCGATGCCCCACAGCGGCGGGGTGCGCCACTCGGAGCCGAGCGCGTTGCCCTCCGGCAGGTTGTCGGCCAGGCCGGCGCCCATGTCGTGCAGCAGCAGGTCCGTGTACGGGTGGATGACCTGCCCGCGCAGCTCGGCGTTCGGGTGGTAGGCGCTGGTCGTCAGCGTGGCGGTGTGGCACTTCGCGCAGCCGGCGCTCTGGAACAGCGTCTCGCCGCGCAGGGCCTGCGCGTCGCGCAGGTCCCTCCGGGCCGGGATGCCCAGCAGGGCCACGTAGCGCACCATCTTGTCCAGCTCCGCGTTGCCCAGCTCCTGGCTCGCGCCCGAGCACCCCTGCTGGGACGGGCCGCAGTCGAGCGTCGGGAAGACGGCGTTGGTGACGCCGATGTCCCGGTTGAGGGCCTCGGCCACCTGGTGCTTCAGCCGGGCGATGCCGGCCTTCCAGCCGAAGCGGCCCAGGCGCGTCTGGCCCGTCTCCGGGTCGATGACGGCGTGCATCTTCCCGGAGATGCCGTCGCCATTGGCGTCATTGGGGTCCGCGAGCGCGGCGATGGCCGTCTCCGGGAGGGCCTCCAGCAGGCCCAGGCCCACCAGCTGCGGGGAGATGCGCGCGGAGTGGTTCGTCGGGACGACGTTGAGGAACTGGTAGTTGGGGCGGCGCAGCTCGTAGGAGGTGCCGTCCGCGAAGGTGCCGGTGCTCGTCGTCCAGCTCGCGATGCGCGCGTCCGCTTCGGGCGTGCCGCTGGTGCTGCGCGGCTGGAGCCGGAAGCCGAGGAACGGATCCGCCGTCACCGTCGTGCCGCTCACCCGGCCCACCTTCACCACGTAGTTGCCCAGGGTGGTGTTCACCGCCGGGGGCAGCCCGCGGCCGTTCTGGACGTGGCAGGAGATACAGGAGCGCGAGATGTAGTTCGGCCCCAGCTTGTTCGCGTGCTGGGTGAAGAGCGGGTTGCCGGGCTCCGAGTGGCTGCCGTCCCCGAAGTCCGTGTGGTGCAGCCGGCGGCCCTCGACGAACGGCTGCGCGTTGACGGGGGCGATGTTCAGCGCCATCTGCAGGAATCGGTTCCGCGGCTCGTTGGAGTACGGGTAGTTCAGCGTGGTGCGCCCGCCCGTCCAGCCCGCTTCGGGCAGGGGGAAGGAATCGAGCAGCGAGCCCTGGCCCTCGAACGGGACGATGCCCGGCGAGCCGACGATGTAGAGCAGCGCCCGGCCGTAGTAGTTGAAGCGCCCCTCCACCGGCTGACGCAGGAACACGCCCGCCTCGATCTCCATCCGGTCTCCCACGCGGATGGCCCGGCCCTCCTTGGCGTTGTAGTTGACGCTCGCCGTGTAGAGGTAGTCGTTCACCCGCTCGAACGTGCCGTTGTGGAAGTACTCGGCCACGGTGTTGATGCCGCGGAAGAAGGCGCGGAAGTTGGTGCCGTCGTGCGGATACACCGTGTTGAGGTTGACGCGGATGGTGGTGCCGCCCTTGGCCACCTCGTCGATGATCTCCAACCAGAAGGTGCGGTTCTCGAAGTAGCGCGCCAGGTAGTGGTCGTATGCCTGGTACTGCGACTCGCGCGCGTGCCGGTCGCGGACCCGGTCGCCCACGCGCGTGACGATGGCCGTGCCGATGTCCTGTGTCGTCGCCGGCTCCAACGCGGTGCCGCTGTTGAAGAGGGGGACGATGTTGCCCACGTCCGGCGAGGGACCGGCGTCGGGCGTTCCCGTCCCCGAGTCCGGCGTGCCCGTGCCCGCGTCGGGTTGCTGCGTGCCGGCGTGGGTGTAGCGCTGCCACGGGGTGTCGTAGGCGCAATTGCAGGCCACGTCCCAATACGTGAAGAAGTAGTCCACGTATTGGCCCGCCGCGAGTCCCGTCACGGTGTACTCGTTGCGGCCATTGACGAGGGCCATGCGGACGTTGAGCTGCTGCCCGTCGTTGACCTTGTAGTGGAGGTCGGCCCACGACGAGGTGTCGATGAAGAAGATGGCGGACGAGCCCGACGGCTGGACGCCATAGGTCGCGGCCGACGCGGCGCTGCTCGCGAGGACCGCCAACAGCAATGCCACTGACATTCCTGCTGCTCTGTTGCGCATGCGTTCTCTCCAGGGGGACCCTCCGCCTGGTGGAGCCTGCTTTCTCCACCATTCGAAGGAAGTAGAGGTTTAGGCCGCGCGAACAAGAATTCCTATGATGTTCGGAAAATTGGGCTACTACCGTTGATTTCCAGACAGTCTCGGCGATTCGGGCTTGTGTGTTGATGCATTGCGTTGAGCACGTGCTCGGGCAGGATGCGCGGCGCTCATGAGCCCCGTACCCCTGGCGGTGACGACCAGCACCAAGGTGGATGACGCCCAGACGCGAGAGGCGCGCGCCGTCGCCGCCCGCTGGGGGCTGCCATTCCTCCCCCGACGAGCAAAGGAGTCCGTGGCGCCGTGGCTGGGGACGCGGGTGGAGGCGTTGCTGGTGGTGGGTGGGGATGGTGTGACGTTGTGGGAGCCCGAGGGCTCGTTCGGGTTCCACGCCGGCATGGCCCACCTGCGGCGGATGCGGGTGCGGGCAGGGGAGCCGGACACCTTTGTTCGGGTGGCGGAGCTTCGTCCCGGAGACTCCGTGCTCGACTGCACCCTGGGCCTGGGGCAGGACGCGCTGGTGGCGTCGCTCGCGGTGGGGCCGGCGGGGCGCGTGGTGGGGCTGGAGCGGAGCCTGCCCCTGTGCGTGGTCGCGGGCGAGGGGTTGCGGCGTTACGCGCGGGGCGAGGACTCGTGCGCCGTCGAGGTGGTGCACGCGGACGCGCGGGAGTACCTGCGGACGCTGCCCTCGGGGGCCTTCGACGTCGTCTTCTTCGACCCGATGTTCGCGAAGCCCCGCAAGGCGCAGCCGGCCTTCGAGGTGCTGCGGCGCTTCGCCGAGCATGCCCCGCTGACGCCCGAGACGCTCGCCGAGGGGCGGCGCGTGGCGCGTCGCTGGGTGGTGGTGAAGGGCGCGAAGTACACGGACGACCTGCGCAAGCTCGGGCTCACCGAGGAGCCCCTGTCGCGCTTCGCGGACGTCGTCTGGGGGCGGGTGGCCGCGCTGCCCCCGGCGCCGTGAGGCCGCGGCGTGCTCAGTCCCGACCCATGCAGCTCGCGTAGTACGTCACCGTGCCGGGCCAGTCGCTGAAGACGCCGACCACGCCCACGTCCCGGGCGAGGACGTCCAGCGCCACCAGGACGTCCCCGTCGCGCTTCAGCGCCGGGGCGATGGACTGGAAGTAGTAGCCCCCGCCGGGAGGCAGGGGGCCCTCGCGCTCGAAGGACCAGGTGATGAGGTCCAGGCCCGCGGCGCGCGCGTGCCTCGCGTAGGCGGAGGGGACGATGCGGCCCTCGGCGTCCAGCTTGAGGAGCACGTAGATGGGCGGGGCGATGATGCGCACCCCCGACGCGGCGAGGGCCTCCATGCTCGGCTCCCAGGTCGACGGGTCGTCGGGGTCGAAGCGCGAGCCGGGCAGGTCATCGCGTTCATCGAGGAAGACCGCCTGCCGTCCGAAGCGTGGCGCGTGCTGGAGCCAGTACTTCACGTCGTCGAGCTGGAAGGACTGGGGCCACACGTCCTCCGGAGGGACTCCGGCCCGCGTGTACTCGTCGACGAGCTGTTGCGCGTAGGCGACCTGCGTGTAGTCGCCCTCGTAGGGCATGGGCACGCTGGGGGCCTTGAGCTCCGGGGTGAACTTCGTCCCCAGGCTCCGGAAGAGCGCGATGCTCTCCTGGTGGGACAGGAGGGTGCCGCACGTCGAATACAGGTCCGTCCGCCAGTCGGGTGTTCCTCGCAGGTACTGCTCCACCGTGGTGGCCGCCGGGTCCGCGGCGTCCATCTTCCCGCACAGCCGCTTGAACTCCGCGAGCGTCACGTCGCTCGTGCAGCACCGGGCCGACGCGGGCCGGCCCGTCGCCGGGTCCGCGGGCTCGAAGGGCTTCGCGCACTTCGCCGCCAGCTCGGGAATCGCGAGGATGTTGGTGGTGGTGTGCAGGTCGCACTGGGAATGGCGGCACACCAGCTGGCGGTCCTTCGTGAAGGTGACGTCGCACTCCAGGACGCCGGCCCCCATGCGCGCGGCCGCCTCGTAGGACTCCCGCGTGTGCTCGGGGAACTGGAGCGGCGCGCCCCGGTGTCCGATGGAGAACGTCGTGCGCCGGAAGGGGCCGTCCGCGCACCGCCGCAGCCGCTGCTTCAGCGGTCCCGGCTCGAGCTGCTCCACGAGGAAGTAGGGGCGGGGCCCCACCTGGATTCCGGTGGCGCTCCCTCCCGTCGAGGCGCAGGCCGACAGCACCATCGCGCCGAGCACCCCCCACGTCCTCGTGTCCATGTGTCCCCCGGGTTCGTCAGTCCTTGCCAGCGCCCTTGGGCGGTCCCTCGCCACCGAGCGGCGACAGCCGCGCGGTCAGCGCGCCCGCCTGTTCGTGCGGCATCAGGTCCCGAGGCGAGCGGTAGTACTGCATGGGCGAGTGGTGCAGGAAGTTCGAGACGCGGCTCGTGTAGAGGCAGGCGTACTGCTCCACCTGGTACCCGAAGCGGCTGTTCTCCGTGCCCTCCTTGAACAGCAGGCCCCAGTACGGGTTGAACCCCTCCTCGACGTCCTCCTCGAGCGTGTCCGCGATGTCCGTGGCCTCCTTCAAGGCCCGCCGCATCCGGTCCAGTTCCGTCTTGAGCTGGCGCCGCTGGTCCTCCGCCTCCGCGCGCTCGTCCGCCGTCAGCGGCTCGCGCTCCAGCCGCCGCTCCAGCACGTTGAGCAGCGTCTTGTGGTGGTTGACCTCGTCGTCCAGGCGCTCGCGGAGGACCTCCATCTGGGTGAGCGTGCCGATCTCCTCCTGCCGCGTGGCCGTGTAGGTGATCTCGTCCTCGATCTCCTGCACCACCATGCACGTGCGCCACAGCGACGACTTCTTGGACTTGAGGATGTCGCCGTAGATGTGGTCGCCCACGTAGAGGATGTGCTCGCCCCGGTAGCCGGTCAGCTCCTCGAACCGGGCCAGGTTGCCGCCCGAGTACACCTTGCCCCGATCCAGCGACGCGGCCTCGCCCAGGGGGCGGCCCTCCTCCGTCGACGCGTCCAGCTCCAGGAAGGGGCGCCCGTCGGTGAAGAAGCCCGGCTTGCCCGCGGCCGTCACCACCACGTCGAAGTAGTTCCTCCAGCTCGGGTACTCCGGTAGCTGGCCATCGAGCAGGTACTTCATCACCGCGTCCGTGTAGTCCCACGCGGAGTTGGTGAGCAGGAACAGCCGCTTGCCGCCCGAGCGCAGCTTGTGCAGCGCGGGCCCCAGCTCCGGATCCTGGAACACGTAGCGCCCCAGGTCCTTGCGCACCTCGCGCTTGAGCGAGTTGTCCCGGTGCACCGCGTCGATGGCCTCGCGGATGTCGTCGTACAGCTTGCCGTAGTCGACCTTCTGCCCGAGCGACTCGAGCAGCTCGATGATGCCCGCGAACAGGCACGTCTCCGGCAGGGCGAACAGCGTGTCGTTCCACGCGAACTGGGGGTTGCGCAGCCGCACCCGCTTGTTGCGGTACAGCTCCCGCGACACCTCCGGCTTGAGCGGACGCAGGCCGTGCCAGGCGCGGCCCACGTGGCCGAACCGGTCCATCTTCAGGATGTTGCCGTTCACGCGGTCCACCGCCAGCCCGCGCATCACGAAGTGGTGGTCGTAGAGCAGGTGGCCCACCAGCGGAGGGTAGTGGTACTCGCTGATGAGCTTGGCCAGCGTCATGTCGAACGAGAGCTGCTCCAGCCGGCGCATGTGGTAGATGGCCAGCGTGTAGTCCATGTCGAAGCCGATCAGCTCGACGCCGGACATGCGCAGGTTGCGATTGACGAAGACCTCGCGGGCCCGCGGGACGACGCTTCGAGGCTCGCGCGAGAGGGCGAGCAGCCGCGCCAGCTTCTCGTCCTCCAGGAGCGCCAGGGCCTGCTTCTCGGCCGCTTCGGCGCGCGCGCGGTTGAGGGGCGAACGAAAGCTCCCGTGAAGCGGGTCCGGCGCGGGCCCGCCCGGGATGGGTCGGAAGGGGGACAGGGTTGGAGCCACGGGACGTCAACACATAACACGTGCCCGGGAGCGCGGCTCGGTCCTTGAGGGCCCTGTCGGGGCATGGCACGCTCGCGTTTCGCGATGCGTTCGCCCGCCCGACGCCAGGCCTCGGAGCCCTCCGAGGCCGCACATGCCCGACTGACGCACCGGATCGCCGCGCTGGAGGACCGGGTGCGGCGGCTGGAGGCGCGGCTGCGCGTCGTGTCCGCCGCGTCGCGCGCCACCCCCCGCGGACAGGCGGCCAGGCCTCCGTCGCCCTCCGCGCGGGCGCGCCCCCGCTGCCCGGGATGCACGCTCGAGCTGCCACCGGGACGACGCGGTGAGTCCTGCGTGTGGTGCGGCTTCGTCTTTTCCGCCCTGACCCGGCGCCGCCCGACGCGAAAGAAGCGATGAGCGCCACGTACCGACTGACGGGTCGCATCGAGTCCGGCGAGCTGGCCGAGCTGTACGAGGCCATCCTGGCCCCCTCCAGCGACGTGGTGGTGAAGCTCTTCCACCCCAAGACGTCCGACCCCACCTACGCCCTGGACCTGGCCGAGACGACGCGCCTGCTCCAGCCCGTGCGCCACCCGGGCATCCTCCATGTCGTGGACATCGGCGTGGTGCGTCAGCGGCTGGCCGTCGTGCGGGAGGACCTGGACGGCCACCTGCTGGGCACCGCCCTCCAGCGGCTCCACATGAAGGACGTGGTGCTGCCGCCGGCCGTGGCGCTCTACATCATCATCCAGCTCCTCGACGCCGTGCAGCAGGCGCACGACGCGGGCGTGCTCCACGGCGCGCTCACGCCGGGCAACGTGGTGCTGGGCCGCTCGGGGCAGCCGGCCATCTGCGACTTCGGCGCCATCCGCGCGCTCACGGCCGTCCCGCAGCTGCGCAAGTCCTTCGCGGGGCGCGGGCGGGGGACATATCGCGCGCCGGAGGTCTCCCGGGGCGACGCGCCCTCGGAGCAGTCGGACGTGTACTCGCTGGGGGCCATCGCGTACGAGCTGCTCACCCAGCGCGAGCCCGTGGCGCCCGGCGGCGGTGGCGTGTCCACCCGCCGCAGCGAGGGGCTGCCTCCGCCCAGCCGGTTGGATCGCCGCATCAACGCCCGGTTGGATCCGCTCATCCTCCGCGCCCTGGACCCGAGCGCGGGCCGCCGCTTCCGCTCGTGCGCGGAGTTCGCGAACGCGCTGCGCAACTTCCTCTCCGCCAGCGGTGGCATGCCGACGGCGGAGGACGTGCGGCGCTTCGTCGGCGAGCTGTTCCCCAACGAGATGAGCGTCAGCCTGGCGCCTCCGGTCTTCAAGGAGCCCTTCACGCTGGAGCCCATCTCCGGCGCGGAGATGGACGCCCTGGGCGCGGAGGAGCCGGAGGCCTCCATCGTCCAGCGCGCGCCCTACAGCCGCGCCCTGACGGAGGAGGAGGCCAACGCGGAGACGCAGGAGGCCGCCGGCCCCGCCTTCGAGGACTATCGCCCGCAGGACTACGAGCCGGACATCGCGCCCTCGCATGCCAGCACCCGCGCGCCCCAGCCCTCGCCCCCCACGGAGGGAGAGGGGACGCAGCTGGCCGCCGGCCTGGCGCAGGGCTGGGATGCGCCCCCTGGCGCCGCGCCGCCCAAGCCCCGCCGCCAGCAGGGGCAGGGCGCGGGAGCGGGGCAGGGCGCCGCGAAGCCTCCAGGCCGCAATCCCCGGCTGCGCGTGGTGGAGGACTTCTCCTCGCCCGCGCCGCCACCGGACGACGACGAGGAGTTCTCCGTCGTGGGACGTCGCGCCGCCGCCCGGGCCGCCGCCAAGCGCGCGGCGCCCCCCGTGGACCGCTCCCGCACGCTGCCGGATCCGATGCCCGCCGTGGCGCCAGTGGCCCGGCCCCGCGAAGACATCGCGATGCCGCCTCCCTCCGCGCCCGCGCTGCCGGCCGCCGCGCTGCCGTCCCGACCCGGGGGCACCACCACGGACCACGAGGTCCGCCGCATCCAGGGCCGCCGGGGCATGCTGGTCGCCATCGCCGGGGCCATCGCCCTGGTGGGCTTCATCTCCTTCGCCATCGCCGCCTGGAAGCTGGGGGGCTCCGACGACGACACGGCCCTGGACGACGCGCCGATGCCGGAGCTGGCCCCGGTGCCGCCCCCTCCACCCGAGGCCATTCGCCCGCCGCCCACCCCCGCGCAATCCCGGGCCCAGGCCGAAGCGCGGGCGGAGGAGGCCGCGGGGGGCGAGGAGGAGCCGCTGAGCGCGTCACGGCCCCCGCCGAAGAACCAGCGCGGCTTCCTCACCGTCGAGGCCAACGTGCCAGCCCGCGTCTACATCGACGGGGCGCTCGTCGCGCGCAGCACGCCCCTGACGCGCTTCCCCGTCCGTGTCGGGGTGCGCAGCATCATGCTGGTGGCCATCTC
This sequence comes from Myxococcus stipitatus, assembly GCF_021412625.1. The sequence continues at coordinate 82,004 of NZ_JAKCFI010000007.1, read as the reverse complement.
GACCGGGGAGCGCCAGCAGCTGGAGCTGCGCATCGAGAAGGGCAAGCTCCGACAAGTCAACGTGCCCAGCTTCCGTCGGCGGTGACCATGGAACCGACCCGCATCTTCGTCGTCGAGGATCAACCCCAGCTGCTCAAGAACCTGCTGAAGGTGCTGAGCACCTTCGAGGAGCTGGTCGTCGTCGGCAGCAGCCAGGAGGGCGAGGCGGCGGTCGAGGACATCGTCCAGCTTCGGCCGCAGCTGGTGCTGCTCGACCTGGAGCTGCCCGGCATCAACGGCATCCAGGTGACGCAGCGGGTGAAGCGCCGCGCTCCCGAGGTGGAGATCCTCATCCTCACCTCGTTCGACGACGAGCAGAAGGTCTACGAGGCCATCCAGGCGGGGGCCTCCGGCTACCTGGTGAAGCGGGTGGGTCCGGAGAAGATCCGCTCCGGCATCCAGGAGGTGATGGAGGGCGGCACCGTCCTGGAGCCCATCATCGCCCGCCGCTTCTGGAACTACTTCCAGTCCGTGCAGGCGAAGCCCGCGACGCCGGAGAAGAAGGAGAACAACCCGTGGGGCCTGTCGCCCACGGAGTTCGATGTGCTGCGCTACGTGGCCAAGGGCCTGTCCAACGCGGAGGTGGGGCAGGTGATGACCCTGGAGCGGCGCACGGTGCGCACGCACCTGTCGCATATCTACCGGAAGATGGGCGTCAACTCCCATGTGGAGGCGGTGGTGCTGGCCCTGCGTGAGGGTGTCGTGGACCTGTAGCCGCGCCGTGTATACGGTGGGGTCCTATGCGCAAGGCTTCCCCGAAGAAGGCTCCCGCCCGCGCCGCGGACCCCGCCCTCCAGTCCCTGTTCGACGTCCACGAGGCCACGCTGCCCAATGGTCTCCAGGTGCGTCTGCTGGAGAACCACCTGGCGCCCGTGGTCAGCCTCTACACGTTCTTCAAGGTGGGCAGCCGCAACGAGCGGCCCGGCATCACCGGCATCAGCCACCTGTTCGAGCACATGATGTTCAACGGGGCGAAGAAGTACGGCCCCAAGATGTTCGACAAGACGCTGGAGTCCAACGGCGGCAGCTCCAACGCGTACACGTCGCACGACATGACGGTGTACTACGACGACTTCGCGTCCGACGCGCTGGAGACGGTGCTGGACCTGGAGTCGGACCGCATGCGCTCGCTGCGCATCTCCGACGCCATGCTCGCCTCCGAGCGCGAGGTGGTGAAGGAGGAGCGCCGCGTCCGCACGGACAACGACATCGGCGGGTTGATGGACGAGGAGCTGGGCACGCTCGTCTACAAGGCCCACGCCTACCGCTGGCCCATCATCGGCTGGATGGCGGACATCGACGCCATCACCCGCGAGGACTGCCAGGCGTACTTCCGCACCTACTACGCGCCCAACAACGCGGTGCTCTACATCGCGGGCGACATCGACCCGAAGAAGACGCTGGCGCTGGTGCGCAAGTACTACGGCGACATTCCCCGGGGCCCGGTGCCCGCGGCCGTCGTCAACGCGGAGCCCGAGCAGCGCGGTGAGCGCCGCTCCGTCATCCGGCACCCCGCGCAGTCCCCGGCGGTGATGATCGGCTACCGGGGGCCGTCCGCGCGCGACGAGGACACGCTGGCCCTGGACGTGGCGCAGTACGTGTTGACCAAGGGCGAGGGCAGCCGGCTGACGCGGTCGCTCGTGTACGACCAGAAGCTCGCCGTCAGCGTGGGGCTCGACTGGTCCTGGCGCATCGACCCGGGCACCGTGCTGTTCTTCCTGGAGCTCAAGCCTGATTCGGACCCGCAGAAGGTGGAGGCCGCGCTGTACGCGGAGCTGGAGAAGCTCGCCCGTGACGGCATCACCGAGCGCGAGCTGCAGAAGGCCCTCAACAACCTGCGCTCGGACCACCTGCGCGAGCTGGGCACCAACAACGGCCGCGCCCATGCCCTGGGCAACTACGAGGCGCTGCTGGGTGACTGGCGCCACGTCCTGACGCTTCCCTCCGCGTACGCCGCCGTCACCAGCGACCAGGTGAAGGCCGCCGCCGCGAAGTACCTCGTCCCCGAGCGCCGCTCCGTCGTGACGCTGCTGCCCGCGCCCACCGAGGCGTGAGCCCGGAACGCCCTCCCGAAAGCACATCCCCCATGGCCTCCCGAAAGAGCCGTCCCTCGAAGTCCTCCGCCCCTCGCCGCGCCGCGAAGGCCCCGGCCTCCTCGCGCAAGGCGGGGACGTCCCGCAAGCCGGCCGCCCCCACGCGCCCGAGCGCGGCGCCGCGCGCCCTCACGTTCCCCACGCTCCACGACAGCGTCACCTCCAGCGGCCTGAAGGTCGTGTCGGCCGAGCGCGGGCCGCTGCCCATGGTGTCCATGCGGCTGGTGCTGCGCGCCGGCAGCGCCAATGACCCGGCCGGCAAGCACGGCCTGGCGGACTTCACCGCCCGCCTGCTGCGCCGGGGCACGCGCCTCATGGACGCGCGCGCCATCGACGAGGCCGTCGAGTTCGTGGGCGCCAGCCTGGGCGTGGGCGTGGGCGAGGACAACCTCTCCGTCGCCATCACCACCCCGGCCGAGCACTTCGCGCAGATGCTCGGCATCATCGGCCAGCTGGTGCGCGAGCCCGTCTTCCCCGAGTCCGAGGTGGCCGACGCCCGGGAGCGCGCGCTGGCCCAGTTCGCCAACGACCTGGACGAGCCGTCCGTCATCGCCGACCGCGCCATGGTGCGCGCCCTGTGGGGAGACCATCCCTACGGGCACGACGTGGGCGGGTCCGCGCGCTCGGTGCGCACCTTCACGCGCGACGACGTGGTGGCCTATCACCGGGAGCGCATCGGCCCCAAGGTGGCCCTGCTGGTGGTGGTGGGCGCGGTGGACCCGCGCCGCGTGGCCGAGGCCGCCGAGGAGGCCTTCGCCGGCTGGACGGGCGGCCCCGAGGAGCGGCGCGTCGTCCCGCCCCTGGCGCGCGTGGCCCAGGCCGGGCGCGTGGTGGTGGTGGACAAGCCGGACCAGACGCAGTCCCAGGTGCGCCTGGGCGGACCGGGCTACCGCCTGGGCCATGAGGACTACTTCCCCAGCACCGCGATGAACGTGGCGCTCGGCGGAGGCTTCACGTCGCGGCTGATGAGCGAGGTGCGCGTCAACCGCGGGCTCACCTACGGCATCGGCTCCTGGTTCGACGCGATGAGCGCGGACGGCATCTTCGCCGTGTCCACCTTCACCAAGACGGAGTCCACCCGGGAGATCATCGACGTGTCCCTGGGGGAGATCGCCAAGATGCGCACGGGCGGCATCAAGCCCGGGGAGCTGCGCGACGCCCAGGCGTACATGGGCGGCCTCTATCCGCTGCGCACGGAGACGAACGAGTCCATCGCCAGCAGCATCGCGGACATGCGCCTCAACGGGCTGGGCGACGACTGGGTGCTGCGGTTCCGGGAGCGGCTGGGCGCGGTGACGCCGAAGCAGGTGGCCGCGGTGGCGAAGAAGTATTGCTTCGCCGAGGCGCCCGCGGTGGTCGTCCTGGGCAAGGCGGACGCGGTGAAGAAGCAGCTCAAGCACCTGGGGCCCATCACCGTGGTGCCGGCGTCGGAGTACGAGTGACCGAGCCCCGCATCCTCTTCGAGGGCGGCGGCGTGCTCGTGGTGGACAAGCCGCCCGGGGTGCCGGTCATCCCCGGGCGCGACGGCGGCCCCTCGCTGCGCGACGCCCTGGAGTCCCGGCGCGGGCGGAAGCTCTTCGTGGTGCACCGGTTGGATCGGGACACGTCCGGCGCGCTCGTGTTCGCGCTGGACGCGAACGCCCACCGCGCGCTGTCCGTGGCCTTCGAGACGGGCAAGGTCCGCAAGCGCTACGTCGCGCTGGTGGAGGGGCGGGTGGATGCCCCCCAGCTGGTGGACGCGCCGCTCGTCGCGGGGCGCAAGGGGCGCATGCGCGTGGCGCGCCCCGGGGACGCGGACGCGAAGCCGTCGCGCACGCGCGTGCGCCCGGTGGAGACCTTCGACCGCGCCTCGCTGGTGGAGGCGGAGCCGTTGACGGGACGGACGCATCAGATCCGCGTCCACCTGCTGTCGCTCGGCCATCCGCTGCTGGTGGACCACCAGTACGGTCGGGACACGCCGCTGCTCGCCACGGAGCTGGGCGGGGAGGGGGACGCCGTCGTCCTCGCCCGCACGCCGCTCCACGCCGCGCGGGTGGAGTGGCCATCGCTGCCCGGCGTGGAGGCGCGCGCGGTGGACTGCCCGCTGCCCGACGACATGACGCGCGCGAGGGACCTGCTGCGCCTCACCGTGCGCTGAGCGGCGCTACCTCACCTTGAAGGCGTTGGAGGTGGCCTGGACGCCGAAGCGGTCCTTCACCACCAGCTTCACGCTGTTGCCCTGGGCGCTGACGGTGACGCTCTGGGTGCAGACCCCCGCGACGAACTGGTCCAGGGCCTGGGGGCTCACCGCGCCGCTCGCGTCGCCGAGGGCCAGCTCCACCTTCTCCTCGAACTCCCAGGCCCGGGGGCCGATGGCGCGGACGGTGACGACGAAGGCCTGGCCCTGGGCCTGGTCGGCGATGGCGTCGAATTCGTACGCGGTGATGTCGCCCTCGCGCATGGGCGTGCCCGGCTCGGGCTGCGAGGTGCCGCCGTCCGGCGTCCCCCCGTCGTCGATGAGCGTCCCCGCGTCATGCGTCGGGTCGGGCGCATTCACCGGGACGAGGGTGAAGCCGTCCTCCCGGCGCGCCTCGCGACCGTCCGCGAGGACGACGCGCACGTCGTGGTCGCCCAGCGCGAGCGCCTCCGGGATGCGCACCTCGAACGAGCCGTCCGGCGTGACTCCCAGGATGGGCGCCTCCTCCGAGCCGAACAGCACGCGCACCGCCGTCTCCGCATTGGCCTCCTGGCGGCCATAGTCGACGCGGACGGGGAGCACCGCTTCGATCGTCACGCGGACGAAGCCCGTGTATCCCTGGGCCGCCTCGCCGGGGCTGACGGAGGTGATTCGCGGGGAAGGCAGCCCCGTGTTCGCGCCACACCCCAGCAGGAGGGCGAGAAGCACGGCGGCGTACCTCATGGCTCGACCCTCGCGCCCACCAGCGCCGCGATGCCCCCGAGCTGCGCGTCCAACGAAGGCGTGCGCGCGGGAGCCCAGGTGCCCCGCAGCTCGCCGAGCGCGCTCCAGCGCCCGAACCGGTATGCCCCCTGGACGGCGACGAAGCCCATGCCCGCGAGTCTGCGCTCTTTGACTTCCGGCTGGAAGTCGCTCCCGAGTCGGTGCCGGAAAGGCGCCACTCCACCGCCCGCCCGGGCATGCAGGGACACGCGGGCGGCGCGCACCAGCTCGGCCCGCACCGAGGCCAGCACGGGGATCGCGAGCACGCTGGAGTGGACCTCCCCCAGGGCGTCCACCCTCCCATCGAAGGTGGCCCGGCGCGCCCCCACCTCCACCTCCGCCGCGAGCCGCCCCTGCCACCAGGGCCCGCTGACCGACACGCCGAGCCCGGCGAGCGGTCCGGTGTTGGAGCCATTGGCGAAGGCTCCCCCGGCCAACAGGAAGCAGGACGGCCTCCAGTGCCACGTCGCGGCGCGCGGCTCCGTGGGCCGGTCGGGTGGGGGCGTCGACTCGGGACGCACGACGTCCACGCGGGCCTGGGCCGTGTCCCGGGGCGAGGCGGTGTGTCGCCGCACGTCCACCACGACCTGCTCCACGCCCCGTCTCGCGCGGACGCGATAGCCCACCACCACGCCCTCCCGCTCCGGCTCCAGGTCGGCCTCCTCGGTGGAGACGACGAGCTGGCGGGCCGTGAGCGGCTCCTCGCCCGCGACGAGCAGCAGCCCCGCCTGGTCGGACGGGAGCGGCGCGGGAGCCAGGGCGGCGACGAGGGGCTGGCCGCGCGGGACGTCCAAGGGCGTCGCGGCATCCGTGCGCAGCGCGCCGCGCGTCGCGAGGACCCGCGCGGACACCTCGTTCGGAGGGACCTCCAGGAGGACGCGGGCCTTGCCCTGGGCGTTCGCCTGGACGGGGCCGAAGCGCTTCTCGCCCACCACCACCACCACGCTGGCGCCGGGCGCGGTGGCCACGTCGAGCGTCGTCTGGCCGGACAGCGGGAGGCGCAGGCGCGTCACCCGCGAGGGGCCTTCGCGCGTCTCCACCCAGAACAGGAAGAGGGCCACCATCGGGTGGCGCACCGGCGGCGGCTTCCACGTGAAGGCGCGCACCGGGCCCCCCTCGAGGCGGTCCTCGGTGAAGGCCCCCGACGAGGCCGCGGCCCGCACCGGTCCCGTCCCCGGAGCGACGCGGACCTCCAGCCTCACCTGCGTGTCGCGTCCCAGGAGGAGCTGGGAGGGGGTGGCGGACACCTCCAGCCCCGGGCTCGCGGCCGGCGCCCCCAGGGCGACCGGCGCGGCGGCCAGCATCACGAGCAGCGGAAGGAGGGGAGGGCGGAGGCTCACGAGGCGTTCCGCCGAACTTCGCCCCCTCTCCTCGCTCGGGTCAATCCCCGCTGGAGGCGGAATCCTCGGAAGCCGAGGGCGGGGGCTCGGCGGCCATGGGCTTGTCGGCCGGGCCGGTGGCGCCGCGCGTGGGCGGGCTGAAGGCGGGCTTCTCGGCCGGCGGGCCGCCCCGGCCGTGCACCAGCGTCTTGGTGTCCGTGCGGAAGGTCAGGTCCACCTTGTCGCCCCGCACGGCCGTCACCAGGCCGATGCCGAAGGTCGGATGGGAGATGACCTGATCCACCTGGTAGGTGTCCTTGGGGCTGTACTTCGGCGCGTTGGCGATGTCCTTGCCGGCCAGCTGCTCCTCGAAGGAGATGACGACCTTCTCCGCCTTGGAGGAGGAGGACGTGCCCGAGGAGGACGTGGCCCGGCTCGCGCGCGGGGTGCTGCTGGACGTGGGGCGGTCCGTCGTGCCCGGGGCGCCACGATAGGCGTGGTCCCCGTTGCAGGTGTTGCAGCGCACCCGAGCAATCTTCGTCCCCACCATCGCCAGGATGGTGTGCGCGAGGGTGAGCTTGCAGCGGGTGCAGTACGCATCCACCTCGCCGCCGACCTTGTGAGTTGCCATGTTCGTCTGAGTTCTCGAGCCCGGGGGGCCGCTGGGGCTCCCGGGCATGGGAAGGAAAGGGGCGCGGAAGATAAACGCAACACTTCCCGGGGAGGTAGTCCCTTCGACGGGTGCCCGCTCGCCGGGCTTCGTCTCCAGGGGGCGAGGGAACACTTCGCTTGTGCCCCCCGCCGTGGCACGTAAGAGTAGGCGCCCGAACGCATGACGACGCAGACCCCCACCAAGCCGGCCCGCGAGCCGGGGATGTTCACCCAGGCGGTAGCGGGGTTCGGCAAGGGCCTCATCGACGTCGTCAGCACGATTGGCGGCGTCGTCACGCTCGGCCTGGACGTGGCGCGCTGGAGCGTCCGCCGGCCCTACCGGCTCCAGAACCTGTTCGCCCAGCTGGACTTCGTGGGCGTGGGCTCCATCTTCATCGTCGGGCTGACCGGCCTGTTCACGGGCATGGTGTTCGCCCTCCAGACGTCGGAGGCCTTCCGCCTGTTCGACGCGGAGAGCCTGGTGGGACCCACCGTGGCGCTGACGCTCACCCGCGAGCTGGCCGCCGTGTTCTCCGCGCTGATGGTCACCATGCGCGCCGGATCCGCCATGTGCACGGAGCTGGGCACCATGCGCGTCACCGAGCAGGTGGACGCGCTGGAGACCATGGCCGTCAACCCGGTGCAGTACCTGCTCGTGCCCCGGGTGCTGGCCGGATTGGTGATGGTGCCCATGCTCACCATCCTCTTCAGCACCGCGGGCATGTCCGGCGCCTACTTCGTCGCGGTGACGGGCCTGGGCATCTCCCCGGGCACCTTCCTCACCCGCACCCAGCAGTGGCTGGAGCCCGCGGACATCTACGAGGGCGTCATCAAGGGCGCGGTGTTCGGCCTCGCCGTGGCCCTCATCTGTTGCTACAAGGGCTTCAACGCCTCCGGCGGCGCGAAGGGCGTCGGTCAGGCGACGACGGAGGCGATGGTGGCCAGCGCCCTGTCCATCTTCATCCTCGACTTCCTGGTCGGGCTCGTCCTGCACTGATGGCTGCCTCCGGTCCTCCTCGCGACGGCGACGCGGCCTCGCGGCCGATGATCGAGATCGTCGAGCTCCAGAAGACCTTCGGGGAGAACAAGGTCCTCACCGGCATCAACCTGAAGGTGCCGGTGGGCAGCACCTGCGTCATCCTCGGGGGCTCCGGCTCCGGCAAGACGGTGCTGATGAAGCACATGATCGGCCTGCTCAAGCCCGACAGCGGCAAGGTCATCATCGACGGGGAGGACATCGTCCCGCTGGGGGTGGAGGACCTGCAGCGGGTGCGTGGCAAGTTCGGCATGGTGTTCCAGGCCGCCGCGCTCTTCGACTCCATGACGGTGTTCGAGAACGTGGCCTTCCCCCTGCGCGAGCACACGAAGCTGTCCGAGGACGAGCTGTACGCGAAGGTCCGCGCCAAGCTGGACCTGATGGGCCTCAAGCGGGAGGTGGAGTCGAAGTTCCCCTCGGACCTCTCCGGCGGCATGCGCAAGCGCGTGGGCCTGGCGCGCGCCGTCGTGCTCGACCCGAAGATCGTCCTCTACGACGAGCCGACCACGGGCCTGGACCCCATCACCACCGACTACGTGGACGAGATGATCCTCGCGGCTCAAAAGGGTCTGGGCGTCACCAGCGTGGTCATCAGCCACGACATCTCGTCCGCCTTCAACGTGGCGGATCAGATCGCCTTCCTCTCCAAGGGGGTCATCGTGGAGAACGGGACGCCCGAGCAGCTGCGCGAGTCCCAGCAGCCCGCGGTGAAGGTGTTCCTGGAGACCTGGTTCGGGAAGAACTGAAGAGGCGGGCCCCGGGGAGGGGCGTCCTCAGGAAAATGTGGCACTCCGGATGCAAAACGCTAGAGTCGCGCCCGGCCGGTAGCCCTCGGAGTCACATCAGGTGAAGAAGCTCGTTACGCCCTTCCGTGTTGGCCTGCTGGTCATCGCCGCGGGGGCCTTTTTCGTCACCTTCGTCCTGTTCGCGCGCGAGGGTGGCCTGAGCGACCGCGACGCCACGCGCGTGTGGGCGTACTTCCGCGACGCGTCGGGCCTCGCCGTGAGGGGCCGGGTGCAGATCGCCGGCATCCGGGTCGGGGAGATCGACGACATCGTCCTCGAGGGCACCCGGGCGCGGGTGGTGCTGAAGATCCGCAACGACGTGGACCTGCGCGAGGACGCGGTCCTCACCAAGCGCTCCGAGTCGCTGCTGGGCGACTACCTGCTGGACCTGAACCCGGGCACGGAGAACGCGCCCCGGTTGGAGAACGGCGGGCAGATCCGCCGCGTCATCGACACCCAGGGCATGGAGGCCATCTTCGAGTCCCTGTCGCAGATCACCTCCGACATCCAGCAGGTGACGGGGGCGCTGCGCGAGGTGCTCGGTGGCGAGCGCGGCGCCGGCTCCCTCCAACGCATCGTCGAGAACCTGGTCCGCCTGTCGGACTCCGTGGACGCCACGGTGCGCCGCAACGCGGACCGCCTGGACGTCATCCTGGCGAACTTCGAGGGCGTGTCCTCGGACGTGCGGACGATCACCCAGAGCAACCAGGCCGACGTCGGCCGCATCGTCGACAACATCGAATTCATCACCCGCGACGTCCGCGAGGTGCTCGCCAGCGTCAAGAACATCGTCGGCAGCGGGGAGGGGGACTTCAAGGAGAGCGTGACCAGCCTGAAGCAGACGCTCAACAAGCTGGACCACACCCTGGGCAACCTCGAGGAGATCACCCGCAAGGTGAAGGACGGCGAGGGCGCCGCGGGCGTGCTGCTGTCCGACGAGAGCGTGGGCCGCGAGGTCCGCGAGACGGTGCAGGACGTGGCCCGCTTCGCCGCCAAGCTCACCGACCTCCAGACGGAGGTGGGCATCCAGAGCACGTACCTGGCGGCCCAGGGGCTGTCGAAGAACACCTTCTCCGTGAAGCTCATCCCGAAGCCGGACAAGTACTACCTGCTGGAGCTGGTGGATGATCCGCGCGGGACGGTGACCACGCAGACGGTGCAGACCAACCCGCCCTCGGAGGGAGATCCGGTCGTCCAGACGCAGAAGGTGACGAAGGCGAGCCTGAAGCTGAGCGCCCAGTTCGCCAAGCGCTGGTACTTCACGACCCTGCGCGTGGGCCTCATCGAGTCCACGGGCGGCGTGGGCGCGGACCTGCACCTGTTCGACGACGCGGTGACGCTGCAGATGGACGCCTTCAACTTCGCCGCGGACGAGCTGCGCTACCCGCGGCTGCGCGCCACCTTGAAGGCGACCGCGTTCGACCACCTCTTCGTGGTGGCGGGCATGGACGACATCCTCAACGCCCAGCAGCGCGAGGTCTCCACGCAGCGGCTCATCGCCGGCCGCGACTTCTTCGTGGGCGGCGGTCTGTTCTTCACGGACGACGACCTGAAGGCCATCCTCACGGCGACGGGTCTGCCGACCCCCTGAGCCCTGGATTTCGCGGGCCGGCGAGCTTGACGCGCGCCGGGAAACCGCGTAACCGGCACCGGCACGGGGTTCCTGGATGAGCGCCGTGCCTCACGGCATTCCCAGGAAGCTCGCATGTCCCTCCTCGTCGTCGGCTCCGTTGCACTGGACTCGGTGGAAACCCCCTTCGGCCAGAAGGAGGACGTCCTCGGCGGCTCGGCCACGTACTTCTCCACGTCGGCGTCGTTCTTCAGCCCCGTGCGCGTGGTGGCGGTGGTGGGCGAGGACTTCCCCGAGGCGCACGTCAACTTCCTGCGCGGGCGCGGCATCGACCTGGAGGGCCTCACCCGGGAGCCCGGCCGCACCTTCCGCTGGAAGGGCCGCTACGGCTACGAGCTGAACGAGGCGAAGACGCTCGACACGCAGCTCAACGTCTTCCAGTCCTTCTCGCCGGAGCTGCCCGCGAGCTACCGCGACACGCCCTACGTCTTCCTGGGCAACATCCACCCGGAGCTGCAGGCCCGCGTCGTGGACCAGGTGCACACCCCCCGCCTGGTCGCCGCGGACACGATGAACTACTGGATCCAGGGCTGCCGGGACGCCCTGCTCAAGACGCTCCGCCGCGTCAACCTGCTCTTCGTCAACGACGCGGAGGCGCGCCAGCTGGCCGGCGAGCACAACGTCGTGAAGGCCGCCCGCGCCATCCTCTCCATGGGGCCGGACCGGGTGGTCATCAAGCGCGGCGAGTACGGCGCGCTCCTGTTCGAGAAGGACCACATCTTCGCCTGCCCGGCCTTCCCCCTGGCGGAGGTCTTCGACCCCACCGGCGCCGGGGACACCTTCGCCGGTGGCTTCATGGGCGCGCTCGCCACCTCGCCCGGCGTGGACGGACAGGTGCTCCGCCGCGCCATGGTCATGGGCAGCGTCATGGCCTCCTTCACCGTGGAGAAGTTCAGCCTGGAGCGCCTGCGCGAGGTGACCCGGCCGGAGATCCACGCTCGGTTCGCGGAATTCCGGAAGCTCACGCACTTCGACGACCTGGGGCCATTGGAGCGCTGAGCGCCCTCCAGGCGGGTGGGGTCCTGGGGACCCGCGAACTTGACGCTACGTTCAGGCCGTCCCTACGCTTCGCGCCCTGGGCCCGGGGAAGGAAGAGGGTTGAGCGAGAACCGAAAGTCCACGCGGGTTTCCACGCAGCTGCGCTGCTGGTGCGAGGCAGACAACGTCACCCTGTATGCGCGGATCACGAATCTGAGCGAAGGCGGGTTGTTCCTCCGGACGAGCACCCCGCTGGCCCCAGGCGCCCGCGCGATCGTCCGGTTGTCGCCGGTGGACGTGCCCGAGGTGCAGGCCACCGCCACGGTGGTGTGGCTGCGAGAGGAGGAGGATCGCGCGTATCCTCCGGGGATGGGCCTTCGCTTTGAAAATATCGACGCGGAAACCCTGGGACGTCTCCGGCGGATTATTTCGCAGCAGCAGAACCCCGTGAAGGCGGCCTGGGCCGGCTGAGCGCCGGTAGTCCCAGGTCGACCGAGGCCCCCATGCGTATCGCGGTCATTTCCGACATCCACTCCAACATCGAGGCGCTCACCGAGGTGCTGCGGGTCTGCGACCACCAGAAGGTGGATCGCATCGTGTCCCTGGGGGACATCGTCGGGTACGGCGCGTCCCCGAATCCGTGCTGCGAGCTGGTGCGTTCGGTGACGGAGGTGACGCTGCTGGGCAACCACGACGCGGCGGTGGCGGGGCGGATGGACTACTCGTACTACTACGACGCCGCCCGGCACGCGCTGGACTGGTCCGCCAACGTCCTCACGGACGAGAACATGGCGTGGCTGCGCAGCCTGCCGTACACGTACAAGATTGGCGACGTGGGCTTCTGCCATGGCTCGCCCATCGACCCGAAGGCGTACGAGTACATCTTCGCGCTGGAGCAGGCGCGGGAGCTGACGCCCTACGTGGAGGAGCTGCCGGAGGTGACGTTCATCGGGCACAGCCACCTGTGTCGGGCGTTCGCCATTGGCAATGGCGAGGTGAACGACGTGGTGGCCCAGAAGTTCGGCATCCGCCGGGGCTACAAGTACATCATCTCCGTGGGGAGCGTGGGCCAGCCCCGCGACTACGACAACCGGGCCTGCTTCGTCATCTGCGACACGGATGCGCGCACGGTGGAGTACCTGCGCGTGGAGTACGACATCGAGACGTCCGCGCAGAAGATCTTCGACGCGGACCTGGCGCTCAACTTCGGCAAGCGGCTGTTCCTGGGCGTCTGACGCGACGCGCTCGAAAAGTGGGCACGGGCCCGGGAAATGACATAAACCCAGGGTCGTGAGCCCCCAGGTCCTTCGAGTGTCCCTCCGGCCCTTCGCGGCCCTTCTCGGCTCCCTCGTGTTGGCACTCTCCGCGTGCCGCAGGGAGCCCCCTCCGCCCTCGCCCGAGTACGAGCAGGCGTCCCGCCAGTTCCGGTCGCTGTACGCGCAGAAGCTGGATGACGCGTACCTCGACCCGCAGATGGGGGAGATCGAGGCGCAGCTGCAGCGCGTGCCGCAGGACAGCCTGGACGCGACGTCCGCCCGGGAGCTGCTCGAGCGCATCCAGCGGGAGCGCGCCCGGATGGAGGGCGAGGTGCGGGCCCGCGAGGAGGCCGTGGCCAGCGCCCGTGAGCTCCCCCCCACGGCGGGCGGCGGCTCGGCGCCCCTCGAGGCGCCGTCCGCGCCGGCCGAGGAGCCCGAGGTCGCGGCCGCGGACGCGGGTGCCTCCGACGCCGGCTCCATCGCCGGCCCCCAGGTGGGCACTCCGGCGAGCGAGCTGGTGGCGGGCTTCCGGGGCTGCTTCCAGCGCGGCGCCCCCATCAACGTGGAGGGGCGCGGCCTGCGGGAGACCTGGGAGATGAACTCGCGCACGGCCTGCCGGCTGGAGTACCCGACCCACGCCGATTCGGTGCTGCTCATCGAAGAAGGGCGGGTGCTGATGGTGTTACCGAAGAGCTCCGTGCGCACGACGACCCGGACCCTCGATGCGGGGACCGATCCGGACGCCGGCCGCCAGTAGGAATCGCCCCATGAACGACCAGACCTTCATGAAGTTGATGCGCGTGTTGCCCAAGTCCGCCCTGTCGACGGCGGTGGGCATGGCCACCCGCGTCCCCATCCCCGCGCCCCTCCACCAGGCGGCCATGCGTGCCTTCGCCAAGGCCTACAACGTGGACCTGGCCGAGGCCGAGCACCCCATCGAGTTCTACCCGACGTTCGCGCAGTTCTTCACGCGCGGCCTCAAGGCGGGCCTGCGCCCCATCGACCCGGACGAGAAGGCGGTGGTGTCCCCGGTGGATGGCAAGGTGTCCCAGGTGGGCTACTCGGACAATGGCCGGTGTCTGCAGGCCAAGGGCATCGAGTACACGGTGGACGAGCTGCTGGGTGACGCGGAGGCGGCGAAGCCGTTCCACGGCGGCGCCTGGACGACGGTGTACCTGTCGCCGCGCGACTACCACCGCATCCACGCCCCGCTGGGCGGGACGATCACGGGCTACGCGTACATCCCCGGCGAGTTCTGGCCGGTGAACCCCGCGTCGGTGAAGAACAAGCAGGCCCTGTTCTGCGTCAACGAGCGGCTGGTGACGTACCTGGACACGGCGGCCGGCAAGTGCGCGGTGGTGAAGGTGGGCGCCACGTGCGTGTCGCGCATCAAGGCGTCGTACGACGACGTCACCACGCACATGGGCCAGCCCGGCAAGGTGCACCGGTACCAGGACGGCTACAAGGTGGAGAAGGGCGGCGAGCTGGGCCGCTTCGAGATGGGCTCCACCATCATCCTGTTGTTCGAGCCCGGGCGCGTCACGTGGGACGCCAGCCTCCAGGAGGACGCCGTGCTCCGGCTGGGCCAGCGGATCGGAGTCGTGCGGTGAGCCAGAAGATCGTCAGCGTCAAGGGCATGAGGGATCTCCTCCCCGGGGAGATCGAGCTCTGGCAGCACGTCGAGGGGCTCGCGCGCGAGGTGTTCGGCCGCTATGGCTTCGGGGAGCTGCGCACGCCCATGGTGGAGGACACCGCGCTGTTCGTGCGCAGCGTGGGCGAGGAGACGGACATCGTCGGCAAGGAGATGTACACCTTCGAGGACAAGGCGGGCCGCAGCCTGTCCATGCGTCCGGAGGGGACGGCGCCCGCGGCGCGCGCGTACATCGAGCACTCCGTCGCCACCCAGGAGCCGCTGACGCGCTGGTTCTACATGGGGCCCATGTTCCGCTACGAGCGGATGCAGACGGGCCGCTACCGCCAGTTCTCGCAGATCGGCGCGGAGGCCTACGGCTCGAAGGACGCCGCCCAGGACGTCGAGGTGATGGACATGGTGGCGCGCTTCCTCGAGGCGCTGGGCCTCCAGGACATCACGCTCAACCTGAACTCGCTCGGCGACGACGCGTGCCGCCCCACCTACCACGCGAAGCTGGTCGAGTACCTCCAGGCGCACAAGGCGGAGCTGTGCGAGGACTGTCATCGTCGCCTGGAGACGAATCCGCTGCGCGTGCTCGACTGCAAGAACCCGAAGTGCCAGGCGGTGGCGGCCCAGGGCCCCAGCGTGCTCGACTTCCTCTGCGAGCCCTGCAAGGCGCACTTCGACGACGTGCAGCGCAAGCTGACCACCCTGGGCATCCGCTTCGTGGTCAACCCGCGCATGGTGCGCGGCCTGGACTACTACACGCGCACCGTCTTCGAGTTCATCGCCTCGCACCCGGCGCTGGGCACCGCGAGCACGGTGAGCGCGGGCGGGCGCTACGACAAGCTGGTGAAGAGCCTGGGCGGTCCGGACACCCCCGCCGTGGGCTTCGCCTGTGGCCTGGACCGGCTGGTGCTCCTGCTGAAGGAGAGCGGGAAGGTCTTCGCCCAGGTGCCGGACCTGTTCATCGCGGCGGCGGACCCCGGCTCCCATGACGCCGCCTTCGCGCTGGCGGGACGGCTGCGTCACCAGGGCCTCCGGGTCGACTTCGACACGCGCGGGGGCAGCCTCAAGAGCCAGATGAAGCGCGCGGACAAGAGCGGCGCCCACTTCACCCTCGTGCTGGGCGAACTGGAGCGCACCAGCGGGCAGGGCAAGCTCAAGCAGATGTCCAATGGGCAACAGTGGGAGACGGCCCTCGAGCCCGCCGCCGTCATCGCCACGGTGAGGGCGCGACGCGCCGACACGGCCTCGGCGCCCCAGGGCGGGAAGGGCACGAACGCCTGAGTCCCGGAAGGGGCGGCGGGTTCTTTCCGCCGCCCCGCGTTGACGAGGCAGGAGGGCGCGGTCGGAAACGGTCGTTCGCTCGCCACCCCGCCGAGCCGAGGATGAAGTCCTGGAGTCCCAGGGATTCGTTGGAAACCAGAGTGGCGCTGTAACCTCTGGGAAGTTCTAGGGGAATCCCAAGGGACTCAGTCGCGTGGGGTCCGTGGCTGCGGTAGAGTTCCACGCCATGCCGCGCGAGTCGTCCACGTCCGCCGTTGCTCCGGGACTGCGCTGGATTCCCGTCCAGGGAGACAGCATGTGGCCCTCGTTGCGCGCGGGTGACCTCGCGGGGGTGGAGCCGCTGGAGGGCCCGCCCCGGCCGGGTGAGGTGGTGCTGGCGCGCTTCGACGCGGCGTTGGTGCTGCACCGGGTGCACGGCGCGGAGCGGGGGACGCTGTCGCTGCGTGGTGACAACGCCCCGTCCGAGGATCCACCGCTGCCGCTGTCCCGCGTGCTGGGGCGCGTGCGCCGCGTCCGTCGCGCCGGGGTGGAGCTGGCGGAGGGCTGGGATGTCGGTCCGTCGCGGCTGGGGCGCGTGCGGGCGGTGGTGAAGCGGCGGGTGGCGCGGTGGTTGGGGCGAGGAGGGCAGGCATGAGCGGCGACTTCGCGCCGGAGAGTCACCCGCGGCGACGCGCGGGCGCGGATGGCCAGCGCTTCGGCGCGGACTACCTGCTACTCGACGCGGAGGGGCGCACGCTGCGCGGCCTCAACGCGACCGCGGTGAGAATCTGGGAGCTCAGTGACGGGTCGCGGACGGCGCGCTCGGTGGCCGAGGTGGTGGCCGGTGAGTTCTCCATGGACGTGAAGCAGGTCCTGTCGGACACGCTTCGATTCCTCTCGGATCTGGCCCGGCTGGGCCTCATCGACGAGCTTCAGGAGGTACGGTGATGCGAGCACGCGTTGCGGGCTTCGCAGTGGCGCTGCTGCTGGGCGCGTGCAGGGAGCAGGGGGCCGCGCCCCGCCCGGGCGGATGGACGGAGCCTCCGGGGGAGACGCCGGCGGCGCCCACGGACGTGCTGGAGGAGTCCGACTCGACGCGGCCTCCGCCACCCGAGGTGCCCGCGGAGGGCGAGCCCGCCCCGGTGGTGCCGTTGTCGGGCAGCGCCCAGGTCGTGGGGCTGGAGCCCGGCTCGAGCGGCGTGTCCTCGGTCGACCAGGTGGACGTGGACCTGACGGTGCGGGGCCTGCGGGGGAAGGGCACGCTGGAGGTCGAGTTCATCGCGCCCTCCGGGCATCCGTATGAGCGGCGCTCCTCGGTCCTCCAGTCCTCGCCGGACGCGGTGAAGACGGTGCGCCTCTCCATGCCGGTGGCCGGGACGACGGTGGCCACGTCCGCGATGAGCGGCACCTGGCAGGTCCGCTTCTTCCTCGATGGAGCGCCGTTGACCACGGCCTCCTTCACCCTGGAGCCGTGACGTGAGGGCCTCCGTGAAGACTTCCTCGACCCTTGGCTTCGTGGCGCTGCTGGCCTGTCTCCTGGTTCCCGCCGAGGTGCTCGCCCAGCGCTCCTTCACCATCACCCAGGTCCGTGCCCCGGGGGAGACCACAGCGCGCGTGGTGATGGAGGAGGTCTCCGAGCTGACGTTCGATGTGCGCAACACGTCGAACAACAACTCGCGGCGGATGAACGAGATCTACTTCGTCCTGCCGAACACCCACGCGCTCCTGGAGAGCCCGGCGCCCCCGGGCTGGATGGTGAGCTACTTCGACGCGCCGTCGCGGACCATCGCCTTCGCGCGCGCGGGCGTCACCTGCGCGTCCGCGGACTATGGGCTCGCCATGAACGAGACGGTCCGGCTCACGATCCGGACGATTCCGAGTCCGGCGGCCAGCGACCAGGCCGGGCAGCGCTTCGCGACGGGGACGGTCGGGCGGGATACGTGCCTGGGGCAGAACTTCACGGCGAGCAACCTCACCAATGCCGCGTCCCAGTGGGTGCGTTCGGGGCTCTTCGCCCACGTCTCCGCGCAGCCCCGCGTCCTCCCCGTCCAGGGGGACCTCACCGCTCGCATCGTCCTGGAGAACCGGACGAGCCAGGGCACGGCGCTGCAGAACGTCTCGGCCGAGGGGCCGACGTCGAACGTCGGTCTGGTGTCGTTCGAGATCGTCGAGCTCCAGCCCGCGAACTTCCAGGTGAACATCCCCGCGCGTGGCGCCGGAATCCTCTCCGCGCGCGTGAGGACGCTCAGCGGCGGCGAGCTGGTGGCGTACGTGCGTGGCACGGGCCCGGCCAACCTCAGCTCGCAGGTGGCCGCGACCCCCATGGTCAACGTGGGGGTGCTGCCCGCGGCGGCGGACGTCGACACGCTCGACGCCTTCGCGGGTGAGACGGTGAAGGTCCGGCTGAGCGTCACGAACGCCTCCACGACGGCCACGTACCTGAACGTGACGCCCCGGGCCCCGGTGCTCCGGGGGACGGCGGGCGCGACGTTGGTCTCCGGCCCCACGCCCGCGAGCGTGTCGCGGCTGTCGCCCGGGACGTCCGCGCACTTCATCTGGACCTATCAGCTCAGCGGCGCCGAGTTCTCCGACTACATCTTCGACCTGCGGGCGGATGCCACCCTCGACGGGAGCGCCGTGACGACGTCGCTGGTGAGTACGTCCCAGGGGCGCATCGTGGCGCACCGTGTCCGCGCGAGCCCCTCCGCGCTGCTGTCGGGCAACTCGAGCCAGACGGTGGTCTACACGGTCCAGAACCGGGGCCAGGTGCCGCTGGCCGAGGTCCGCATCCTCAAGCCCGCCGCGAACTTCTTCACGGCGTCCAACACGGTTCCGCCAGTCACCGGCTGGAGCGTGACGAGCAACACCAACGTGGGCATCACCTGGGAGGCCAACAACAACGCGAACCGCATCCCCGTGGGAGGGGAGCGCTCGTTCAGCGTGACGTACAGCTCGGTGGGCGCCGTCACCGCGAACACGGCCTTCCGCCAGCGCTTCCACCTCGCCACCTCCTACGCCAGTGGCTCCGACACCCGCATCGACACGCCGATGACGGTGGTCACGGGCACGGCCCCCGAGGTGGAGCGCCTCACCGCGGTCGCCCGGGACGGCAGCGTGACGCTGAACTGGGACAACCCCGCGGCGCACAATGGGGTGTTGATCCTGCGGGCCGCGGGCGCGGCGCCGAACGTCGCGCCCGTGCCGGGACGCACGTATGCGGCGGGCGCGACGCTCGGCAATGCCACGGTCGTCTACGCGGACACGTTCAGCTCCGCCACGACCTTCGAGGACACGTCCGTCACCAACGGCACGACGTACTACTACCGCGTCTTCAACGCCGATGACGTGAAGTGGTACTCGGCGGGCAACCGCCCCACGTCCGCTGCGCTGGTGGCGACGCCCCAGGCCCGCGTGGCCGGGGGCCCGCTGTGGTGCTACTCCGTGGGCCTGGACGCGCGTCAGCAACCCATCACCGAGCTGGGCGTGGGCGTCTTCAGCGCGTTCAACGACTCCGTGGTGGCCAACCTCACGCAGGTGAGCAACCCCGCCCAGGACGGCGCCGAGCGTTGGCGCCCGCTCCCCCTGTCGGGGCTCATCGGCAGCCGCTTCCCGGTGGTGCCCCTCCATGGGCGGCCCGGGCAGTACATCCTGGTGGGGGACCAGTCCGGCGTCGGCTACGCCATCGACACCGCGACGGGGATTCCGTTGTGGCGCTGGGACAACAACGGCGCGCCCATCGGCACCATCCAGTCCTTCCCGGTCAGCCAGCTCTACGACTACGCGAACGCCGCCTACCAGGCCGCGAGGCCGAACACGGACCTGGTCTTCTTCGCCACGCGCCTGACCAACCCGGCGCAGAACCGCGTGGTCGCGCTCAATGCGGCCACCGGGGCCCTGGTCTTCAACTACCAGCCGGGGGACCTGGGCATGGTCAGCGGAGGCATGCTGGTGGACTACGCCAACAACCGCCTCTACGTGGGGTCGAAGACGCATGCGGGCTCGCAGGCCTCGCTGCGCATCCTGAACACGCTCACCGGCGCGGAGGTGGGGCGGCTGTCGCTCGGCGACATCGAGCTGAGCCTCGTGCGCAACGCGGTGACGAACCAGGTGCTGGTGAGCAACAGCGACGGCGTGGTGCATGGCGTGGAGCTGGCGACCATGCAGCCCGCGTGGAACGTCGCCGTGTCGTCGCGCCCCTCGCCGTCCTCGCCCCCCGCGTTCACCAGCTTCGCGCGGCCCCAGGGCGGGGGCTTCGTGGTGAGCCTGACGAGCGGCCGGGTGGAGTTCTGGGACTACGGCGGCTCGCCGACGACGCCTCCGGCGCGCAAGTGGGGCGCCAACCTGGCGAACCCCTCCGGCACCTTCAGCCTCAACCGGAGTGGCGTGGTCCGCATCTACGCGGGCGCGGCGGATGGCCGCGTCCACGTGCTCGACTTCCTGACAGGCGCCGACCTCCAGCAGCTCTCGCTGGGCGGCGCGCAGCTCATCGGCACGCCCACCATCGACACCACCGTCTCCCGACTGCACGTCGGCTCGCAGGATGGGCGCATCTGCGCCTTCCCGGTCCCTTTCCCGTGAAAACCATGCCTCCCTCCCATCCCCCTGTCGCCTCGAAGCAGGAGGCCCCCGTGGCGGCGCCCGTGGAGGCGACGCCTCGCTACGAGGCCCCCGCCATCCTCTGGGAGCAGCCCTTCGTGGCGCTCGCGGCCATGTCCCAATGCAGCATCCCGGGCGAGTCGGAGTGCACGCCCTGAGCTCCTCGGGAGCCGGTTCCTCCGGTCCCCAGGAGTCCGCCGGCCCGGGTGTCGCCTCGTCGGACGTGACGGGGCCCTGGCTCTCCATCGCCGGGTGGACGGTGCGCCTCCACGTTCCCGACCCGCGGGTTCGCGAGGGGCTGGTGGACGCGCTCTCCCGCTTCGTCGTCGCCCCGGGAGGCACGGCGGCCCGGCTCGAGCTCGTGGCCCCCACCACGTCGCGGCCCGAGCCCGTCGTCACGCGACGGCTCCCCGAACCCTGGCGCGACGCCGAGGGGGCCTTGTGCCTGGAGGGAGAGGACTATTCGGCGCGCGTCGACGCGGACGGGAGGCGGGCGACGGTGACGGGCGTGGGGCGGTTCCCCGTGGAGGTCGTGCTGCGGGTGATGCTCGCGGAGGCGCTGGCGCGTCGGGGAGGGCTGCTCGTCCACGGCGTGGGCGTGGTGCACGAAGGGGGCGCCGCGGTCTTCACGGGCCACTCCGGGGCGGGGAAGAGCACGTTGGGTGGATTGTGGATGGACGCGGGCGGGGAGCTGTTGTCCGACGAGCTGGTGGCGCTCTGGCCGGCCCCCGGGGAAGGGGCGGGCGCCGCGCGCTGGTTCGCCGCGGGGACGCCGTGGAACATCGGCTACGCTCGCGAAGCGGAGCTGCGGACGGTGGGGACGCTGGGGTGGGACGCGGTGTCTCGGGTGGAGCCCCACGGCGCCGGTGACGTGGGGCGGATGCTCCTGCTCAACGCGCTGCTGCCGGAGGCCACCGCGAGGGGGCGCGCGGCGATGCTGGCATCGGCGGGGCGGTTGTTGTCGGAGGTGAGGCCGTCGCGGCTGGTGTTCGCGAAGGCGCCCTCCGCGGTGGAGGCGGTGCGTGAAGTCCTTGGAGGCACGTGGCGTGGTTGAAGGACGGTCGCAAGGCCCGCTGCTCACGGTCATCGCGGGGCCGACGGCGTCGGGGAAGACGGCGCTCGCCATCGACCTGGCCCTCCGGGCGGGCGGGGAGATCGTCAGCGCCGATTCCCAGCAGGTGTACCGGCACTTCGACATCGCCACCGCCAAGCCCTCCGCGGAGGAGCTGGCCCGGGTGCCCCATCACCTCATCTCCGAGGTGGACCCGCTCGAGGCGTTCTCCGCCGCCGAGTACCAGCGCCGCGCGGACGCGGCCATCGCGGACGTCACCCGGCGCGGCAAGCCCGTGTTCGTGGTGGGCGGCACGGGCCTGTACCTGCGCATCCTCCTCCATGGCGTGGTGGAGGCGCCGGGCGCGCTGCCGGACCTGCGGGCCGAACTGGAGGCCGTGGCCGCCGCGGAGGGGCGAGAGGCGGTGCATCGCCGGCTGGCGAGGGTGGACCCCGAGACGGCGGCGAAGCTCCCGCCGCAAGATCTGGTGCGCGTCGTGCGCGCTCTGGAGATCCACGCCCAGACGGGCGTCCCGGCGTCGGGGTTCCGCAAGGCCCACGCCTTCGCGCCGGACCGCTACGCGTTCCGCCTCTTCGTGCTGGAGCCGCCGCGCGAGGAGCTCTACCAACGCATCAACGTCCGGACGCGCGCGCTGTTCGCGAGCGGGCTGGTGGAGGAGACGCGAGCCCTCCTGGCCCGGGGCTATGGCGAGGCGGCGCCCATGCGCAGCGTGGGCTACGTGCAGGCCCGCGCCGTGGTGGAGGGCCGGATGACGGAGGCCGAGGCCATCGACGACACGGCCCAGGAGACCCGGCGATACGCCAAGCGCCAGCTCACCTGGTTCCGCAAGGAGCCGGGGGCGCTCTTCGTGACGCCGCCGTATGACGGGCTCACGGAGGGCGGGCGAGCCGGGCCTGGCTGAGGAGGCGTGGTGGGAGGGGCAGGGGAGAGGGCTGCCGTTGTCCGGGGCCCATCGGCTTCCCATGTTCGCTGCTGGAACTTTCCTCACGCGGGAGCGGACGGCCATGGCCACCAGCTACAATCGGGAGTCGATGACGCGAGACGAGTCGCGGGCCACCTCGGCGGCATGGGGGGGACTCTTCGTGCTCGGGTTGCTCATCGTCCTCCTCGGAATCGTCGCGCTGGGCGCGTCGTTCCTCACCAGCCTCGTCACCGCCATCTTCTTCGGCGCGCTGCTCGCGGTGATGGGCATCGCGGAGATCGTCTCCGCCGTCCGCATGCGCAAGGGAGGTGGCCCCTTCTGGCTCTACCTGCTGAGCGGGGTGCTCTCCACGGTGGTGGGCCTGCTGGTCCTCGTGTACCCGGCCGCCGGGCTGGGGGCGATGACCATCCTGCTGGCGGGCTACTTCTTCGCCAGCGGCCTGTTCCATGTCGTCACGTCGGTGATGGACCGCTACCCCCGGTGGGGCTGGGACTGCCTGTATGGCGCCATCTCCCTCCTGCTGGGCGTCATCGTCATGGCCCAGTGGCCCATCTCCGCGGTGTGGCTGGTGGGCACCCTGGTGGGGATCGCCATCCTCATGCGCGGCATCGCCTTGATGGCGGGCTCGTTGGACATGCGCCGGGCGCTGCGGCAGGGCGTCCGGACCTGACCGTCCGTCCACCCGGATTCGGGGACGACGGGCACGGGGCGACACACGCTCCGTGCCCGTGTCATGTCCGGGCGGATGCGCCGGACTCAGGACGCGTAGCGGTCCGAACCGGGCCCCGTCTCGTTCGAGCGCCGGGGCTCGGGGGCCATGGGAGAGCCGGGCAGGCGCCCCATGAGGATGCGCAGCAGCCGCTCGGGGTCCACGGGCTTGGGGAGGAAGGCCTCGGCGCCCGCGTCGAGCGCGCGCTGGCGGACGTGGGGGCGATTGAGGCCGCTCATCACCACCACTCGCGTGCCTCGGGTGAGCGGGTGCTGCTTGAGCCCCTCCGCCAGACGCAGGCCATCCACCCAGTGCAGCACGACGTCGAGCAGGATGGCGGTGGGCGGCCGACGGGCCACCGCGCAGAACAGCGCCAGCTCGTCCGCGAAGGACACCACCTTCGCGCCGGTGCTCTCGAGGAGCGCCGTCAGGGCCTCCCGGGCATCCGGATCGTCATCGACCACGTAGTACAGGTCCGGCTCCACCTCGGGCACCGCCAGGGGGACGGGCTCCATCGTCGTGCGCAGCCACGACCCCACCAGCTCCCGGAGGCCGGCCCAGCGCATCGTGCCCAGCAGCGTCAGGGGCGTGGGCGCGCTGAGGCCCAGCACTCCGCCGCCGTAGACCCCGACCGACGCGCGCCGGGCCTTCGCCGCGACGAAGGCCGCGGGGGCCCGGCGTCCCGCGCGCCGCATCCAGGACGCCGCCCGCGCTCCGGCCGCCGCGTCCTCCATCAGCTCGCCCAGCCCTTCGCGCACGTAGCGGCGGTCCAGCGTCGCGGCGTCCAGCCCTCCGTCGAGCATCGCCACGGCGGCGCGACTGCACGAGGCCAGCGTCTCCGACAGCCCCAGCTGGAGCGGGTGGCCGAACGCGGCGGGCCCCACCGCGAGCTGCCCCGGCGCCACGAGCGTGCGTCCCGGTCCGAAGGGGAGGCGCGTCGGCTCCAGCGCGGCCAGCTCGAAGCCCTCCTCGAGGAGGCCGTCCCGCGCGGCCATCATCAGCACCTGGCACAGGTCCGCGGGGGTCACCGCTGGACCGAAGGCCAGGGCATAGACGGAGTCCGCGCTCGGGAGGAGGAACAGCGCCTCCACGTTCGGCAGCGGGGCGATCCACAGGCGGGCCAGGGGTGTCAGCTCCAGCCGGGAGGTCGCGTGCCGCAGGCGCGCCTGGACCGCGGGCATGGTGGGGGCGGGGCGGAAGCCGGGGAAGAAGGCGTCGCCCATCAAGAGCCCCGCGCCCCCCGCGAGCGCCACGGCGTGGAAGCGCTCTCCGCCGCCCTGGGCGCGCACCACCAGGGTGCCGGCCCCCCGGACGGACGCGGGGGCATCCGGCGCGGCGGGCTGCCGCTCCACGCGGTCCACGTGGCGCTCGACGAAGCGCGCGCCCTGGGCGCTGGCCGCGGTCGAGAGGATGTCTCGCAGCATCGACAAGCCCCCTTCGCCCTGGGGCCACCCGTCCACCACCCACAGTCCTCCGGCGGACGCGGACAGCAGCTCACGACGGCCGTCGGCGATGACTTCGATGCCACGCAGCTCGTGGGCCCGCCACTCGGAGGGGATGCGGCAGCCGAGCGCGGCCAGGCGCGAGCGGCACTCGGGCGTCAGCACGACGGGCGGAGCGGTCCGGTCGGAGAGGCCCCCCGAGTAGACGCGCACGTCGAGCGTCAGGCCGCGCGCCCGCCCGTTGAAGAGCAGCGACGCGGCCAACCCCGCGCCCGCGATGCCGCCCCCGATGACCGCCACCCTGGAACCACTCGTCAGCCTGTTGCCCAGATTCATCCGCGCCCTCGTGCTTCCCCGCCGTCGCATGTCGCGCCGCGCTGCCTTCCGCTCAATGTCGCTGCATGGGCGGGTGCGACGCGGGCTTGCCGAACACCACCACCCGGTCACGCCCCTCACGCTTGGCTTCGTAGAGGGCCGCGTCCGCCGCTTTCATCAGCGCATCCGTGTCTTCGCGGGGTACCTCCAAGGTGTGGTCGGCGATGCCGACGCTCACGCTCAATCCAAAGGGGGCGGGGCGGCCGTCGCTGCGCTGCATGCCCACGGTGCGCAGCCCGGCGCGGATGCGCTCGGCGAACACCGCCGCCTCCTGTGCCGTCTGGTGGGGCAGCAGGGCGATGAATTCGTCCCCGCCGAAGCGCGCGGCGAAGTCCGATTCGCGCAGGTTCCCCTTGAGCTGGTTGGCCAGGGCGAGGATGGCGCGGTTGCCCACGTCGTGGCCCATGCCGTCGTTGATGGCCTTGAGGTGGTCCAGGTCGATGACCACGACGCTCAGCGGATACTGGTAGCGCTGGGCCCGCCGGAACTCCTCCTCCAGCCGCACGGTGAGCGCCCGGAAGTTCGCCAGCCCGGTGAGGCCGTCCGTCTGGGCGAGGATCTGCAACCGCCGCTGCTGTTCGCTCTGGCGCAGCGCCCGGTCGATCCGTGCCATCAGCTCCCTCGCGCTCGCCGGTTTGTGGATGAAGTCCACCGCGCCCATCTCCAGGCAGCGCTCCAGCGTGGCCTCGTCCGCGTCCCCGGTCAGGAAGATGACGGGCACCGGCTCCGTGCGGGAGTCCTGCTGGAGCGTCTCCAGCACCGCCAGCCCGTCCCCGCTGGGCAGGAACCTGTCGAGCAGGATGAGGTCCGGGCGGTGCTCGCGCGCCAGGTCCACCCCCACGCCCGCGTCGCCCGCCGACAGCACGTCGAAGCGCGAGGCGAGCAGGTCCGAGAGGCTCTCGAGCACGCCCGCATCGTCCTCGATGATGAGCACGAGGGATCGCCCCGGCGTACGCCCCCGTCGTTCCATGCGCCACTCCGGTTGGCCGGACTCCAGGCACCTGGCGGGCCAGAAGTCTCGGATGCCACGCTCCACCCGGTGCTCCCGACGCCCCTGCGCCCCACGCGCATCCACCGTCTCCCGGTCCTGCGAGCACCCGCCTCCCGCAACCTTCACCCGAGACCTCCGGCCGCCAAGCCCACCTGGCGCGCGCGAGGGGGACGTCCCCCACAGACGCGCGCGGAAGCCTGGAGCAAGCTGCATGCCCCTCGACGAGGCATGCGGGCCGGAGTCATTTCAGGGGGTTGCCTCCCACCGTCGGCCCGCGTGGCGGGCGGGCCGGAAGTCGTTCCAGCGTCGGAGGAGGGAAGGCGGTAGGAATTCCCGTGCGCGGGGGAGGGGGGCCGGCCCGCGCGGCGGGCTCAGCGTCGGGTGGTGAACTGCATCCTGCGACCGCCGCCCATGGGGGGCATCATCGGAGGAGGGGCCTCGAGGCCGAACTGCCACCACATGGGCTCGTACGGCTTCATCTTCAGCCGCTTGTCGTTCTGGATCTGCGACAGGCTCGTCTTGAGCCGCTCGTCCTTGGGGTTCTCCTCGACGCCGCGCGCCAGCACGCGCTGGGCCTCGTCCTTCTCCTTGTTCTGGAGGAGGCACCAGGCGTAGACGGCCCAGACGATGGACTCCTTCTTGCCGCTCTTCACGGCGGCCTCGAAGGCGCCCTTCATCGCCGCGAAGTCCTTGCGCTGGTAGTACAGGGCGCCCTCCATGGCCTTGGCCATGTAGTTGCGGGAGCTGGACTTGTCGAAGTGGCTCTTGGCCCCGTCCAGGTCCTTCACCATGTACTTGAGCATGCCGATCTGCGCGTGGATCTCCGGCCCGACCATGAACTGCCACTTGTCGTAGACCAGACCCTTCTCCAGCGTCTTGACGGCGCGCTCCACCCGACCCTGGGCATCCTTCTGGCTGGTCGGCTGGGACTGGAGGTCCTGCTGGACCGTCGTCATCAGCGCCTGGATGCGGGCCGCCACCCGCCTGGCCAGCAGGATGAAGGCGATGACCATGGCGATGAGCCCCGGGACGAGGCCCGCCCAGAGGGAGAAGCCCGCGAGCTTCACCAGCAGCGCGACGACGATACCCACTGCCAGCGAGATAAGAACGTTGTACATGCGGGGCCCCTCATAGCGATGTGCGTGCGACACCGCAATCTTCGGATGCACAAGTCCAGCCGTCGCGGTATACGTCTGGCCGCTTCATCAACAAACGGCCCTCTGTCGAAATTGGTAGACGAGGCGGACTCAAAATCCGCTGCGGCTGACCCCGCGTCCCGGTTCGAGTCCGGGGAGGGCCACTTCCCGTGAGAGGCGGCCGCCGGCCTGGCGTCGGCGGCCTCGCCCGGGATCGTGGAGGACCTGCTCCGGTCTGGGGCGGCGGAGAGACCCCGAGATGAAGGTTCTGCTGGTCGAGGATGACGCGAGCCTCCGAGAAGGCATGGGTGAGCTCATCTCCGACCTGGCGGAGGTCCGCTCGGTGGGCACCGTGGCGGAAGCCCTGGCGGCCCTGGGGGCGGAGCCCTTCGAGCTGGTGGTGACGGACCTGCGCATTGGCGGCGGCGAATCTGGCGGACGGGCGGTGGTGGAGGCGGCCCGGAGGCGCGGGCGGTCGGTGGCCATCGTCAGCGCCGCGTCCCCGGAGGAGGTGGCCCGGGCCCTCAGGCCCTTCATCCCGGACGGCATCCTGGTGAAGCCCTTCCAGATAGAGGACATCCTCGGGCTGGTGGAGCGCTTCCTCGCCGTCTATCGGGCCGCGGAGCAGGCGGCGCACAAGGATGGCGCGCCCGACGCGGGCTGGAGCGAGCAGGGCCCCGGCGTCCAGGTCGTCGTCTCCGGAGACGGGGAGGGGGCCCGCGCGTGGGTCCGCCTGGCCCGGGACGCGCGCTGGCAGTGGGAGGTCCGGCCCCGAGGGCGCGAGGTCGTCCGGCTCCTGGAGGGAGAGCTCGAGGTGGAGGGCGTGCGCTACGTCGCGCCGGCGACGTTCTTCGTGGGCGCCGCGCAGCTGCCCGAGGTGCGCACCAGCACCGGATGTCTCGCGGTCACCCTGGGGTTGAAAGGCTAGGTCATCCGCCGTGGACTCCGTCTGGCCCACCCACCCGCTCGATGCGGCGCGACTGGGGCGTCCCTCTCGAAGGGCCGCCACCGCGGCGCTCGAGGCCCACATCGCGGTGCTCCGGGGCGAGCCGCTCAAGGCCGCGCTGGCCAATGCCCTGCGGGACGCGGACGGACTCGGAGGGCAGGAGCGGCGCTTCGCGGCCCTCGTCGTGCGCGAGCTGTCGCGGCACCAGCGCCTTTTGGACCTGGCCGCGAGGACGCTGGGGCACCCGCCCGGGAAGCTGGGGCTCACCGAGGATCAGGCGCTCGTGCGGTACGCGCTCTGGCGCCGGCTCTTCTGTGGAGAGGGCTGGACGCGCATCGGACCGGAGGTCCGGCTCCCGGGGCCGGTGCGCCCGCGCACCCTCAAGGATGACGTCCTCCAGAAGGTGGTGGAGTCCCCGTTGCCTGCGCCGGCGCTTCCGGACACCCACGCGGAGCGGCTCGCGGTCCGCTACTCGTTCCCCACGTGGCTGGTGACGAAGCTGGCGGAGGCGTATCCCGAGTCGGCGCTGGAGGGACTCCTGGCCTCGCTGGACGAGGAGCCCGGGCTGCACTTCCGGGTTCGTCCGCCCGGCACCCGCGACGCGGTGCTCGCCGCGCTGGCGGAGGAGGGCGTCGTCGCGGAGCCCGTCGGCGCCGCTCCGGACGCCGTCCGCGTGGTCGACGCGAGCCACCGCGTCTTCGAGACGCGCGTCATGAAGACGGGGCGGCTGCAGGTGCAGGACGTGGGCAGTCAGCTCATCTCCGAGGTGTGTCGCCCGGTGGGAGGCTCGCTCGCGGGGCTCACCGTGGCGGATGTATGCGCGGGCGCCGGCGGGAAGACGCTCGCGCTCGCGGACTTCGTGGGGCCCACCGGTCGGGTGGTCGCGGGGGATCGCTCTCGCCGCCGGCTGGCCGAGGCGCGTGAGCGCGTCCGCCACTTCTCCTTGAGGCAGGTCGCCTTCCCGCACCCGCTGCCCCTGTCCGACGCGGACGTCCTCTTGATCGACGCGCCCTGTAGCGGCACGGGCTCGCTGGCCCGCGAGCCGGATCAGAAGTGGAAGCTGACGGCGCAGGAGATCTCCAAGTTCCAGACGACGCAGTCGGAGCTCCTGGAGGAGGTGGCTCGGCAGGCCCGCCCCGGCGCGCTCGTCGTCTATGCCACCTGCTCCGTGCTGCCGGAGGAGGACGAGCGGGTCGTCGAGTCCTTCCTCGCGAAGCACCCGGAGTTCACCCTGGAGCCGGTGGCGGACGTACTCGGGGCGGAGCGCGCGGCCCTGGCCGCCCAGGGGCCCTATCTCAAGGCGCTGCCTCCCCGGGTTCCGGGCGGCGGCTTCTTCGCGGCCCGGTTGCGGCGCTCCCCCCAGGGTTGACAGTCGCCGAGGCCGCACGCTACGCAATCGTTGGATTTTCAAGGAGTGTCAGTCTCGTGGCGACCGACCCCAAGCAGTCCGATGTGATGAAGCAGATCAGCGAGGCCTTCAAGGCGGCCCAGGGCCGGCTGGCCGAGCTTCGCGAGGCGGTGGAGCGCAACACGGACCTGGCGCGCGCCAACGCGAAGGCCACCGTGCTCCGCGATCAGAAGGACCGCGCCCTGAAGGAGCTGGGCGAGCTGGTCTGGCGCAACCTCCAGAAGGGGAAGCTGGAGCTGCCCGCGGGATTCGCCGCCGCCCTCAAGGCCGTCGAGGCCGCCGAGCAGGCGGCCGAGGCGCACGCGCGCGAGCTCACGGACATCCTCCAGGAAGGTGCGGAGGTGGCCGAGCGGTTGAAGGTTGGAAAAAACGCAACGAAGCCTCAAACAGTTCTGGCCACCGGCGGAAAGAGGCGATAGAAGGCACCCACTTTCGACGGCGGGCCGCTCCCCAAGGCGGCTCGGCAGCAAAAGAAGGGGCTATAGCTCAGCTGGGAGAGCGCTTGAATGGCATTCAAGAGGTCACCGGTTCGATCCCGGTTAGCTCCACTCTGAAGTGAAGAAGGCCCGCCAGGGAAACCCGGCGGGCCTTCTGCTTTTCCGCCACCGGACTGCCCGGCGCGAGGCGGTAGCTCCCTCGCGAGTCCCTGGGCTCGTCTCGGCGCGTTCCCGTCCGGAGTCCCTCCGGGGGTGTGGCGCTCCGCGGGAGTGGCCGTCGTCCTCGGATTCCCGGGCGGGCTTCGTCACGCCAGGTCACCCTTGTCGAAAAGAGGGCGCTCCGGGGCGGGCGTCTGTCCGGACGGGGCCGGCCGCGCGGCGGCGCGACGGTGGCGCCGGGAAGTCATGCGGCGAACGTGCGCCTCGCGCATCCATGGAGCGGCGGCGCGAATGGGTGCTGGAAGCGGACGGTGGACAGGGCATGAAGATGGGCGATGACTGTGTGTCGGCGAACGTAGATGCTGCGC
The DNA here is from genome assembly GCF_021412625.1 of Myxococcus stipitatus. The sequence goes on along the minus strand of NZ_JAKCFI010000007.1, from coordinate 51,816 downwards.
CGCTGTGGGATTCTCGGATATGGGGCCCGCGAGAGGCCGAGTGATGCGCAGACACCTGGATCGAGGCGTGACAGTGGCGCTGGTGCTCGCGGCCACGCTGTCGGCCGCGCAGTTCACCCCGGGCACCTCCGGGCCGGGCACCACCGGGTCGCCTGGAACGACGGGCACGACCGGGTCGACGGGCACGACCGGAACGACGGGTTCGACCGGGTCGACGGGCGGCTCGACCTCCGGAACGAGCCCCGGCTCGAGTGGCACGGCGACCCCTGGCTCCACGCCCGGTTCGATCCCTGGCACCTCGACGCCGGGGACGACCCCCTCGGGGACGAGCGTGCCCAACTCGCAGGGCACCGGGGCGGTGACGACCACGCCGGGCGCTCGTGGTGGAACCGGCAACCCGGAGAGTGTCCCTCCCGGCCCCACGCCCATCACCCCCGAAACCGTCGACACCGCGACCACGTCGCAACGGCCTGGTTCGAAGACCGTCTCTCCGGCGCCCATGCGCGCTCCCGCGCAAGACGCGCAGCAGGCCGGGGAGTCGGTGCGGGAGACGCCGGATGCCCAGGGGACCGCGGCCCACGCCGAGCCGCTGACGCTGGCGAAGCTCGTCGAGCGGGCGCGCGCGACGGACTCCCGCGTGGAGGAGGCCTCCGCGGAGCTGGCGAAGTTCCAGGCGTTGGCCGATCAGGCCCGCTGGGCCTGGTTCCCCAAGTTCGAGATCTCCGTCGGCATGGGCGGCCCCGTGCCCGAGGCCATCAATGACGGGCGCGGCGGCCCGGTCACCAAGGCGTCCGAGAAGGGCGACCTGAACTTCGGCAAGGTCGGCGTCACCATCTTCTCCAATGGCAACGCGGTGCTGCCGCTCTACACCTTCGGCAAGTTGACGGCGCTGAAGGAGGCGGGGGCGCAGGGGCCCATCGTCGGCGCCGCGCTGCGCGAGCGCGCCCGGGCCGAGGCCGGGTTCCAGGCCGCGCAGGCGTACTACAGCTACCAGCTCGCGCGCTCCGGCGTGCAGCAGATGGAGGATGTGACGAAGCGCCTCGACGACGCGGCCAGTCGCATCGCCGCGCTCCTCAAGGAGGAGTCACCCCAGGTCTCCCAGGTGGACACCTACAAGGTCCGCTACTTCCAGCAGGTGGTCGCGGCCCGCAAGGCGGAGGTCCTCCAGGGGCGCACGCTCGCGCTCACCGCCATCGGTCTGCTGGCCAACGTGCCCCCGGGCGAGCCGGTGGAGGTGGTGGAGGAGGACCTGCCGCTCGAGGACGAGGTGTCGCCGCCCGCGCTGGAGCGCGCCCTCATGCTGGCCGAGCAGTACCGGCCGGAGATCGCCGCCATCGCCGCGGGCATCGCCGCGCGTGAGAAGGAAGTGTTCATCCGTGAGCGCAGCTACTACCCCGACGTGGGGCTCGCGGGCTTCTACGACGTGCGCTTCACCACGAGCGCCACGCGGCAGCTCAGCCCCTTCTCGTATGATCCGTACAACGACCGCACCGCGGGAGTGGGGCTGGTCATGCGGGGGACGTTCGATATCCCCATCAAGGACGCCCAGCTGGCGCAGGCCCGCGCGGAGCTGGACAAGCTGCGCGCCCAGGAGAAGCAGATTCGAGCCGGAATCCGTCTGGAGGTGACCAAGGTCCATGGAGATCTGGTCGCCGCCTGGGCCAAGGCCAAGGCCTTCACGGACGCGGAGAAGAGCGCCCGTCGCTGGGTGACAGCCGCCTTCGCCTCGTTCGACCTGGGCACGGGCGAGACACGAGATCTGGTGGACGCCTTCACCGCCTATGCGCAGGTTACGGCCGACCGGTCGAAGAGCTGGTTCGACGTCCGGTTGGGAATGGCGGCCCTCGCGCGTGTCACGGGTTCGCCACCTGCTTCCGGTGAATAACCGGGGGGCCGCGCCTGTCCTTTCTGTCGTTCTCCTTCACGGAGCCGAAAAGCCATGATTGCCTCTCTCCTCGCCGCCACCCTGCTCGCCGCCGCGCCTGGTCCCCTGTCGGTCGTGAAGTCGGGGAATGCGGATGTGCAGCGCGCCGCCAATGCTCCGGGCGCCACCGTCGAATCCCTGGCCAGCGTCGTCGAGAAGTTCGTCGACTTCGAGGAGCTAGCGAAGCGCGCGCTCGGTGACAAGACGTGGGCCTCTCTCACGCCCGCCCAGCGCAAGGACTTCTCCCAGACGATGACGGGCCTGCTGCGCGCCTCCTACGCCCAGAAGGCCATCGGTCAGGCGCAGGCGGACGTGAAGTACGGCAAGGAGTCCATCGAGGGCAACGAGGCCACCGTCACCACGACGCTGACGCTGAGGAAGGACCAGATTCCCGTCGACTACCGCCTGTACAAGGCCCCCAAGGGTGACTGGCGCATCTACGACGTCGTCACCGACGAGGTGTCGCTCGTGGACACGTACAAGGGCCAGTTCCAGAAGCTGCTCGGCACCAAGGGCTTCGACGGCCTGCTCACCACCCTGAAGGCCAAGCGGGCGCAGTTGGAGAAGGAGAACGCGGCCCAGTCCGCCAAGGGCGCGAGCGGCGCGGGTGGCGCCGCCACCGGGGGCTCCGCGCCTTCGCCGACGAAGTAGCCACGACCCGGGTCGACGAGCGCACCGAGGCCGGAGCCTTCCTCCCTGGAGCGGGGAGTGGGCTTCGGCCTTCGTCGTTCCAGGGGCTCAGGTTCCGGACGCGGCGTACGACGCGAGCGTCCCGGCAAGGCCCTGCGAGAGGGGAATGGCGGGGACGAAGCCCAGCTCGCGCGCCGCGCGCTCGGTGGAGCACGTCCAGGCGGCGCACTTCATCTCCCGGACCTTGTCCCGGTTGAGGATGGGGATGGTGCCGCGAAGGCGCGCGACGGCCTCGGAGCCCAGGCCCACCACGTAGCTGACGGTGTTGGGCACCGGCACCACCGTGGGGCGTCCCCGGCCGAGCGCCTCCGCGAGCGCGGTGCACACGTCCTCCCAGGCGTACTCCTTGCCATCCGAGACGGTGTAGACGCCTCGCGCGGGGTCCGCCTTGTCCAGCGTGGGCCCCTGGGCCGCCGCCGCGAGGAGCGCGGTGTTCAGGTCGTCCACGTGGATGAGCGAGTACCGCTTGGGGCCGAAGCCGCTCTTGAGCGCCACGCCCAGACGGGCCATGGGGAGGATCGACGGGATGAACTCCGTGTCGCCAGGGCCGTAGACGATGGGCGGCCGGACGATGACGGAGGGCACCCGGTCCGCGAACTCGCGCACCGCCTCCTCGCCGCCCAGCTTGCTGCGGCCATAGGTGGAGACGGGGGCGGGGGGATCCTCCTCGCGGCGCGGGCGCTCCGGCGTAGAGGGACCGGCGGCGGCGAGCGACGAGCAGTGCACCAGCCGGGGAGGGTGGGGCAGCGCCGCCATGGCCTCGACCAGCCGGCGCGTGCCGTGGGCGTTGCCCTCGAAATAGCCGGACGGCTCGCGGGCCTTGGTGACGCCCGCCAGGTGGATGACGCAGTCGACGTCGCGCACGGCCTCGGCGAGGCCCTCGCCCGTCGTCAGGTCACCCACCGCGAAGCGGGCCCCGAGCGCCGCGAGCGACTCCCGGCGGGAGCTGCCGCGCACGAGCACGGTGAGCGTGTCGCCGCGCTCGACGATGCGGCGCGCGAGCCGCTTGCCGATGAAGCCGGTGCCGCCGGTGAGCAGGATGCGCACGAGGATGCTCCGTCGTGAGGGTTACAGCGGGCGCTGGTAGACGCGGTAGACCTTGGAGCGCTGGCCGCCCATGGACTCGATGGCGCGGTTGACGAGGTGGTTGTCCTCGAGCGTCCAGGAGATCTCCCCGCCGGCATAGCCCAGGCGGTGCGCGGTGCGCAGCGTGTCCAGGTACAGGATGGCGTCCAGCCCCCGGCGCCGGTAGCCCTCCTTGATGCCGAGGGTGATGAGGCGCAGGCGGTTGATGCGCCGCGAGGCCAGCACCAGCTTCGCCAGGCCGATGGGCAGGCCGAACGTGGTGAGCCGTCCGTTGGCCGCCTTGATGGCCTGGTTGCCATCCGGCAGCGTCATGGAGAAGGCCACCGCCTCGCCCTTGACCTCGGCGATGAGGACCAGTTCCGGCCGGACGATGGTCTTCATGTCCTTGGCCAGGTGGTCGAACTCCTTGTCCGTGAAGGGGACGAAGCCCCAGTTCTTCTCCCAGGCGGAGTTGTAGATGGAGCGGATGCGCTCCACCTCCGCGGGGAAGTCCTTGAGGTTCACCGCGCGCACGGTGATGCCCTCGCGCTGGCGCATCTTCTCCGCGATGCGCACCACCTTCTCCGGAGGCTGCGCCGACGCCGACAGCTCGAAGGCGAACAGGTCCTTCGCCTTCGTCAGCCCACACGTCTCCAGCAGCGCCGGGTAGTACGTGGGGTTGTACGGCATCATGATCGCCGGCGGTGTGTCGAAGCCGTCGATGAGCAGGCCCCAGTCCTGGTTCGAGGAGAAGTTGGCCGGGCCGAGCATCGTGTCCAGGCCCCGCGACTTCAGCCACGCCCCCGCCGTCTCCAGCAGGGCCCGGGCGACGCCCGCGTCGTTCACGCACTCGAAGAGGCCGAAGAAGCCCTCCTTGGTGCCGTGGATCTCCATGTGGCGCGGGTTGCGGATGGCCGCGATGCGCCCGACGACCTCCCGCCCCCTGCGCGCGAGGAACAGCTCCACCTCCGCGTAGTCGAAGAACGGGTTCTTCCTCGGGTCGAGGAAGTCCTTGCGCTCCATCTCCAGCGGCGGAACCCAGTTCGGATCCCCCGCGTAGAGCGACGCCGGGAAGCGGATGAACGTCATCTTCGCCGCGGCATCCCGCACGGGCGTCACCTGGACGTCCGAGGGGAGGGGAGGCGACGTGTGCGACGGGGCGGCGGGCTCGGCGGGGAGGGCCATGGGTGGATCAGATCCTGTCGGCGGGGTTGCCGTCGGTGCCGGTGCCGTTGCGCATGAAGAAGTGGGCGCCCTTCTCCAGCAGCAGGCCCGGCAGCTCGCCGCGCTTCTCCCACAGCTTCATCGGCGCCGCCTTGAGCTGGCGCAGATCCTCCGGCTGCAGGTTGGCCGCGCGCCAGGTCAGCTGCTCCACCGCGTCGAAGATCTTCCCGGCGACCTCGCGCGAGGACATCCTCGACAGCTGCTCCAGGGTGATGCCGCCCTTGTCCGCCAGCATCCCCGCGGACCCCGCGGCCCACTTCTCGCTGGCCTTGTTGGAGCGCACCGCGGAGGCCGGCCGGGCGATCTGCACCGGCTCGTAAACCGTGGGACGGGTGCCCGGAATCACGCCCAGCTTCCGACCGATGGTCTCGAAGGTGTCCAGCACCCGGTCCAGCTGCGCGTCGGTGTGCGTGGCCATGTACGACGTGCGGATGAGCGCGTGGCCCGCCTCCACCGCCGGCGGAATCACCGGGTTGGCGAACACGCCCGCCTCGTGCAGCGCGCGCCAGAAGCGGAAGCACTTCACCTGGTCGCCGATGTGCACCGGCACCACCGGCGTCACGGACACGCCCGTGTCGAAGCCCATGGCGCGGAAGCCGTTGTGCATCTTCTCCGCGATGTCCAGCAGGCGCGCGCGACGCTGCGGCTCCGCCTCGATGATCTCCAGCGCCTTGAGCGCCGCGGCGATGGAGCCGGGCGTCATCGACGCGGAGAAGATGACCGAGCGCGCGTTGTGGCGGATGTAGTTGATGACCTCGAACGGACCGGCCAGCACGCCGCCCAGCGACGCGAAGCTCTTGGAGAACGTCCCCATGACGAGGTCCGTCTCCTTCTCCAGGCCGAAGTACTCGGAGGTGCCGCGGCCCTTGTCGCCCAGCACGCCCATGGCGTGGGCGTCATCCGTCATCACCCGGGCGTTGTACTGCTTGGCCAGCTCCACGATGCGGGGCAGGTTGCAGATGTCGCCCTCCATCGAGAACACGCCGTCCGTGATGATGATCTTCCCGGCCTCCGGCTTCGCCTGGGCGAGCAGCTGCTCCAGGTGGTCCATGTCGTTGTGCCGGAACTTGCGCTCCGTGGCGAACGACAGGCGGATGCCGTCCACCAGCGACGCGTGGTTCTGCCGGTCGCTGAAGACGATGTCGTGCCGGCCGAGGATCGACGCCAGCGCCAGGTTCGTCTGGAAGCCCGTGGAGATGACCAGCGCGGCCTCGCGGTTGAGGAACTTGGCCAGCTTCGCCTCCAGCTCCTCGTGCAGCGACAGCGTCCCGTTGAGCAGGCGCGAGCCCGAACAGGTCGAACCGAACTTCTCGGTCGCCTTGATCGCCGCTTCCTTCACCCGCGGATCCGCCGACAGGCCCAGATAGTTGTTGGAGCCCACCATGATGACCCGCTTGCCCTCGATCTCCACCTCCGTGGCGCCATGCGACGCCTCGATGACACGGAAGTACGGATAGAGGCCCGTGGCCTTCGCGATGCGGTAGTCCTTCCAATTGCTGCACTTGTCGAAGACGTCGCTCATGGTGGTCTTTCTTTGAATCTGCGTCGGGAGGCTTTCGCGCCTCGGAGGCGTTTTTCGAACCGGTCGCCACTCACCATGCAGGGCTCATTCCGAGCCGGGGGCAACCTGCGTCCGGCGACCTCCCACGGGGGACGCGGGGCGGTGAATAAAGAGGCGGAGGGAGAGTGTCAAGGCGCGGACTGTCGCTCGGATCCCTTGCGAGAGTGCCCCAGGACACCGCTGCTTGACAGCACCGCGACTTTGGTGGCACGCCGCCGGCCCACATTGTCGTTCTCCAGTGGATACTGGAAAACACCGTGTGTACTCGGGTGCACGCCGGCAACGGGCAGGGCGCCACCCGGAAGGCATTCCCGCTCGCCGTTGTTTGCGGGGACCCTGACTGGCCGGGAATTTGCTATGCCCGGCGAACATCGAGGAGTGGACGGTGGCCAGGTCTCTGCGGCAACGGTGGTTCGAGGGTTTCATCCAGGTGGCCGTCTCCCGGCCCTGGTACGTGCTGCTGGCCGCGGCATTGCTCACCCTCGGAGGTATGGCACTGGCGTCGCGGTTGGAGTTCCGCGGCTCCTTCGTCGAGCTCCTCCCCCAGGGGGCACGCGAAGTGCAAGACCTGACACGGGTGTCGCAGAAGGCCGGCGGCGACGGCTACCTGGTCATCCTGGCGAAGGGGGATACCCCGGAGCGGCTGAAGGCCTATGCGCGGGAGCTGAAGGCCCGGCTGGAGGCCCTCCCGGAGGTGCGCTACGTCGAGCACAGCTATGACGTGGAGTTCTTCCGCCAGCACGGCCTGTTGTTGTTGCCGGCGGATCGGCTGGCGGAGCTGCGCAAGGACCTCGCGGCGCGGGTGCGCTACGAGCGGCAGCAGGCCAATCCCTTCTACATCGATCTGGGCGCCACGCCGCCGCCGCCGTCGTTCGAGGAGATCTCCCGCAAGCACTCGCCGGACGTGTCGATGCGCGAGTACCTCTCCAACGCGGAGGGGACCGAGGTGTACCTCATGCTCAAGCCCATGGGGACGGCGGGGGACCTCGACTTCGCGCGGCGCTTCGTCGACCTGGCCATGGGCACCGGCCGCGAGCTGGCGCGCGAGCGCTATCCGGCGGTGACGCTGGAGGCCACGGGCAACTTCCAGAACCGCATCGAGGAGGACGCGGTGATGCGCGGCGACCTGTCGCGCGCGGGCACGCTGTCGGCGCTCATCGCGGTGGGGCTCATCCTGCTGGCCACCCGGCGCGTGGCGGCGCTGGCGGTGGTGGGCGTGCCCGTCATGGTGGGGTTGGTGGTGACGTTCGGCGTGGCGCAGCTGAGCATCGGCCACCTGAACGTCGTGACGGGCTTCCTGGTCGCCATCCTCATCGGCCTGGGCATCGAGTACGGCGTCCACCTGTGCATGCGCTACTGGGAGGAGCGGCGCACCCAGGCCTCGCGCGACGCGCTGGCGACGGCGGTCCGGGGGACGTTCAGCGGGGCGCTCACGTCGGCGCTGACGAACGCGGCGGCCTTCTTCGTGCTGATCCTGGCGCAGTTCCACGCCTTCAACCAGTTCGGCTTCCTGGCGGGGCTGGGCGTGCTGCTGGCGGTGTTCGCGACCTACGCGATGGGGCCGTCGCTGCTCGCCATCGCCGAACGGCTGCGCCCGGCGCGCAGGGACGAGCCGCTGGCGGCGGCCGCCGCGCCCCAGGCTCCGGCCGCGCCCGAGCGCCAGTGGAGGCGCTGGCCCACGCCCGTCATCGCCGCGCTGGCGCTCTCGGTGGTCGGCTTCGCCGCGTACTCGGTCGTCATCGCCCCGCGGCTCGGGTTCGAGACGGACATGCGGAAGCTGAAGGGGGACTCGCCGGCGTCCCGCCTGGACGACCACGTCACCGAGCAGCTGGGCCAGCCGCTCAACCCGGCCATCTTCCTGGTCGACGACCTGACGCAGGCCGCGCGGGTGGAGGCCGTCATCGCCGAGGTGAAGGCGCGCAACGGCGAGGACTCCGTCTTCCTGCGCACCACGTCGCTCAACGACCTGGTGCCCGGCGACCTCCAGCGGCGGGAGAAGGAGATCTCCGGCATCCGCGACCTGCTCCACGGCCTGCCCGAGTCCGCGCTCTCCGACCCCCGGCTCCAGGAGTTCCAGCGGATGGTGGCGGCGAAGCCCTACGGGGTCGACGCGCTCCCGGTGGAGGTCCGCCGCCGGTTCGAGGCCACCGACGGGCACGGCACGTTCCTGCTGCTGTTCCCCTCCGTGTCGAACTACGACACGGATGACCTGAAGCGCTGGGCCACGCAGATCGACGAGGTGGTGGAGGCGGCGACGGCGCGGGGCGTGGAGATGTCCGTGCTGGACAGCAACCGCATCGCCGCGCGCATCTTCGCCCTGGTCCGGGCGGACGGGCCGCTCATCCTCTGGTCCGCGGCGGCGGTGGTGTTCCTCGTCATCCTCGTCAGCCTGCGCAGCCTGAAGCGCGCGCTGCTGGTGACGGGGCCGCTGTTCCTGGGCATGACGTGTCTGGCCGGGGGCATGTACCTGTTCGGCGTGCAGCTCAACTTCATCAACGCCGTCGTGCTGCCCAACCTGCTGGCCATCGCCGTCGACAACTCCGTCCACCTCTACCACCGCTACGAGGAGGAGGGGCCCGGCTCGCTCGGCAAGGTGGTGCGGCACACGGGGCTGGCGGCCGTGGTGGCGACCCTGTCCAACGCCGCAGGCTACGGCGCGCTGCTGGTCGCCAACCACCAGGGATTGCGCAGTATCGGACAGATTGCGCTACTCGGGGTCGTGTGCACCTTTCTCGGGACCACGGTCTTCTTCCCCGCGCTGCTGGCGTTGCTGGAGCGGTGGAAGGAGCGGAGGAGCCCCGTCGGACGGGACGGTACCGTCGTTCGGAGTCTGGAGCTCGGAATGACCGGCGAAGACGCTGGGTCATCGGGGGATCGGAAATCGGCGTGAGTTTCGCGTCTTTCCAGAGCGCACGGAGTGCGTCGCCCGCGGATGGGCGTCAGGTCCAGGTCAGGTTGGGTCCGGTGGACCTCATCATCGTGGTCGCATGCTCGCTCGCCGCCCTGGTCCTGCTGGGGCCGGGGCGCTGGGCGCCCGGTGCCCTGGCCAACACCTGGCTGTTCGCGTCGATGGCGGCGGGGCCGCTGGTGCTGCGGACGTTGGAGGCCACGTTCCCCCGGCAGCGGTGGTTGACGGTGGCGGCGGACTTCTGGCTGCTCCCGGTGGCGGTGCTGACGCACGGCTGGCTCACGCCCGTGGTGGACACGCTGAACCCGTTCCTGCGGGACGCGCAGCTGGTCGCGGCGGACCAGCACATCTTCGGCTTCCAGGCGTCGGTGGTGCTGGCGCAGCTCGTGCCGGGCTGGCTCAACGACGTGCTGCTCATCTGCTACTACGGCCACTTCGTCTGGCCGCTGGTGCTGGGCGTCGGGTTGTACTGGCGCGCCCGTGGGGCGTCCGCCGAGTTCGACGAGTACCTGCTGGGGCTGGGGCTGCTCTTCATCCTCAACTACTCGGCCTATTCGTTGGTGCCGGCCGTGGGGCCCCGCTACTTCCTCGTCGACTCGTTCAGCGGGCCGCTTCAGGGCACGTTGACGCCGCTGCTCGATTCGATGATGCGCCAGCCCGTGTTCGCGCGGGACTGCTTCCCGTCGGGCCACACGGGCACCACGCTGGTGGTCCTCTTCTATTCGTGGCGGTTCCACCGCGCGCTGTTCCGGGTGATGCTGCTGCCGGGCATCGGCCTCATCGTCGCCACGCTCGCGGGGCGCTTCCACTACGCCACGGACCTGCTGTGCGCGGTGCCGCTGGTCATGGTGGTGGTGGGGATGTCCGCCGCGCTGAGCCGCGCGACGCGCCAGCGTGAAATCGAGCGGGCCGCGCGCTCCGTGCCGGTGGACGCTATCGTGCGCCCCTGAGTCCAGGGCTGGCCCGCCGGCTGGCCCCTCGAGGAGCGTCCCGCATGTCCCGGCCCGTGTCCGCAGCACGCGTCTCCCGGTTTGGCACCACCGTCTTCTCCGAGTTCAGCGCGCTGGCCGCGAAGCACGGCGCGGTGAACCTGGGGCAGGGGTTCCCGGACTTCGACGGCCCGGACGTGGTGAAGGAGGCCGCGGCGCGGGCCATCCGCGACGGCGTCAACCAGTACGCCATCAGCTCCGGCGCCAGGGACCTGCGCGTCGCCATCGCGGAGCACTCGGCGCGCTTCCATGGCCACGCGGTGGACCCGGACACCATGGTGACGGTGACGAGCGGGGCCACCGAGGCCATCCTCGACGTGCTCCTGGCCCTGGTGGACCCGGGCGACGAGGTGGTGGCGTTCGAGCCGTTCTACGACTCCTACGACGCCAACATCACCTTCGTGGGCGCCACCGCGAGGTGGGTGCCGCTGCGCCCGCCGGACGCGGCCCATGCCCAGTGGTGGTTCGACTGGGACGAGCTGCGCGCGGCCTTCGGACCCCGCACGCGGCTGCTCATCCTCAACACCCCGCACAACCCCACCGGCAAGGTGTTCACCCGCGAGGAGCTGGAGCGCATCGGCGCGTTGTGCGCCGAGCATGACGTGAAGGTGCTGTCCGACGAGGTCTACGAGCACATCACCTTCGCGCCCGCCCGCCACGTGCGCCCCGCTTCGCTGCCGGCGCTCGCGGACCGCACCGTGACGGTGAGCAGCGGGGGCAAGACGTTCAGCCTGACCGGTTGGAAGGTGGGCTGGGTCATCGCGCCGCCTCCGCTGCGTGACGCCGTCCAGCGCGCGCACCAGTTCGTGACGTTCGCCACCGCGTCCCCCCTCCAGGCGGCCATGGCGGCGGCGCTCCGGCTGCCTGACGCCTGCTTCGAGGAGCTCGCCGCCGCCTACCGGGCGAAGCGCGAGCGACTCCTCGGGGGGCTCCGGGACGCGGGGTTGATCGCCCACCCGCCGGATGGCAGCTACTTCATCCTCGCGGACATCCGCGGCTTCGGCTTCGCGGACGACGTGGCCTTCTGCCGCCACCTGGTGTCGGAGGTCGGCGTCGCCGCCATCCCCCCGAGTGTCTTCTACGGGCCCGAGCACCGGCACCTGGGGCAGGGGATGGCGCGCTTCGCCTTCTGCAAGACGGAGGCGGTGCTGGACGAGGCGGTGCGCCGGCTGCGCGCGAGGCTGTCGCCGCGGGGCTGAGCCGGCCCCGCATTGCGAGCCCGGGACGCGGTTGCTACATCCCCTGGGAGAGGAGCGCGGCGCGTGGACTTCTTCGGAGAGCTGTATCTGCGCAGCACGCTGCCGTTCCTCTCCGAGTCCGTCACGGCGCGGGAGGTGGAGTACCTCGCGCGCGCCTTCGCCCACGCGCCGGGCCCCGCGCCGGTGGTGGACCTGGGGTGCGGACACGGCCGCCACGCCTCGCGACTCCACGCGTCAGGCCCGCTGGCGGGGCGTGTCATCGGGCTGGAGCGCGACGCGCTGTCGTTGGCGATGCGGCGCAAGGGGTTCCCCGTGGTGCGTGGCGACCTGAGGGCCTTGCCCTTCCGGACGAGGAGCCTGGCGGGGGCGTATGCGTGGTACTCGACGCTCTTCGCCTTCTCCGACGAGGAGCACGCGCGGATTCTCCGGGAGGTGGCGCGGGTGCTGCGCCCGGGAGGGTTGCTGGTGTTCCAGACGGTGCCCGCCGAGCGCCTCGCGTCGTCACCCGGCGCGGCCTTCCAGCGCACGCTGCCCGACGGGAGCGTGTTGGTGGAGGAGAGTCGCTTCGACGCGAGCACGGGGCGCGACGTGGGGCGACGGACGCTCACCCTGCGGGACGGTCGCGTTCTTTCTGCGTCCTATGCCATTCGTTACTATCCGCTCGCGGAGCTCACCAGGTTGTTGGAGGGCGTGGGCCTCGAGCCTCGCTGGGTCCACGGTGGACTCGACGGCGAGCCCCTGACCTCCGGGTCCCCCGACCTCATCGTTGGAGCGGTGTTGCCAGATGCCTGAGAACGCACAGTCACGAGCGCGGAGTTCGTTCCTGGGGCGGCTGCCGGAGCGGGTCGACGTGTACGAGGTCGGGCCCCGCGATGGCCTCCAGAACGAGCTGCGGACGCTGCCCACCCGCGACAAGGCGCGGCTCATCGACGCGCTGGTGGCCGCGGGGGAGAAGCGCATCGAGGTGACGTCGTTCGTGTCGCCGCGCTGGATTCCCCAGCTCGCGGACGCCGAGGAGGTGCTCAAGCTGGTGGGCCGGCGCGAGGGCGTGGTGTTCTCCGCGCTGGTGCCCAACCTCAAGGGCCTGGAGCGCGCCCGGGCCGCGGGCCTCGAGGAGGCGGCGGTGTTCATCTCCGCGTCCGAGGCCCACTCCAGGAAGAACATCAACAAGAGCATCGCGGAGGCGCTCGCCGGCGCGCGCGAGGTGACGGCCGCCGCGCTCCAGTCCGGCATGCGCGTGCGCGGCTACCTGTCCACCGTGTGGGGCTGTCCCTACGAGGGGCACGTCCCAGTGGAGCGCGTCGTCGACATCTGCCGGCAGCTGGTGGACGCGGGCATCTACCAGCTGAGCCTCGGCGACACGATTGGTGTGGGCACGCCCCGGCAGACGGAGGAGATCCTCGAAGCGCTGCTCGCGCACATCCCCGTGGGCAAGCTCGCGCTGCACCTGCACGACACGCGCGGCACCGCGCTCGCCAACGCGCTCGTCGGCTTGTCCGCGGGCGTGACGACGTTCGACGCGAGCATCGGCGGGCTCGGGGGCTGTCCCTACGCGCCGGGCGCCGCGGGCAACCTCGCCACGGAGGATGCCGTCTTCATGTTCCAGGGGATGGGCATAGACACCGGCATCGACCTGGATCGGCTCGTCGAGGCCGGGGAGATCGCCCAGGAGCTCATCGGCCGGAAGCTGGCGGGCAAGTACCTCCAGGCCGCACTCGGTGAGCGGGAGAAGAAGGCCTCGCGGCGCGCGCGGACCTGAGCTTCCGCACCGCGGCAGGCCGCGGCCCGCCCCCTGACCGCCCGTGTGGCCTTCATGGGCCTGTCTTCAGGCCTACATGAGCGAGCGTGCCTGTCACTTTTCGAGGGTGGTTCACGTGGGCGGATCCGCCGGGTATAGGTGGGTGCGTTTCAACCCAGTCTCTTCGCCCTCGGATTCGCGGCATGCACATCTCAGTCGACGCGACGGCCCTCGCGCGACGTGCGCAGGACATCTTCGACGCGCATCAGCTCGCCCTCACTCGTCGCACGGACCGTATGTTCGCGCTCCTCCTGGGGCTCCAATGGGGCGCGGGGCTCGCGCTGGCGCTGTGGCTCTCGCCTCGGACGTGGGTGGGCACCTCGAGCGCCATCCATCCCCACGTCTGGGCCGCGGGGCTGCTGGGCTTCGTCCTCTCGAGCCTCCCCGTCGCCCTGGGCCTGCTGCGCTCGGGGCTCGCGAGCACGCGCTTCGTCATCGCGGTGGCGCAGGCGCTCTGGTCGGCGCTGCTCATCCACCTCACCGACGGGCGCATCGAAACGCACTTCCACATCTTCGGGTCGATGGCGTTCCTGGCCGTCTACCGCGACGTGCGCGTGGTGGGCGTCTACTCGGCCGTCGTCGTGGCGGACCACCTGCTGCGGGGCGTCTTCTGGCCCCAGTCCATCTTCGGCACGGACGTGGGCAGCCTCCCTCGCGCGCTGGAGCACGGCGGCTGGGTGCTGTTCGAGGTCGTCTTCCTCGTCATCACCTGTCGCGGCGGCCTGCGGGACTTGAAGGAGCTGTCCTTCCGGCAGGCCCGGTTGGAGCTGGCGCAGGGGGAGGTCCGCGCGCGCGTGGTGGAGCCGCTGGTGGACTCCGCGCGGGACCTGACGGTGGCCATGCGCTCGTTGAGCGAGTCCACCGAGGAGCAGCGCTCCACCCTGGCCCGACAGGCCCAGGCCTTGTCGGAGACGCAGGCGACCGCGACGGAGCTCCAGCGCGCCTCCGCGGATGCCGCGCGTCAGGCCGACGCCATCCTCGCCGCGGCGACCCGGGCGGGAGACATGGGCGCCTCCGTGCAGGAGAGCCTGGGGCGCAGCATGGCGGGGCTGGAGGGCATCCGCGAGCAGGTGGCCCAGTTCGCCACGCACCTGGAGGGGCTCGCCGAGCGCGCCCGCCGGCTGACCGACGTGGCCTCCACCATCAAGGACCTGTCGGACCAGTCCAACATGGTGGCCGTCAACGCCGCCATCGAGGCCGCGCGCTCGGGGGAGCAGGGGCGGGGGTTCGCGGTGGTGGCCCTGGAGATGCGCCGGCTCGCCCGCCAGTCCCAACAGGCGATGACCGAGGTGCGGGGCATCCTCGACGACACGCGCCGGGCCATCCAGGACGCCGTGGGCCTGTCCCAGCGCGGCGCCGAGCGCATGGCGCACGACCTCGACGTGGTGCGCGCGTCCGGCGAGGACCTCCGGGGCCTGTCGTCCATCGTGGACCGGGGCGCCGACAGCATCCGCCGCATCTCCGCCACCGTCGGCCAGCAGGCCGCGGGCGTCACCCAGCTCTTCGCCGCCGTCAACGACCTCTCCTCGATGATGAGCGAGTCGCTGGGGCGACTGGAGGCGACCCGCATCGCCACGGGCTCGCTTCAGGGCGTCACCGACCGGGTCCACGGCGTCATCCAGACCTACCGGCCCGACGAGCGCAATCCCTCCTGAGCGTCCACCCTGAGGTCATGTGGGTCTTCACTCTCCGTCATCATACGGGGAGTCACTGTCCTGAGAGCATCGACGCCAGCTGCTCCTGGAGCCCGAGGTGGGCGGCGGCGGACTCCAGCATGCGCCGCTCCTTGCGGTCGATGCGGCCGTCGACGAGCGCCATCTCGACGATGTTGCGCAGGAAGACCTCCGCCTCCGGGCTGCCCCGGGTGACGAGCCGGTCGAAGAGCTGGGGGCCCGCGTTCAGGGCCATCTCCACGTTGGCCCAGTCCACGCCCCAGCGCTCCGAGCACAGCTTGAGCAGCTTGCGCTCGGCGCTGGTGACGGTGCCGTCCGCGGCGGCGACGGCGGCCATCATGTAGAGCAGCCGCTGCCGCTCCTGGACATCCATCACCACGTCGGAGCCCTCCGCGCCGGAGGGAGCAATGGGCTGGGACACCGGCGCGCTCCGCACGGTGTTGCGGCGCGGGCCTGGGCTGTACGGACGGCCCTGGTTCGCGTTCCAGGCCTCGAAGGGCAGGGCGGAGGCGAGCACCCAGTCGCGCTCGCCGCTGGCCAGCTGCGTGCCGCAGAAGTCGCACGTGGTGGCGGCGCTGTTCGTGAGGGGCGCGTTGCACTGGGGGCAGCGGTTGGTGGACATGCCGTTGGCGGTGTTCGTCGTCGCGCCGTGCTTGCGCACCAGGGTGAAGACGAAGCGCTGGGGCACGGTGGGCAGCTGGGGCGGGCGCTCCCCGACGGGGCCCACGCCCATGCGGGCGCTCCAGCGGATCTCCACGTGGGCCCGGTCGTAGCCGCTCGGGTCCACCTCCAGGGCGCGCACGTCCGCGGAGCCCACCGCGCACTCCAGGAAGACGCGGCGACGGCCCTGGCGCCGCAGCCCCTCCAGCTCCGAGTCGAGGCCCTGGACGGCCTGGGCCGTGGCCACCTTGGCGAGCCCCCGGGTGTCGCCCTGGCTCTGCGCGGAGATCCACTTCCAGAACAGGAGCGACGCGCGGTCCTCGAGGACCTCCAGGTTGAGCGCCGGGTCGGCCTGGCGGGCCTGCATCAGCCCGTCCACCGTGCGGTGGTAGCGCGTGTGCTCCACGCCCTGGGTGATTTCGGAGAGGGTCCAGTCGTAGTTGCCGGAGTTCACCACCGCGTCGCAGAACTCGCAGCGGTTGGCGGCGCCGCCCTTGTACGGCGCGCCGCAGTTGGGGCACTTGCCCTGGAACAGGTCCTCGCCGATGCGCGTCTGGGCGCCGGGCTTGCGCACGAAGGTCCAGACCTCCGTGAAGGCCTCCAGCGGCGCCTTGCGCGCGGCGTCCGTGGCCTGGGCGTCCGTGAAGCGCGCGGGCACGTCCGTGTCCCGCATCCGCGCGTGGACGCGGACCTGGATGCTGTCGAACCACTCGCTCTGCGTCAGGCCGATGAGCCGCACGTCGCCGACCTCGATGTCGGTGATGGCGTCGCGGATGCCCTGCGAGTCGAGCAGCTTCAGCTGCACGTCGAAGCGCTGCCACGTCGCGTCCGACAGGAAGGGCCGCACCGGTGTCATGTCGCGCAGGAACCACGCCTGCTGCAGGTCGAGGAAGAGGCGGCGCGCCTTGTCCAGCACGGGCTCGAGCTCGAACGACGGGTCCTTGAGCTTCAGCGCGTTGACCCAGCCGGAGACGTCCCGCGAGGACACCAGGGTGCGCTGCTCGGCCTCGTACTGGTCGAGGGCCCGGCGCGTGGTGGCGTCCGGGTGCAGGTTGCGCTTGTAGAGCCAGTAGGCGACGCCGCCCAGGACGAGGAGCGGGAGCGTCACCTTCGGGTAGCGGAAGACGAGCCGGACGACCTCGAAGAGGAGCCAGATGGGCAGCCCGTCGCCGCCTCCGCCGCCGTTGCGGCTGTCCGACTGGGGCCTCGAGTAGTGCTCACCGCCGCCGCCCCGGGCGAGGGCCTCCAGCGGGAGGGCGAGGGCCACCAGGGCCAGGGAAGGGGCCCACGGGGCCAGTCGATGGAGCACGGTGCGCGGCGCGGACATGGGGGGAATGGTAACCGTTTCCGCCTTGCCAGACTCGCCTTCCCGCCGCACTCTGCCGCGTCCCAGGGCGGCCCGCCGGACGGGCCCAGCAGGAGAGAGTCCACATGCCGGAATTCAAGGTCGACGCGCGCGGAGCCATCGAAATCTGGACCATCGACGGCGAGGGCCGCCGCAACGCCATCAGCCGCGCGATGCTCCAGGAGCTGGGGGCCCTGGTGGCGCGTGTCTCCTCGAGCCGTCAGGTGCGCGCGGTGGTCCTCACCGGTGCCGGGGACAAGGCCTTCTGCGCGGGCGCGGACCTGAAGGAGCGCGCCACCATGGCCGAGCCCGAGGTGCGCGCCTTCCTGGAGGGCCTGCGCAAGACGTTGCGCGCCATCGAGCAGAGCGACTGCGTCTTCATCGCCGCCATCAACGGCTCGGCCTTCGGCGGAGGCACCGAGCTGGCGCTCGCCTGCGACCTGCGCGTGGCGGCGCCGGCGGCCGAGCTGGGGCTTACCGAGGTGAAGCTCGGCATCATCCCGGGCGGAGGCGGCACGCAGCGGCTCGCCCGGCTGGTGGGCCCGGGGCGCGCCAAGGACCTCATCCTCACCGCGAGGCGCATCAACGCCGCGGAGGCCTTCAGCATCGGCCTGGTGAACCGGCTCGCCCCCGAGGGCCACCTGCTGGAGGTCGCCCATGGCCTCGCGGAGGCCGTGGTGGAGAACGCGCCCATCGCCGTGGCCACCGCCAAGCACGCCATCGACGAGGGGACCGGCCTGGAGCTGGATGACGCGCTCGCGCTGGAGCTGCGCAAGTACGAGGAGGTCCTCAAGACGGAGGACCGGCTGGAGGGGCTGAGGGCCTTCGCGGAGAAGCGCCCGCCCGTCTACAAGGGGCGCTAGCCCACCGTCCCCGGCGCACGAAGGGCGGCGGCCCGGTCGCCCAGGCCCCGCCCTCCGAGTCGTCGCGGGGGCATCCCCGCGAGCGCGGCGCTACGCGCTGGCGCTCTTCTCCTGGCCCAGGTTCAGGTTCTGCTTGTTCATGTAGGACGACGCCTTGTCCTTCACGGTGGTGCGCAGCTCGTCGCCCGTCGTGGGCGCGAGCAGCAGGGCGGCCACGCCACCGGCCACCGCCCCGAGCAGGAACACGCCCATGGCCCCCAGGCCGGTGCGGCCCGGCTTGTAGGTCGTCAGGCCGACGTAGCGCAGCGCATCATCCGCGTCGAAGTCGTCCCACCGGTTCCGGGCGGCGCGGGGGAGTTCGTTGAGGAGCTTGTGGGCCACCCACTTGCGGTACAGGTCGCTCTTCGCCAACCCCTTCGCCGTCCACTTCGCCTTCTTCGTCGCGAACATGCATCCCTCCTGGGCAGGTGTGGTCGGGGACGCGCCACGCACGGGAGCGTCACCTTCGAGCCTTGAAGGTAGGCAGGGGAGCCCGTGTCGCCATCCCCCGGACCCGGCGGGACACCCGACCCGTCGTCGGGCGGACTCCGACCGGCGGCTGGCCTGGCGAGAGGGCAGCCAGGTGGATCCCTTTCTGGTATGTCGCCCGGCCGTGGCCCCGGGCCTGGCTGACGAAAGGGGGCCGCCTCACCTCGAAGGTTCCCCGTTCCTTCCGGGACCCTCTGCTATAGATCCGCCCGACCATGGATTTCGACCTCCCCGAGAGTCATCGCGCCCTCCAATCCTCGCTCCGCGACTTTTGCGAACGACAGGTGAAGCCGTTCGCGGCGCAGTGGGATCGGGAGGAGAAGTTCCCCCTCGACGTCGTGCGGGAGCTGGGCCAGCTGGGGGTGATGGGCATCCTCGTGGGTGAGCAGTACGGCGGGGCGGCCATGGATTCGCTGGCGGTGGCCGTGGCGGTGGAGGAGATCGCCCGCTACGACGGCTCGCTGGCGCTCACCGTGGCCAGCCACAACGGCCTGGGGACCAGCCACCTGCGCGTCTTCGGCAGCGAGGCCCAGCGCGAGAAGTACCTGCCGCGCCTGGCCACGGGCGAGGCCCTGGGGGCCTGGGGGCTGACGGAGCCCGGCTCGGGTTCGGACGCGTCCGGCATGAAGACGACGGCGGTGCGCCAGGGGGACAACTGGGTGCTCAACGGCACCAAGATGTTCATCACCCAGGGCACCGTGGGTGACGTCTTCGTCGTCCTCGCGGTGACCTCGCCCCAGAAGCGCCAGAAGGGCATCACCGCCTTCCTGTTGGAGAAGGGGATGCCGGGCTTCAGCCAGCGCCCCATCCACGGGAAGCTCGGCATGCGCTCGTCGGACACGGCGGAGCTGGTGCTGGAGAACGTCGTGGTCCCGGACGCGAACCGCGTGGGGGAGCTGGACCACGGCTTCATCGACACGATGAAGATCCTCGACAAGGGCCGCATCACCATCGGCGCGCTGGCGGTGGGGCTGGCGCGGGGCGCGCTGGAGGAGTCGTCGCGGTATTCGCGCGAGCGGACCGCGTTCGGCCAGCCCATCGCCGAGTTCCAGGCCCTGCGCTGGATGATGGCGGACATCGCCACGGAGACGGACGCGGCGCGGCTGCTGGTGCACCGGGCGGCGCGCCTGGCCGACGCGGGCCAGCCGTACTCGCGCGAGGCGTCCATGGCGAAGCTCTTCGCGTCGGAGGTCGCCACCCGCGCTTGCGCCAAGGCCGTGCAGATCCACGGAGGGTATGGCTACACCCGCGAATTCCCGGTCGAACGCTACCTGCGCGACGCCAAACTGTGTGAGATTGGCGAGGGAACGAGCGAGATCCAACGCACCATCATCGCGAGAGAGACCTTCAAAGGGGCTTGATGGACACCGCACGGCTGGAGGGACTCGGGCTGCAAGTGCGGGAGGACGTGGCCGGCATCGAAGCGGTGCTGGACCTGGAGTCGTCCCCCCTCGTGAATCCCGTCACCAAGGCGTTCATCGCCGAGGTGACCTTCCAGGTGATGGGCGATCGGCTCATCCCCATCTCCCCCGCCGCGGTCGTGGGGCTGGCGCCCATCCTCATCGGCGCGCTCAGCGACGTGGCGGACATCGAGGCGCTGCTGTCGGACGCCTTCAACGAGCACATCTTCCACGTCCAGCGCCGCTCGGCGGAGCTGCAGGTGCTGGGGCTCGCGCCCCGGGTGGACGCGGAGACGCTGGAGCTGTCCACGCGGGTGGAGGACGGCGCGCTGGTGGTGACGCTGGCCGCGGACCGGCTGGGCAACTTCCGCATCGCCCAGGCGGAGCGCGAGGGCGCGGAGGTGCCCGGGGCCGCCGGCCACACGCTGGAGCTGTCGGAGTTCCGTGAGCGCGCGGCGCTCGCTGGCTACCTCTCCGCGCTGCTCGGCGAGCCGGCGACCCGCCCGCAGCCCTCGCCTCCGGCGGCGGGCCTGGTGCGCTTCTCGGAGATCGTGGAGAAGTTCGGGGCCGAATCGCTGGTGCCGCCTCGCAGCAGCCTGGAGCTGTTGGCGCAGCTGCAGGTGGAGGGCCGCCCGTACCGTTTCGCCGCCGCCCGCATCGCCGGGCGCACCTTCCGGGGCCTGCTGGCGGGGGCCCAGGGCAAGGTGTGGGCGGGCCGGTTCGAGCTGGACGACTTCCCTGGAATCGTCCGCATGGTGGCCGCGTTGCTGAAGGTCCGGCCGGAGGCCGTGCGGCTGGTGGGGCCGGATGCGCCACAGGAGTGAGAGACGTCCGTGGAGAAGCTGAGTCTGTCGGAGCGGGTGACGGCCCTGGAGGCCCGTCTGGGGCTGGTGTTCTCGCGCAGGGAAGTGGCGCTCGAGGCCCTCACCCACAAGACGTACGTCAACGAGAACAAGGACAAGGACCTCAAGGACAACCAGCGCCTGGAGTTCCTGGGTGACTCGGTGGTGAACCTGCTCGTCGGCCACCGGCTGATGGAGCGCTTCCCTGGGGTGCCCGAGGGCGACCTCACCAAGATGCGCGCCCGGGTGGTCAACGAGGACGGCCTGGCCCGGGTGGCCCGGGGCCTGCCCCTGGGGGACCTGCTGCTGCTGGGCCGGGGCGAGCTGCTGTCGGGTGGCAAGGACAAGCCCTCCGTGCTGGCGGACGCGCTGGAGGCCGTGTTCGGCGCGGTGTTCCTGTGCGCCGGCCTGGACGCCGCCGGGGCGCTGGCGGACCGGCTCTTCGCGGAGCTGCTGGACGAGGTCTCCACCGGCCAGGGGCGGCTGGACTACAAGACGCTCCTGCAGGAGATGGCGCACGAGAAGCGCAAGGTGGCCCCGCGCTACCGGGTCATCTCCGAGGCGGGCCCGGAGCACGCCAAGGTGTTCGAGGTGGAGGTGACGCTCGGGGACGTGTCGTTCGCGCGGGCGTCCGGACGGAGCAAGAAGGAGGCGGAGCAGTGCGCGGCCCAGGCCACCCTCGAGCGGCTGAAGCAGGAGGCCGCGGTGGAGGCGACGGCGGCCACGCAGGCCCCCGCGCCCCCGTCGGAAGGGGCCCCCGAGAGCGCGGGAACCACCCCCTCGGAGCTCCCGGCGGACGACACCCCGGCGTGAAACCCCTTGGAGGCGTGGAAGGTGGGGAATATGGTGCCGCGCCCATGCGCACCTCCCCCCTCCGAATCAGCCTCGCGCTGGTGGCCTGCCTCGTCGCGGGGGCCGCCTCCGCCGCCGCTCCGGGCAAGTGGACGAAGAAGGTGGAGGCCGGCAAGCCCCTCTACGCGACGCTCAAGACGAGTCAGGGCGACATTGTGGTGAAGCTGTTCTCGAAGGAGGCGCCGAAGACGGTGGCCAACTTCGTGGGGCTGGCGACGGGCGAGAAGGCGTGGCGCGAGCCCCGGTCCGGCGCCATGTCGACCGCGCCGCTCTACAACGGCACGGTGTTCCACCGCGTCATCCCGGGCTTCATGATCCAGGGGGGCGACCCCACCGGCACCGGCATGGGCGATCCGGGCTATCGCTTCGAGGACGAGGTCAACAACGGCCGCGCCTTCGACAAGGTGGGCCTGCTGGCCATGGCCAACCGGGGCCCGAACACCAACGGCAGCCAGTTCTTCATCACGACGAGCACGCCCTCGCACCTCGACCGCAAGCACACCATCTTCGGCGAGGTGGTGAAGGGGTACGAGGTGGTGGAGGCCATTGGCTCGGTGCCCCGCGACAACCGGGACCGCCCCCAGACGCCGGTGGTGCTCACCCGGGTGGAGCTGAGCGAGAAGGCGCCCAAGGGCGTGGTCGCCTCCGACAAGCCCGTGGCGCCGGGGGCCGCGCCGGTCCGCAAGGCGCCCCCGACGACCCAGGAGTCCGCCCGGCCGTGAGGCGACGGGGCACGTAAAGGAATCGCACGCCAGGGAGACCCACTCGACGACCCGGCCGTAGGTTGCCCGCCCGCTGTCGCCACCCGGCCGAAAGACGGCGGGGCGGCGGCCTGTTATAGGGCGTTTTTGCAGGACGACTTCTTCAGGGGCTCCCAGGGTAGGACAGGGACTCCCAGATCACCTCCGAAGCAATGGCCTCTACCCAGAAACACCGCAGCGGCTTCGCCGCCCTCATCGGGCGCCCCAACGTGGGCAAGAGCACGCTGCTCAACGCGCTCACCGGCGAGAAGATCGCCATCGTCTCCGCCAAGCCGCAGACGACGCGCAACCGCATCCTCGGCGTGGTGACCCGCCCCGAGGGGCAGATCGCCTTCATCGACACCCCCGGCATCCACCAGGCCAAGGGGGAGCTCAACCGGTACATGGTGGAGACGGCCCTCCAGGCCGCGGAGGAGGTGGACCTGGTCCTCTTCCTCATCGAGCCGCCCGCGGGCGAGAAGCCCGAGGTGAGCCCGGGCAACCGCACCATCCTCGAGCGGCTCCAGAAGGTGGGCAAGCCCACCTTCCTGGTCATCAACAAGATCGACTCGATTCCGAAGGCCGCGCTGCTGCCGCTCATCGACCTGTACCGCCAGGAGTTCCCGTTCGCGGAGGTGGTGCCCATCTCCGCCCGGGAGAAGGACGGCGTGGACGTGCTGTTCCGGGCCGTGCTGGGCCACCTGCCCGAGGGCGAGCGCGTCTTCGACGAGGACATGCTCACCGACCAGCAGGAGCGCACGCTGGTGGCCGAGTACATCCGCGAGCAGGTGCTGCGCCACTGCCGCCAGGAGATTCCGTACTCCACGGCGGTGCTGGTGGACATCTTCGACGAGTCGGAGCGCGAGCCCCGTCCCGGAACGCCGCCGGGGCAGCTGGGTGGACTCATCCGCATCGCCGCGTCCATCTACGTGGAGCGCGACAGCCAGAAGGCGATCATCATCGGCAAGCAGGGGCAGATGCTGAAGACCATTGGCACGGACGCACGCAAGTCCGTGCAGCGGTTGCTCGGCGCGCACGTGTACCTGGACCTGCGGGTCCGGGTGGAGCCGCGCTGGAGCGAGCGCCCCGAGGGCCTGAAGAAGCTGGGGTACGACTGAGATGAAGCCGCTGGTCGCCATTGTCGGACGCCCCAACGTGGGCAAGAGCACGCTGTTCAACCGCCTCGCGGGCAGACGCATCTCGCTCGTCGAGGACATGCCGGGTGTGACGCGGGATCGCCACTACGCGGACGCGGAGTGGGGAGGGCGCAAGTTCACCTTCATCGACACCGGCGGCTTCGTCCCCGGCGAGAAGGACGCGCTGCTGGCCCAGGTGCGCGAGCAGGCCCAGCTCGCCGTGGAGGAGTGCGACGTCATCGTCTTCGTCACGGACGGGCGCGACGGCGTCACGCCCGCGGACGCGGCCGTGGCCAGCTACCTGCGCAAGAGCGGCAAGCCCGTCATCGTCGCGGCCAACAAGCTGGACAACACGTCTGGCACCATGCAGTCGCTGGCCGCGGACTTCTACAAGCTGGGCCTGGGCGAGGTGCAGCCCCTGTCCGCCGAGCATGGCCTGGGCGTCCCCGGCCTGTGCGACGAGGTCGTCTCCAAGCTGCCGCCCAAGCAGGACGGCGAGGACGACGAGGCGCCGCCGGACGACGGCATCATCCGCGTGGCCATCATCGGCCGGCCCAACGTGGGCAAGAGCACGCTGGTCAACGCCATCCTCCAGGAGAAGCGCGTGGTGGCCAGCGACGTGCCGGGCACCACGCGGGATCCGGTGGACTCGCCGCTGACGTACAAGGACCGCAAGCTCATCCTCACGGACACCGCGGGCATCCGGCGCAAGAAGACCATCGCCCAGCAGGTGGAGAAGTACTCCGTGGTCGCCGCGCTCAAGGTGATGGAGCGTAGCGACGTGGCGGTGCTGCTGATGGACGCCACGGAGCCGGCGGTGGACCAGGACGCGAAGCTGGCGGGCCTGGCCGAGGAGCGCGGACGCGCCCTGGTCATCGTGGTGAACAAGTGGGACCTGGTGGACGTGGATCAGCGCCGTCAGGAGGCCTACCGCGAGTCGCTCAAGTACGCGCTCAAGTTCGTGGGCTACGCGCCCATCCTCTTCACCTCCGCGCTGACCGGCTCGAAGGTGGAGAAGGTGGTGGACGTGGCGGTGGAGCTGGCCGAACAGTTCCGCTTCCGGGCGCCCACCCCGCAGCTCAATCGCCTGCTGGAGCACATGGTGGACAACCACCCGGCGCCCATCGTCCGCGGCAAGCCCCTGCGGCTGTACTACATCGCGCAGGTGTCCACCGCGCCCCCGACGTTCGCCCTCACGTGCAACCATCCGGACGGCGTGCCGGACATGTACAAGCGGTACATCACCAACCAGTTGCGCAAGACGTTCGACCTGAGGGTCCCCATCCGTCTGCTGTTCCGGGCACGGCCCGGGCAGGCGAAGCGGGCGGCGCGAAAGAAGCCCCACCTCCAGGGGAAGGGCTGAAGCGTCCGTGCGTTGACACTCGCGGCGCGCGCTCCATACAGTGCGCCGCTCTTCCGCCCTCTGACAGGGTAGAGCACCGAAGCGCAGAGAGAGGTTGACCGACGTGGCCGGAACCAAGACCGAGAAGATTCGCCAGCAGGAGCTTCGCCAGCCGGACTCCTTCCAGAAGGTGGGCGCCGAGGCGCGTGACTGGCTCATCCAGCGGCAGAAGCTCATCGGCATCGCCGTGGCCGTCGTCATCATCGGCGGTATCGGGGTGGCCATCGCCAGCGAGATGTCCAAGCGCGGCGAGCACCAGGCCTCCCAGGCGCTGGGCCAGGCGCTCACCGTGCTGGAGCGCCCCGTGGAGGGCGTGCAGCCCGCGCAGCCGGGTGACACCGACCCCGCCTTCAAGAACCTGAAGGAGCGCGACGAGGCGCTGGTGAAGTCGCTCGTCGACTTCCGCGCGGCCCACGCGGGGACGCGCTCGGCGACCACCGCGGCCCTGTCGCTCGGCGAGGCGCACTTCCGGCTCGGGCAGTTCGGCGAGGCCCAGACGGCCTTCGGCGAGTTCCTCAAGGGCGCCGCCCAGAACGATCCGCTCCGCGCCGGCGCGCTCGAGGGCCAGGGCTACGCCTTCGAGGCGGAGAAGAAGTACGACGACGCCATCAAGTCCTTCGACCAGATGGACGCGGCTGGCGGCGGTGAGTTCCTGCCGGGCATGGGCGCCTACCACAAGGGCCGCATGCTCATCCTCCAGGGCAAGAAGGAGGAGGCGGCGGGCGTGCTCTCCAAGGTGGCGACGGACCACCCGAACACCGCGGCGGCGCGGCTGTCCAGCGAGCGACTGGCGGTGCTGGCGTCCGAGGGCGTGAAGGTGCCGGCCCCGGCCCAGCCGGCCGCTCCCGCGCAGCCGGGGCAGCCCGCGGCGGTCACCGATAAATGACGCGAAGTGGTACGACGGTCGCCATGAGGAGGAAGCAGCTCGTGAGCTGGAGGCATTGGCTGGGGAGCGCCGTGGCGGTCGGTCTCCTGGGTGGTTGCAGCATGGCGCCGCGCTACGGCAACCCGGAGCTGCCCCGGACCGCGCTGGCGCCCCCCGTGGACTACTTCTCCGTGTCGTGGTGGGCGCAGCTGGTCGAGCCCACCACGCTGGAGTACGCGCCCCGCGAAGTGGCCTCGCCCGCGTATGACCCGCAGAGCAAGACGGTCATCGCCCTGACGCGCGACGGGTACATCCGGGGCGTCGGGCAGGACGGCAAGGTGAAGTGGTCGAAGAAGACCGCCACCCGTTTCGCGGCGGGCCCCACCGTCAGCGAGGGCGTCGTCTTCGTCCCGGGTGGCGACGGCGTGCTCTACGCCCTGGACGCCGCCACCGGCGACGAGAAGTGGAAGTACGCCGCGAACGAGTCGCTGGCGACGGTGCCGGTCGTGGCCGAGGGCCTGGTGCTCGTCGGCTCGGAGAGCGACACCCTGTTCGCGGTGAAGGCCGCGGATGGCGTCTGGGCCTGGCAGTACCGGAGGGATCCTCCGTCCGGCTTCACGGTGCGCGGCGCGTCCCGCCCGACGGTCCGCGACGGCATGGTCTACATGGGCTTCTCGGACGGCTACGTCGTCTCGCTGAACATGAAGGACGGCGCCACGCACTGGGAGAAGTCGCTGTCGGGCAGCGGCAACGAGTTCCTGGACGTGGACTCCTCGCCGGTCTTGGACGACCACGGCCAGCTCTATGTCACCTCGTTCAAGAACGGCATCTTCGCGCTCGAGGCCGAGACGGGCGACATGGTGTGGAGCAGCTCCGTGCCCGGCATGACGGCGCTGGTGGGCCGCGGGCAGATGCTGTTCGCCGTGGGCGACGCCCGGCTGGATGCCTATCTGGCCGAGGATGGACGGCTCCTCTGGTCGCTCCCCCTGGGGGAACGGGCGGGCTTCACGCCCGTGTTCGCCAAGGGAATGCTGCTCGTGCCCATCCAGCGCTCGCTGCTGTTCGTCGACCCGAAGACGGGCAAGTCTCGTGTGTCCTGGAACCCCGGGGACGGCATCACCGCGACGCCGTTCGTGGCGGGGTCGCAGGTGTTCGTGCTCTCCAACAACGGCTGGCTCTACGCGCTGGACGTGCGAGGGCTGAACGGGTGACGGCGGCGGCGCCCAGGACGGTCCGCGTGGTGGCGGCACTGATTCCGGGTCCCCTCGACGCCCAGCGGTTCCTGGTGCAGCAGCGGCTCCCGGGCGGGAGCCGCGCGCTGCTGTGGGAGTTCCCCGGAGGGAAGGTCGAGTCCGGGGAGACGGACGAAGCGGCGCTGGCCCGGGAGTGTCGCGAGGAGCTGGACGTGGAGCTCGCGGTGGGGCGGCGCCTGTCCCAGGTGCGGCACGTCTATCCGGACCTGACGGTGGAGCTGGTGCTCTACGCCGCGCGGCTGGTCTCCGGCGAGCCGAAGCCGCTGGGCGCCCACGCGCTGGCCTTCCAGTCGCCGGAGGAGATGCGGGCCCTGCCGTTCTGCGAGGCGGACATTCCGTTCCTGGACGAGCTGGTCGCGGGAAGGCTGGGACCGTTCGATTGATGCTCCAGCGGACGTTCCAGCACATTCCAGGCGTGGGACCATGGCGGGAGAAGGACCTGTGGGCCCGAGGCTTCCGGACGTGGGACGACTTCCCGGCCGCCGGCGAGGGCGTGGCCATCTCCCGGAAGACGGACGACATCGCGAGGGAGCGGATCGCCCAGGCCCGCGAGGCGCTGGAGCGCAGGGACCTGCGTCGCCTGGCGGAGCTGCTCCCGTCCCGTGAGCACTGGCGGCTGTACCCCGCGTTCCAGGACGACGCCGTCTATTTCGACATCGAGACGGACGGCCGCGAGGCCCAGGCGCCCACGGTGGTGAGCCTGTTCGACAGCAAGGGCCTGCACGTCTTCATCCAGGGCCGCAACATGGACGCGCTGCCGGAGGCGATGGCGGCGCGGCGGCTGTGGGTGACGTTCAACGGCTCCACGTTCGACGTCCCCGTGCTGCGGGACTACTTCGGGCCCGGGCGCTTCCCGGTGCCGGACGCGCACATCGATCTGCGCTTCGTGACGCGCCGGCTGGGGATGGGCGGCGGACTGAAGGAGATCGAAGGCCAGATTGGCGCGGAGCGTCCGCCGCACCTCAAGGGGGTGAAGGGCTACGACGCCGTGCTGCTGTGGCGCGCGTATCAGCGACGCGGAGACATCGAGGCCCTCCGGTTCCTCGTCGAGTACAACCTCTACGACTCCTTCCAGCTCCGGACGCTGATGGACGTGGCGTACAACCGGGGCGCGGACGACCTGAACCAGGACGTGCCCCGGCTGCCAGTGTTCGAGCGCGGCGACGTCCTCTACGACGTGAGCCGCATCATCCTGGAGATGGGGCCCACGGAGCGGGACCTGCAGACGCTCGCCCGGGTCCGGGCCGAGGAGCAGCTGCCTTGAAGGGGCAGGGGGCTCGGGCGGAACGTGTCCCCCGGGCCCGGCGTTCACTCGGTTGACATTTCCGGGCCCCGGCAAGCGGGCTCGGGGTGGAATGGTCCAGGGGGCCGTTTGTAGCTTCCGGCGTCCGGTGGCGAGCCCTGGGAGGAAACAGATGAGCGACCCGAATTTCGTAGGTGGCCTTGGCCAGCAGCCCGTGTCGCCACCGCCCCCCGAGGAGCCGCCTCGGCGAGGGATGGTCTGGGTGGGCGTCGTGCTCGTGGCGGTGATTGTCGCGGGCGTGGCCGCGGGGTGGTTCTACTCACGCACCATCATGGAGGCCGCCCGGCAGGCCCCCACGCCGGTGATGACCGAGGCCTCGCCGGACGCGGGGCCTGTCGCGGCGCCCCCACCCGCGGCGGCCGCGCCGTCGTTGCCCAGGACCGACGAGCACGCGCGGAGCCTCGCCAGCCGTCTGTCGGACGCGCCCGAGATGGCCACCTGGCTCCAGGAGCGGGACCTGGTTCGACGGGTCGCGGCGGCGGTGAACAATGTCGCGGAGGGCACGAGCCCTCGAATGGTGCTCGGCTTCCTGGGGCCGGCGGAGCCCTTCCAGGTGGTGGAGGCGAAGGACCATCAGACCCTGACCATCGACCCGAAGAGCCATGCCCGGTACGACACGGTGGCGCGGGCGTTCGGGTCCATCGATGCCCAGGTGGCCTGGAGCTTCTATCGCGAGATCAAGCCGCTGCTCGACCAGGCCCACGCGGAGCTGGCGCCGCCGGGACAGACGTTCGACGCGACCCTGAGCCGCGCCATCCAGCAGCTGCTGGCCGTCCCTGTTCCGGAAGGAGGCCCGGTGGAGGTGAAGGCCCAGGGCGCGCTCTATGTCTACGTGTCGCCGGAGCTGGAGAACCTGAGCGGGGCGCAGAAACACCTGCTGCGCATGGGGCCCCAGAACATCCGCATCATCCAGGCGAAGCTGCGGGAGATCCAGACGGCCCTGGGGCTGCCGTCGGTGGCT
Organism: Myxococcus stipitatus; assembly: GCF_021412625.1. Next base: position 22,635 of record NZ_JAKCFI010000007.1, on the reverse strand, counting down.
GGACGCTGACGCGGGCGGTTCTGGCGGCACGGGAGCCGCCAGTTGTGGCAGAACGCACCGGACTCTTTTCCACGCAGGATTACCGAGAGGTTCGTCATGGCCAATCCCATCGTGCAGTTCAAGACCAGCGCGGGTGACATCGAGCTCGAGCTGTATCCCGAGAAGGCACCGAAGACGGTCGCCAACTTCCTGGAGTACGTGGAGGCCGGGCACTACGCCGGCACCATCTTCCACCGCGTCATCCAGGGCTTCATGATCCAGGGCGGCGGCTTCACGGCCAGCATGGACCAGAAGAAGACCCGCGCGTCGATCCCGATCGAGAGCCAGAACGGTCTGAAGAACCAGACGGGCACCATCGCGATGGCGCGCACGTCGGACCCGAACTCGGCCACCGCGCAGTTCTTCATCAACACGGTGGACAACAGCGGCCTGGACTATCCGCGCCCGGACGGCCACGGCTACACCGTCTTCGGCAAGGTCACCTCGGGCCTGGACGTGGTGAAGAAGATCGAGGCGACGGCGACCGGGATGCGCAGCGGCATGCGGGACGTGCCGGTGAACACCATCACCATCGAGTCGGCGACCGTCCTGTCGAAGTAACCAAGCCGCGTGGGAGCCGCCCGGACGTCACGGGCGGCCTACCGACGCTTCTTCTTCTTGGCGGGCGCGGGCGGCGGAGCGGGTTTCTCCTTGTCGCCAGCGACCTGGAACGTGGTGCGCAGCTCCTCGACGTCGCGCCCGAGCGAGTCCGTGAACGACGTGCCCGTCTGCGCGTCGACGACCAGGGTGTACGAGAAGCCCGTCTTGAGCGGCTGCGGCAGGTGGATGCGGTAGACGAGCCCGGAGTCGGACTCCTCGGCGGAATCGTCGGACACCATGGCGCGCTCGGCCTCGTCGAACAACCGGACCCGGTAGTTGCGCAGGCCGTGGTCCGTCCGGAGCTCGAGCGACGAGGTCTGCTCGATGAGGGGCTTGTCGCCGGGCTCCAGGGAGACCTGGGCGAACCCGGCATCCGGCGCCTGATAGCTCAGCGTGAAGGTGGTGGGCGGCGGGGCCTTGGGTTGTTCCTCGGGGACCGCGGCGACGCCCGCGTCCTGGGTTTCCGAGGGCTTGTCCGGGCAGCCCAGCAGGAAGAGCGCGCCGCAGCAGAGGCTCGCGGCAAGTCCGGTTCGAAGGAGGCGCATGGGCGGCTTACGGTACGTGCTGGCTCGGTGCGGGTGAAGCACGGACTTGTCGGCGGCGGCCAGGGTCCGTTGGGCCGGCCGGATGGCGAGAGGCCGAGTCCACGAGGCGCGGGTTTCGTCAGTGGGCGCCGCCCAGATTGAGGACGATGACGCCCGCGATGATGAGGCCCACGCCCAGGACCTTGGTCGCGTTGATGGATTCGCCCAGGAACGTGACGCCGATGACGACGATGGCCGCGGTTCCGAGCCCGGACCAGAGGGCATAGGCGACGCCGACGGGGACTTTCTTCACGGCCTGGGACAGCAGCACGAACGCCAGCCCGTAGGCGCTCAGGCACAGGACCGAGGGCCAGAGGCGGGGGAATCCGTCCGTCTTCTTGAGAAGGCTGGTGCCGACGATCTCGCTGGCGATCGCCAGGAGCAGGAACAGGTACGCCATGGACGATGACTCCGTGCGACTACGGGTAGTCGCCTTCGACGAAGGCGACGCGGATGCCCAGCCCGGGGAATGGCGCGAAGGGAAGTTCGATCTCCTTGGTCCAGAGCGCCTGGTTCCAGCCAAGCACGAGGAGCGCTTTGAGCGGTCCGTGAGTCCGGGTGGTCATGACGGCATCTTTCGCGGTCCGAACGAGGCCGGACAAGGGCGCGAACGTGCCGTGGGTCGGATGGGTCCGAGGACGGCGCCCAGCAGGCCCGTTGGCGACCGGAACCGGTGGCGGGGATGCGCCTTCGTCCCCCTGGCCCTAGAGTGTCGTTGAGTCCGATAACATGCGTTATGTAAACTAAGCCCATGGGAATCCAGGGGGCTCCTGGGCGCCGTTCCCAGGTCGTTCTCGGGGCTCTCCCCGGCCGGTTTTCGTGGGCCCGGTGTTGCTGTCCGGCGTGCCTGACGCCGGCTCCCCGGGCCTCGTCATTCTGGGTTCCGGGAGCCGGGTTTCGTCGCCAGAATGCCGGTCCTCCCGCTCGCTCCCCGCTTCCTGGAAACCATTGTCATGGGCTTCGTCGATTCCGTGCTCGCGGACGCGCGTTTCGCGCTCCGCACCTTCAAGCGTTCCCCGGGCTTCGTCCTCGCCGCGGTGCTCTGTCTGGCGCTGGGGATCGGCGCGAACGCCGTGGTCTTCAGCGTCGTCCATGGCGTGCTGCTCCGGCCGCTGCCGTATTCGGAGCCCGAGCGCATCGTCACCGTGAGCGAGCTGCGGCCCCAGCTCAGCGGCGGCCCGGTGTCCTGGCCCACGTTCTGGGCATGGCGCGATCACGCCTCGGCCTTCGAGCACCTGGCCGCGTTCACCACGGGCGGCGCCATCCTCCGGACCCCCGAGGATTCGGAGCGCCTCGAGGCCACCCGGGCCACCTCGGACTACTTCGCGGTCCACGGCGTCCCGCCGACCCTGGGCCGGACCTTCGCCCCTGGCGATGACCAGCCCGGCCACGAGTCCGTCGTCGTGCTGGGTGAAGCCCTCTGGCGTCGCCGTTTCGGGGCCAATCCGGCCGTCCTGGGCCAACGCGTGCTGCTGGATGACGTCCCGCATACCGTCGTCGGCGTCATTCCCGGGTCCTTCGACCCCCGGATGGACATCTGGCTGCCCCTCGTGGCGCCACCGGATGCTCGGGACCGGCGGAACTCCACCGTGTTGTCGGTTCGTGGGCGTCTGGCCCAGGGCGTCTCCGTGGCCGCCGCGGACCGGGACATGAAGGAACTCGCCACCCGGCTCGCGGCCGAAGGCCCGGCGGCGAACAAGGACCGGACCGTCCGGGTCGACTCCCTGGCCGAGGCGCGGACGCGACTCTGGGTCGGGCCGTTGCGGCTGCTGCTCGGGGCCGTGGCGCTCGTGCTCCTCATCGCGTGCGCCAACATCGCGAACCTGTTGCTGGCCAGGGCCGGAGCCCGGCGCCACGAGCTGGCCGTCCGAGCCGCCCTCGGCGCCGGCCGCGCGCGAATCCTCCAGCAATTGCTCATCGAAAGCCTGCTCCTGGCGGGCATGGGCGGAGCGCTCGGGCTCCTCGTCGCGCGCTGGGGCCTCGACGGGCTCATGCTCCTCGCGCCCGAGACGATGCCGAATCGCGAGGCCGTGGCGCTCGATGTCCCGGTCTTCCTCTTCCTGTTCGCCGTCACCCTGGCCTGCGGGCTCGCGTTCGGTCTGGTCCCGGCCCTCCAGGCCACCCGCTGGGAGCTTCGGGCCGGGCTGTCCGCTGGCGCGGGCGCGTCGGGCTCCCGGGGGTTGCGCTCCGTCCTGGTCATCGGGGAGCTGGCGCTCTGCCTCGTCCTGCTGGTCGGCGCGGGCCTGCTGGGGCGTGGCTTCTTCCTGCTCCTGGGCACCTCGCCGGGCGTCGAGACCGAGCGGCTCCTGACCCTGCATCTGGGCATTCCCGACTCCCGGTTCTTCACCGAGGACGGCCTGGACACGCGGCTGCCGAGCACCCTGCTGGACCCCATCATCCAGGAGGTCCGCGCGCTTCCGGGCGTCACCGCCGCGGGGATGACCTCGCTGCTGCCCATCCAACGCGCGTGGAGCAACGCGCGCTACACGGTCGAGGGCGCGGACGCACCCGAGCCCGGCCACGAACCCCGGGCCGAGCGTCGCTCCACGAGCCCGGGCTTCTTCGGGACGCTGGGTATCCCGCTGAAGCAAGGCCGCGACTTCACGCTCCAGGACACAGGGCCCGGTCAACCGGGCGTGGTCATCGTCAATGAAGCCCTGGCGCGCAGGCACTTCCCGGAGGGCGACGCGGTGGGACGCCAGCTCCGGCTCGGCATCGGCGTCCACACCATCGTCGGCGTCGTGGGCGACGTCCGGCAGGCCGGGCTGGACCAGGCCCCCCTGCCGGAGCTCCATGTCCCCTATGGCCGCCCCTGGGGAGACGACAGCCTGGTGCTCGTGGTCCGCACCTCCGTTCCTCCGGAGACCTTGCTCCCCGCGGTGCGCGAGGCGGTGCGTCGCGTGGACTCCGGTCTGCCGGTCTTCCGGGCGGCGACGATGGAGCAGGTCATCGCGCAGTCACTCGGCGCGCGGAAGCTCGTGCTGTACCTCCTGGGCGGTTTCGCCGGGCTCGCGCTGATCCTCTCGACCCAGGGGCTCTATGGCGTCATCTCGCTGCTCGTCGCGCAGCGCACGCGCGAACTGGGCATCCGGATGGCCCTCGGGGCCCGCCCGGAGGATGTCCTCCGGTGGGTGCTGGCCCAGGGCGCGATCCTCGCGGGGATCGGCCTCGCGGTGGGGCTGGCTGGAGCGCTGGCCCTGACGCGGCTCCTGGAATCCCAGCTCTACGGCGTCTCGACCCGGGATCCGCTGACGCTCGGCGGTGTCACCCTGCTCTTCTCGGCCACCGCCCTGCTGGCCTGTTGGTTTCCGGCCCGGCGGGCGACGCGAGTGGACCCCATCCAGGCGATGCGGAACTGACCCGGGAGGGCGGCCCGCTCATCCCGGAAATGGCACGCCACGGCTCGACACGTCGCGGCAGCGAACGTGTTCTCGTCATGCCCCGCCCAGCGCCGCGACAGGGCCTGATTCCGGGCATTCGGGGCGGCCTGGACGGCCCCGAGCCTCGCGCGATGCCGAGGAATCCCATGCCCGCTCGCATGTTCCGCTGGGTGGGAATTCTTACCGGGATTTTTACCGGTTGACCGTGGCAGGGGGTTCCCGCAGAACCGCGACATCCCTGGCCCTGGAAAGGACCTCTTCATGAAGCGTTTGTTCCTGATCGCCACCCTCGTCGGTGCGGCGCCCGCGCTCGCCGACGAAGGCATGTGGACCTACAACAACTTCCCGTCCGCGAAGGTGAAGGAGAAGTACGGGTTCGAGCCGACGCAGGCGTGGCTCGACAAGGTGCGCCTGTCCTCCGCGCGCCTCGCGGGTGGCTGTTCCGCCAGCTTCGTCTCTCCGGACGGCCTGGTGATGACCAACCACCACTGCGCCCGTGGCTGTATCGAGCAGCTCTCCGGTCCGAAGAAGGACTACATCGCCAACGGCTTCTACGCGAAGACCCAGGCCGAGGAGACGCAGTGCCCGGCGATGGAGATCAACCGCCTGGAGCAGATCACCGACGTCACGGACGCGCTCAACCAGGCGACCCAGGGTCTGTCGGGCAAGCAGTACAGCGAGACGCTGAAGGCGAAGATGGCGGCGCTGGAGCAGGAGTGCTCCGCGGGTGACGCCAAGGTCCGCTGCGACGTCGTGACGCTGTACCAGGGCGGCAAGTACAACCTCTACAAGTACCGCCGGTTCCAGGACGTGCGCCTGGTCATGGCGCCCGAGCACGCCATCGCCTTCTTCGGTGGCGACCCGGACAACTTCGAGTTCCCCCGCTGGGACCTGGACGTGACGTTCCTGCGCGTCTACCAGGACGGCCAGCCGGCGAAGACGGAGAACTACTTCAAGTGGTCCGACAAGAGCGCCAAGGAGGGTGACCTCACCTTCGTGTCCGGCCACCCGGGCCGCACCTCGCGCGGCCTGACCATCGCGGAGCTGGAGTACCAGCGCGACATCGCGATGCCCAAGTCGCTGTTCATGATGTCCGAGCTGCGCGGCCTCATCACCGAGTTCCAGAAGAAGGGCCCGGAGCAGAAGCGCATCTCCACCAACCTGCTGTTCGGCGTGGAGAACTCGCTCAAGGCGTTCAAGGGCCGCCTGGAGGCGCTGCAGGACAAGAAGTTCTTCGCGCAGAAGGTCGCCGCCGAGCAGGAGCTGCGCAAGAAGGTCGACGCCAACCCGGAGATGAAGAAGAAGTACGGCGCGGCGTGGGACGAGATCGCCAAGGCCCAGGTGGAGCTGGCCAACATCCGCAAGGACCTGAGCTTCATGGAGCAGAACCAGGGCCTGTCCTCCAGCCTGTTCGGCATCGCGAAGACGCTGGTGCGCGCCTCCGAAGAGCTCCCCAAGGAGAACGGTCAGCGCCTGCGTGAGTTCAACCAGGCCAACCTGCCCGCGCTCCAGGCGCAGCTGCTCAGCCCGGCGCCCATCTACCCGGAGCTGGAGATCACCCGCCTGACCTTCGGCCTCACGAAGATGCGCGAGGAGCTGGGCTCCAACCACCCGTTCGTGAAGAAGGTCCTGGGCAAGGAGTCCCCGGAGAAGCTGGCGACCCGCCTGGTCAAGGGCTCCAAGCTGTGCGTCATCAAGGACGTGAAGGGCTCCAAGGTGTGTGACGTCTCCGTCCGCAAGGCGCTGTTCGACGGCGGCAAGGCGGCCATCGCGGCCTCCAAGGACCCGATGATCCAGATGGCCCTCCTGGTGGACGCGGACACCCGCGCGGTCCGCAAGAACTACGAGGAGAACGTCGAGGCGGTCATCCGGAAGAACAGCGAGCTGGTGGCCAAGGCGAAGTTCGAGGTCTACGGCACCAACCAGTACCCCGACGCCACGTTCACGCTGCGCCTGTCCTACGGCGCGGTGAAGGGCTACATGGAGGACGGCAAGAAGGTGGAGCCCATCACCCAGATGGCGGGTACCTTCGACCACGCGACGGGCGAGGAGCCCTTCGCGCTGCCCGCGTCCTGGCTGAAGTCGGAGAAGCTGCTCGACGGCTCGACGGCCATGAACATGGTCACCACCAACGACATCATCGGCGGCAACTCCGGCTCGCCCATGATCAACAAGGACGCGGAGGTCGTCGGCCTGGTGTTCGACGGCAACATCCAGTCCCTGGGTGGCGAGTACGGCTTCGACGAGAGCGTCAACCGCACGGTGGCCGTGCACAGCGACGCCATCATCGAGTCGCTGAAGAAGATCTACGGCGCCAACCGCGTCCTCGAGGAGCTGCGCCCGGGGAGCACCCAGGTGCCTCCGGTGAAGACCACCCCGGCGAAGTAGTCCGCGGGTCCAGCGCGGGGCCCTCGCTGATGGGGGCCCTTGCCGGAAAACCAAGAGGCTGCCTGGAGACCCCGGGCAGCCTCTTCGTCTACCTCCATCAGCGCTTGGAGTCCGGCTTCTTGAGCCACCACGGCGTCTCGAGCGCGTCCTGCTCGACGCGGATGCCGGGGCCCTTGCGGATGCGCTCCCAGAAGCGACGGGACAGGTCCGGGTCGAGGATCTGGAAGTCCCCGGCCTTCTGGCGCTCCTCCAGGAAGCCCGGGTACGCCCCCACGGCCTCGGGACCCGCCTGCTGGAAGATGATGTCACCGCCGTACTGGCGGTGCAGCGCGCGCTGCACCTTCCACGCAACGACGAAGCCCTGGCAGATGCGCTCCGAGGACGCCGCATCGGCTTTTGGGATCTTTGCGTTCTCGGCCTTGTTCCTCTCGTCCATCGCGACGAACGCGGCGGTGCAGTCCTGGAGCTCCTTCTTCGTGGGCTCCAGCTTCTTCTGCTCGACATACTTCTTGAGCAGCGGCTGCAGGAGGCGTCGTTGGAGGTTCATGAGCTCCACGGCCTCGCGATCCGCTGGCGTGGAGCTGGGGGGCTCGGTCTTTCGCGTTTGCTCCGGAGGCAGGAGTTCCTCGCGACGGATCTCCCGGCCCAGCACGATGGCCACGGGCTTGCCGCTCGGGGTCGGCGTCGGCCCCGGAGGGGCGGCCACGGCGACGTTCAACGTCAGGAGCAACCCACCCAGTGTTCCCATGCCGCTACCACGGATGAACTTCCGCACGCGCAATCCTCCCAGGCTCGGGGCCCATCCTCGGGCCTCGGAAGGGGGACTTGCAGCGGACGTGCCTCGGCTTTCCCGGACAGCGACGTCACACCCGCGCGCAAGACGTTGCACACCCGGGCGGGTCGAGCCGCGCCGGGTGTGCAGGGGACTTCACGCCCGCCCTACTCCCACTCGATGGTCGCGGGGGGCTTGGACGACACGTCGTAGGCGACGCGGTTGATGCCGCGCACCTCGTTGGTGATGCGCGTGGAGATGCGCTCCAGCACGGGGTACGGCAGCCGGGCCCAGTCGGCCGTCATGCCGTCCACGCTGGTGACGGCGCGCAGGACGCACGTCGACTCGTAGGTGCGCTCGTCGCCCATGACGCCCACGCTCTGCACGGGCAGCAGCACCGCGAACGCCTGCCACAGCTCCTTGTAGAGCCCGGCCGCGCGAATCTCCTCCTGCACGATGGCGTCCGCGCGGCGCACCAGCTCCAGCCGCGCCTCCGTCACCTCGCCCAGCACACGGATGGCCAGGCCCGGCCCCGGGAACGGCTGGCGGGACACCATCTCCTCCGGCAGCCCCAGCTCGCGGCCGAGCGCGCGGACCTCGTCCTTGAACAGCTCGCGCAGCGGCTCCACCAACTTGAGCTTCATCTGCTCCGGCAGGCCGCCCACGTTGTGGTGGCTCTTGATGGTGACCGACGGGCCCTTGTACGACACGGACTCGATGACGTCCGGGTAGAGCGTCCCCTGGGCCAGGAACTCCGCGTCCTGGATGTCCCGGGCGGCCTCCTCGAACACCGCGATGAACTCGCGGCCGATGATCTTCCGCTTCTTCTCCGGGTCCGTGACGCCGGCCAGCTTCTCCAGGAAGCGCGCCCGGGCATCCACCGTCTTCAGCGGCACGTGGAAGCGGTCCACGAAGAGCGCCTCCACCTGGGCGCGCTCGCCCTGCCGCAGCACCCCGTTGTCCACGAAGATGCACTGCAGCCGGGGCCCGATGGCCCGGTGCAGCAGCAGCGCGGCCACGGAGCTGTCCACGCCTCCCGACAGCGCGCAGATGACCCGCCCGTGCTCACCGACCTGCTTGCGGATGGTCGCGACGGCCTCCTCGATGAAGCCCTTCATCGTCCAGGAGCCGCTGACCTTGCAGTCGTTGAAGAGGAAGGCGCGCAGCATGGCCTTGCCCTGCGGCGTGTGGACCACCTCGGGGTGGAACTGGAAGCCGTAGAAGGGCTTGCTCTCGTGGGCGGCCGCCGCATAGGGCGAGTTGCCCGAGCGACCGATGGCCTCGAAGCCCGGCGGCAGCTGCTCGACCCGGTCCCCGTGGCTCATCCACACCTGGACCCGGTCCCCCGGACGGAACTCCGAGAAGGGCCCCCGGGCGGCCAGCACCTCCACCTCCGCGTTCCCGAACTCCCGGTGGGCCGTCCGGTCGATGCGCCCCCCCAGCAGCTTGGCCGTGAGTTGGAGCCCATAGCAGATGCCCAGCACCGGGACGCCCGCCTCGAAGACGAAGGGGTCGCACCGGGGGGAGTCGGGCGCCTCGACGGATGCCGGGCCCCCCGAAAGGATGATGCCCCGAGGGGCGAAGCGCCGGATGTCCTCCTTCGGGAGGTCCGGGCGGTGGATTTCGCAGTAGACGCCCAGCTCGCGCACCCGACGGGCGATGAGCTGGGTGTACTGACTCCCGAAATCAAGGATCAGGATCTTCTCGGCGTGCAGGTCCACCGGAGTTTCTCCAAGGGGGCGTCGTTGACGGCTGGGGGCCCTTATCGCTACAAACTTCCGGAAATCAACGCCCAAGTCCCCTCAATTGTTCGAGGTCCGGATGCTCCGCCGCCTGTCCGCTTCCAGTGCTGTAGCCCTCCTCCTTCTGTCTGCTTCCGGTTGTGTGAAGGAGATCTCCTCGGATGAGCGGCTGGACCGCGAGACCCAGAATCTGGCCGTCAAGGACGCGCCGGGGGTCTCCGAGCTCCAGAAGCTCACCTGTGATGACACCACCGATGCGCTCGGCAAGGCGCGCAACGTCAACCGCGAGGAGACCGAGCGTCTGGTCGACTACATCGAGCTGTACTCCTCCCTGCGCAAGCGCACGGCCATGTTCGAGGAGGCGATGAACCGCAACCCCGACCTGAGCTACCGCGAGGGCAGCCAGCAGATCGTCAACGCCAAGGACAACTGCGTCCAGCAGACCGCGGACGTGCGGGTCGAGTTCGAGACCTACGTGCGCGAGATCATCGAGGTCCCCACCGTCCAGGAGATCAAGGGCGGCAACACCGTCACCATCGCCCGCCTGGACTTCAACACCCTGCGCCAGGCCATCGAGACGCTGGAGCCGGACGACAAGGAGGCCCTGCTCAACCGCGTGACCAGCGCGGAGAAGAAGGTCTCCGCCACGCCCGCCTCCGAGGAGTCCGGTGGCTCCGGCGGTCGCAAGGGCCGCAAGTAGCCCCCACGACTCGACGCCTGGATGAACGAGAGGGCCCACGCCACGTTCGGCGCGGGCCCTCTTCTCGTTGCGACAGCCGAGCGGGGACGGGCCGGCCGGGAGCCTCGCGCCCCCGGCCCCACGCCGCGCGCTACTCCACGCGGTAGTTGGGCGCCTCCTCGGTGATGATGACGTCGTGCACGTGGCTCTCCTTGAGGCCCGCCGACGTGATGCGCACGAACTGGGCGCTCTTGCGCAGCGCCTCGATGCTCCCGCAGCCCACGTAGCCCATGCCGCTGCGGATGCCGCCCAGCATCTGGTGCACGTTCATGGCGAGCGTGCCCTTGTACGGCACGCGGCCCTCGATGCCCTCGGGGACGAGCTTCACCGCCTCCACGTCCGACTGGAAGTAGCGGTCCTTGGCCCCCTGCTTCATGGCGCCCAGGCTGCCCATGCCCCGGTAGCTCTTGTAGCTGCGGCCCTGGTACAGGATGACGTCGCCCGGGGCCTCCTCGGTGCCCGCGAAGAGCGAGCCGATCATCACCGTGCTCGCGCCCGCCGCGAGCGCCTTGACGATGTCGCCCGAGTACTTGATGCCGCCGTCGGAGATGATGGGGATGTCGTACTTGTCCGCCTCGCGGCTGCAGTCGTCCACCGCCGTCACCTGCGGCACGCCCACGCCCGCCACCACGCGGGTGGTGCAGATGGAGCCGGGGCCGATGCCCACCTTCACCGCGTCCACGCCCGCCTGGATGAGCGCGCGCGTGGCCTCCGCCGTGGCCACGTTGCCGGCGATGAGCTCGAAGCCCTGGAAGTTCTTCTTCGTGTCGCGCACGCCGTCCACCACGCCGCGCGAGTGGCCGTGCGCCGTGTCCACGACGATGACGTCCACGCCCGCCTTCACCAGCGCGTCCACGCGCGCCTCGCGGTCCGCGGACACACCCACGGCGGCGGCGCACAGCAGGCGGCCCTTGGCGTCCTTGGCCGCGTTGGGGTGCGTGCGGCGCTTCTCGATGTCCTTGATGGTGATGAGGCCGCGCAGCTCGAACTCGTCGTTGACGACGAGCAGCTTCTCGATGCGGTGCTCGTGGAGCAGCTTCTGCGCGTCGCCCTGGGAGATGCCCTCGCGCCCGGTGACGAGCTTGCGCGTCATCACCGCCTCCACCTTCTGGGTGAGGTTGGTCTCGAAGCGCACGTCGCGGCTGGTGACGATGCCCACCAGCCGGCGGCCCTTCACCACGGGGATGCCGGACACGCCGTGCTGGCGCATCAGGTCGATGGCGCGGCCCAGCGGGGCCTCCGGGTCGATGGTGACGGGGTCCACCACCATGCCGCTCTCGAACTTCTTGACCTTGAGGACCTCGAGCGCCTGCTGCTCCGGCGTCATGTTCTTGTGGATGACGCCGATGCCGCCCTCCTGCGCCATCGCGATGGCGGTGCGCGCCTCCGTCACCGTGTCCATGGCCGCCGACAACAGCGGGATGTTGAGGCGCAGGTTGCGGGTCAGGCGCGTCGTCAGGTCGGCATCCTTGGGGACGACCGCGCTCTCGGCGGGCACCAGCAGCACGTCATCGAAGGTGAGTGCGAGCCGGATTTCGGGGTTCAGCATGGAGGGCGCTCCCGGGACGAAAGGGCCCGCGGGGCACCAGCGCCCGGCGGGTGCGGTTCCATACGAGGTACGTTGTCGCCACGCAACCTGGAAGGGTGGACTTTTTGACGCCCGTTCACTCGTACTTCGGGCGATAATCCAAGCAGCGGGCTATCCCCTCTCGTCTCAGGAACCGGGCTTTGACGGAATCGAATCAGGCGGCGGTCGGTCTCGTGGTGAAGCTGCCCTTCGCGACGCCGGAGGAGTTCCTGGCGAAGTATGGCGGCAACGTCACGCGAGGCGGCATCTACCTGCGCGCTCGCGCGGTGAAGCCGCCGGGCACTCCCGTCAACCTCGACCTGCGCCTGGCCAGCGGCGAGCGCGTCATCCACGCCTCCGCGCTCGTCCACTTCGTCACCGGCCAGGGCGGCCAGGGCGTGTCCGGCATGGGGCTGCGCTTCCTGGGTGTCGACCCCCAGACAAAGCGCTTCCTGGAGCTGATGGTCGCCGCCCTCCCCCACGCCCAGTCGGACGTGCCCCCGGTCCCCTCCGGGGTCGGCGCCCCGGATTACACCGTCCCACCCGTGGCGCAGGTCGTCCCCTCGACCCTCCCCGTCACGCCCGCCCAGACGCGCGCGGCCCAGCCCGCGGCGCCCACGCTGATGACCCCCTCGGCGTTGGACCTGAACAGCGAGGAGCCCAAACGAACGGGCCTGGTGATTGGCATCGACCTGGGGACGACGAACTCGTGCGCGGCCTACGTGCGCAACGGGCGCCCCGGGGTGCTCAACAGCCGCGAGGGCCACAACACGGTCCCCTCCATCATCGCCGTCAACACGCGCGGCAAGCTGGTGGTGGGCCACCCGGCCAAGGGGCAGATGCTCACCAACCCGCGCCAGACCGTGTACGGCGCGAAGCGGCTGGTGGGGCGGCCCTACGGCTCGCCCATCGTGGAGCACATCAAGGACCGCTTCCACTACGAGATCACCCCGGGCGAGAACGGCGACGCGGGCGTGAGGCTGGGCGACCGCATCTACACGCTCCAGCAGATCTCCGCGCTCATCCTGCGCGAGGTGCGCGAGGTGGCGCAGAACCAGCTGGGGCAGCTGGTGTCCCGCGCGGTCATCACCGTCCCGGCCTACTACAACGACAACCAGCGGCAGGCGGTGCGCGAGGCCGGCAGGCTCGCGGGCCTGTACGTCGAGCGCATCCTCAACGAGCCCACGGCCGCGGCGCTGGCGTACGGCTACGGGCGCAAGCTCAACCAGCGCGTGCTGGTCTACGACCTGGGCGGAGGCACCTTCGACGCGTCGGTGCTGGAGCTTTCGGACAACGTCTACGAGGTCATCTCCACCGGCGGCGACACCTTCCTGGGCGGCATCGACTTCGACAACGCCATCGTCAACTTCCTGCTGGAGGAGTTCCAAAAGAAGACGGGCCGCCCGTTCCAGGGCGACCGCGTGGCCATGCAGCGCATCAACGACGCGGCGGAGCGGGCCAAGTGCGCGCTGTCCGAGCGCTCGGAGATGCGCGTGCACGTGGCCTTCGTCACGATGATCGACGACAAGCCCTTCGACCTGGACGTCACGCTGACGCGCCAGAAGCTCGTCGAGCTGACCGAGGGGCTGGTGGACCGCACGCTCCAGGTCTGCGGCGAGGTCCTCGAGGCCAAGGGGCTGGGGCCCCGCGACATCGACGAGGTCATCCTCGTGGGAGGCCAGAGCCGCTTCCCGCTGGTGCACGAGAAGATCACCCGCTTCTTCGGCAAGCCCCCCAGCAAGGGCGTCCACCCGGACGAGGCCGTGGCGCTGGGCGCCGCGCTGCTGGCGCACAGCCTGGGACAGCTCGAGGGCGTGGTGCTCATCGACGTGCTGCCCATGGCCATTGGCGTGGGGCTGCCCGGGGGCCGCTTCAAGCCCGTGCTGGAGCGCAACACGTCGCTGCCCGCCACCAAGAGCCACACCCTGTCCACCCACCGCGACGGACAGACGGAGCTGGAGCTCACCGTGTTCCAGGGGGACTCGGACAAGGCGGGTGACAACGAGTACCTGGGGACGCTCAAGCTCACCGGCCTGCCCAAGCTGCCGCGCGGCGGCGTGCAGGTGACGGTGACGTTCGAGGTGAACAACGAGTCGTTGCTCAAGGTGACGGCGCGCGAGTCCGCCAGCGGGCGCGAGGTGTCGAGCACCTTCTCCACGCTCGACACCCCCGAGTCCGTGAAGGCGAAGCTCGCCCAGCCCGCGCCGGCCGCGGCACCGCCGCAGCCCCAGGCCGCGGCCGCGCCGCAGAAGGCCGCCCCCGCCCCCCGAGCCGCAATACCGGCGCAAACCGCCACTCCGGCTGAAACTCCTCCGCCGGAAGCAACTCCGAAGCCACGGACCTTCATGGGCTGGCTCCGGGGGCTGTTCAGCCGCCCCTGATGTCAGTTTTCTTCTGACAGTAGGGGTTCCTCTCCCTCCCGACGTACTCGGGGAGCTGCGGGAGGTGTGGGACGTCGCAATTTCCGCGACTGTGAGAATCGCCTGTTATTAAGCCTCTCGCTGATAACAGTCCATTCGCGCCCCACACCCCCCATGGACACGACAACTCGGACCCTCCTCGACGCCACGCGTGCGCGCGCGGCCAAGGCCGCGTCGCAGCATCCGCTTTTCACCTTCATCGCCGAAGACGATGGCGATGACCTGACGCTCGACGCGGTGGAGTTGGATCGCCGCGCGAGGCGCATCGCGGCGGCCCTCCAGGCGCGAGGCGCGGTGGGTCAGCGCGTCATGTTGTTGTATCCGCCGGGGCTCGACTACGTCGCGGGCTTCTTCGGCTGTCTCTACGCGGGCGCCATCGCCGTCCCCGCGTATCCGCCAGATCCCTCTCGACTGGAGCGCACCCTGCCCCGGCTGCGCGCCATCATCCAGGATGCGGAGGCACTGGTGGTCCTGACCACCTCCGGCATCCTCGGGCTGACGGACTTCGTCTTCGAGAAGATGCCGGACTTCCGGGCGCTGCATTGGCTGGCGACGGACGCGCTGCCGGAAGGCGGCGAGGTCGACTGGCGCGAGCCGGACATCGGGCCAGACTCCCTGGCGTTCCTCCAGTACACGTCCGGCTCCACGGGCGCGCCCAAGGGCGTGATGCTGACCCACGCGAACCTGCTGCACAACACGGGGCTCATCTCCCGGAGTTTCCAGGCGCGCGACGACAGCGTGTCCGTCTTCTGGCTGCCGCCGTACCACGACATGGGGCTGATCGCCGGCATCCTCGCGCCCCTGTGTGGTGGCTACCGCGTGGCGTTGATGGCGCCCCTCTCATTCCTCCAGCGGCCGTTGCGCTGGGTGCAGGCCATCTCGCGCATCGGGGGCACCATCAGCGGGGGGCCCAACTTCGCCTTCGACCTGTGCGCCAGTCGCGCGACGGCCGAGGACGTGCGCGCGCTGGACCTGAGCTCGTGGGAGGTCGCGTTCTGCGGCGCCGAGCCCATCCGCGCCGGCACGCTCGAGCGGTTCGCGCGGGTGTTCGAGCCCGCGGGCTTCCTGCGGGAAGCCCTCTATCCCGGCTACGGCCTGGCGGAGGGCACGCTCATGGTCACGGGCGCGCGCAAGGGCGAGGCGCCGCGGGTCTTCCACCTGGATGACGCCTCGCTCGCGCGCGGGCGCGCGGTGGACATGCCGCCCGAGGCCCCGGGGACGCGCTCGCATGTCTCCTGCGGTGAGTTGGTCGGCGACCAGCGCCTGCTCATCGTCGACCCGGAGCGCCGTACGCCCCAGCCCGCGGGACACGTCGGGGAGATCTGGGTGGCGGGCCCCAGCGTGGCCCGGGGCTACTGGCGCAAGCCCGAGCTGACCGAGGAGTGCTTTCACGCGCGCCCCGTCGGCTTCGAAGACCGCACGCGGTATCTGCGCACGGGCGACCTGGGCCTGCTGCGAGAGGACGGACAGCTCATCGTCACGGGGCGCCGCAAGGACCTCATCATCCTCCGGGGTCGCAACCTGTACCCGCAGGACGTCGAGGTCGTCATGGAGCGCGCGCACCCGCGCGTGCGCCTGGGCTGCGTCGCGGCGTTCTCCCTCGAGGCCGTGGGCGGCGAGGTGCTCGGGGTGGTGGCGGAGGTGTCGCGAGAGCTGGCCACCTCCGGTGACGCGGCGGCGTTCGCCGAGGTGGCGGACGCCCTGAGCCAGGCCATCGCCCGGGCGCTGGAGGTCCAGCCGCGCACCGTGGCGCTGCTGCCTCCTGGCTCCATCCCGAAGACGTCGAGCGGGAAGATCCAGCGCCACGCCTGCCGCGCGGGGGTGATCTCCGGGGAGCTGCCATTCCTCTGGCGGACGGATGCGGGGGCGACGCAGGCCGCCGCGCCCGCGCCCACGCGGGAGGAGGCTCGGGAGCCCGAGGCCAGGGCCGAATCGGAGGACGCGCGCGAGGCCCTGGCGCGGGGTCTGCGCGAGGAGCTCGAGGCGGTGCTGGGGAGCGCGGCTTCTCGTGTCGAGGCGGACACGCCCCTGACCCGGCTGGGGATGGACTCGCTCGGCGCGGCGGACCTGCAGGGGCGCATCGAGAAGCGCTTCGGCGTCCGGCTCCCCGCGACGGCCCTGCTGCAGGACGTCAGCCTGGCGGAGCTGGTCGAGCGCGTCGCGCGGCCCGCCGCGCAAGCGAGCCCGGCGCTCGTGCCGCTGTCTCGGCGTGCCGAGGACGCCGGGGCGTCGCCGGTCTCCTTCCCGCAGCACCGGCTCTGGGTCATGCAGCAGCTCGACCCGGCCTCCACCGCGTACCACCTGCCCCTCGCCTTCATGTTGCGCGGACCGCTGGAAGTGGCCGTGCTCGAGCGGGCGTTGACGGTGCTGCTGCGCCGGCACGAGGTGCTGCGCTCCACGTTCGTGTCGTCCGGGGACGCCCTCGTCCAGCAGGTCCACCCCGTGACGCCGTTCGTCGTGGAGCGGGTGGACGCGACGGGGCGCACCGACCGGAGCGCGGTGCTCGACGGCCTGGCGGTGCTCGACGGCCAGCGCCCGATGGATGTGACCACGGGCCCCCTCCTCCGGGGGACGCTGGTGCGCTTCGGCGCCGAGGACCATGTCCTGATCCTCTCCTTCCACCACCTCGTCGCGGATGGATGGACCGTGGGCCTGCTCCTTCGCGAACTGGCGGCCATCCACGCCGCCTTCAGCGAGGGGCGCCCGTCTCCGCTCCCCGCGCCCGCGCACCAGTACGCCGACTTCTCGGCGTGGCAGCTCGCCCAGCTCACGCCGCGGGCGATGGCGGCGGAGCTGGCCTGGTGGCGACAGACGCTCGCGGACGCACCGTCGCTGCTGGCGCTCCCCACGGACCGGCCGAGGCCCCCGCGCCTGTCCTTCCGGGGCGGCCGGCGCATGCGGCTCATCCCGGCGGCGGTGATGAGCCGGCTGCATGCCCTGGGGCGTGAACAGGGCGCCACGCCCTTCGTGAGCGTCCTCGGCGCGCTCTCCATCGTCCTCCATCGATGGAGCCGGCAATCGGACTTCGTCGTGGGCACCGTGGTGTACGGACGGGACGTCCCGGGAACCCGCGAGCTGGTGGGCGACTTCACCAACTTCCTCCCGCTGCGCATGCGGCTGCCGGAGGCGGTGACGGCGACGGGGCTGCTGGCGGCGGTGAAGCAGGCCACGCTCGGCGCGCTCGCCCATGCCCATTGCCCGTTCGACCACGTCCTCGCGGCGCTCCAGCAGGGCGCTCAGCGGCGCGAGCTGTACAACGTCGCGTTCGTCCTGGACGACTACGACCTGCCACGCGAGCTGTCCATGGGCGCGGGGCTGACGCTGGGCCTGTCGCCCCGTGAGTCCATGCTCGACAACCGCACCGCCGAGCTGGACCTGACGTTCGAGGCCATCCACGGCCCGGACGGCCTGCTGATTGGCTGCAAGTACGCGTCGGACCTCTTCGACGCGGAGACCATCGACCGGCTCTTGAGCCAGCTCGAGGTCGTGATGGTCGGAATGGCGGACGCCCCCGACCAGCGCGTCGCCGCGTTGCCGCTGATGACCGGAGACGAGCGGCGTCAGGTGCTCCAGGGCTGGAACCCTCCCGAGGAGCGGCTCGGCGACGCGGGCACCCTCGTGGAGTTGTTCGAGGCCCAGGTGGACCGCACACCCGAGGCCATCGCCGTCTCGTTCGAGTCCGTGCACCTGACGTGGCGTGAGCTGGACGCGCGGGCCAACGGCCTCGCCCATGCGCTGCGCGAGCGGGGCGTGGGGCCCGATGTCCTGGTCGGCGTCTGCCTGGAGCGGAGCCTGGATCTCGTCATCAGCCTGGTCGGCATCCTCAAGGCGGGGGGCGCCTACGTGCCGCTCGACCCGTCGTATCCGCGAGACGTCCTCGCGTTCATGCAGGAGGACACGCGGGCGCCCGTCATCGTGACCCGGTCCTCGCTGGCGGAGCGGGTCCGGGGAACGGGCGCGGCGCTCGTCCTGACGGACGTGGACCGGGACCGCGCGGAGGACTCGCGACGTCCCGTCCGTCGCAACGGCCCCGAGGACCTGGCCTACGTCATCTACACGTCGGGCAGCACCGGCCGTCCCAAGGGGGCGATGAATTCGCACCGGGGCATCGTCAACCGCCTCCTGTGGATGCAGCGGGAGTACGGCCTGGGGCCGTCGGACCGCGTACTCCAGAAGACGCCCTTCAGCTTCGATGTCTCGGTCTGGGAGTTCTTCTGGCCGCTGACGACGGGGGCTCGCCTGGTGGTCGCGAGGCCGGAGGGGCATCGGGACCCGGCGTATCTCGTCCGGCTCATGGCCGAGGAGCGCGTCACGACGACGCACTTCGTGCCCTCGATGCTGCGGGCCTTCCTGGAGGAGGCCGGCCTGGAGTCCCTGTCGCACCTGCGACAGGTGATGTGCAGCGGCGAGGCCCTCTCCGTCGAGCTCGTCCATCGCGCCCATGCGCGGCTCCCCGCGCGCACCGAACTCCACAACCTGTACGGCCCGACCGAGGCCGCGGTGGACGTGACGTACTGGCACTGCGCGCGGGGTGCCACGGGTCCCACGGTGCCCATCGGGCGGCCGGTGGCCAACACCCGCATCTACATCCTCGATGGGCTCGGCCAGCCGACGCCCGTGGGCGTCCCGGGCGAGCTGTTCATCGCGGGCATCCAGGTGGGGCGCGGCTATTGGAACCGCCCCCAGCTCACCGCCGAGCGCTTCGTGCTGGATCCGTTCTCCGGCACGGAGGGCGCCCGCATGTACCGCACGGGCGACGTGGCCCGGTGGCGCGCAGATGGCGCGTTGGAGTACCTGGGCCGAGCGGACTTCCAGGTCAAGGTCCGCGGCTTCCGCATCGAGCCCGGTGAAATCGAGGCGGCCCTGACGGCGCAGCCAACCGTCCGCGAGGCCGTGGTGCTGGCGCGCCCCGATGCCTCGGGTGACGCGCGCCTGGCGGCCTACGTGGTCCTGGGCGACGTCGACGGCGCTGGAGCCCCGGACCAGTCCGCGGACTGGAAGGCCATCTACGACGTCACGTACACGCAGCAGGCGCACAACGCGGACCCCACCTTCGACATCTCCGGCTGGAACGACAGCTACACCGGCGGGGCGCTCCCGGAAGCGCAGATGCGCGAGTGGGTGGAGACCACCGTGGCGCAGATCCTCGCGCTGCGACCGCGCCGGGTGCTGGAGCTGGGCTGCGGCACGGGCCTGTTGTTGTACCGGATCGCCCCGCATTGCGAGGCGTACTGGGGCGTGGACTTCGCGCGGCCCGCCCTCGAGCGCATCGAGCGGCAGCGGCAGCAGATGGGGAGCGCCCTGGCCTCGGTGAAGCTGCTTCATCGGGGGGTCGAGGACCTGTCGGACCTCGAGGCCGGCTCGTTCGACACGGTGGTGCTCAACTCGGTCATCCAGTGCTTCTCGAGCGTGGACTACCTGCTCCAGGTGCTGCGCGGCGCGGCCAGGGTGCTGGCGCCTGGCGGGCGCATCTTCCTGGGGGACGTGCGTCACCTGGAGTTGCTGGAGGCGTTCCAGGCCTCGGTGCGCCTGCACCGCGCCCCGCCGAGCCTGTCGACCGCACAGCTGCAGTACCGCATCCAGCGCGACGTGCTCGCGGAGGCGGAGCTGCTCCTGTCACCCACGTTCTTCACCTCGCTGCCCGCGCACATCCCGGCCATCTCCCGGGTGGAGGTGCTGCCGAAGCACGGGCGCTATGACAACGAGCTGAGCCGCTTCCGCTACGAGGTCATCCTCCACGTCGGCGACGGCCGCGAGGCCGCGGCGGCGGCGCGCCCCGACTGGGTGGATGGCGCCGAGCTGACGCTGGACTCCGTGCGCGCGCTCCTGGAGTCGAGCCCCCCGATGCTGGCCCTGCGCGGCGTGCCGAACGCTCGCGTGCTGGAGGCCACGCGGCTCGTGAAGCTGCTGTCCGGAACGGGACGCCCCCCGAGCGTGGCGGCCCTGAGGGACGTGCTGCGCGCCTGGCCCGGTTCCCGAGGCGTCGAGCCCGAGGACCTGTACGTCCTCGGCGCGTCGCTCGGATACGAGACGCGGGTGAGCTGGGCGGGAGCGCACCGGGACGGAGCGCTCGACGTCGTGTTCGCCCAGCCGGGCTTCCAGGTCGAGGTGGGGGGAACCGCGGCGCCCGTGCGTCAGGCGGTGTCCCTGCACACGCTCGCGAACGATCCGCTGCGGGGGGCTCGGAGCGCTCGCGAGGTCGTGCGGTTGAGGCAGGTGCTCTCGGAGCAACTGGCGCCTCAGCTGGTGCCCTCCGCGTTCGTCGTGCTCCCGGCGCTCCCGCTGACGGCCAGCGGCAAGGTGGACCGGGGCGCGCTTCCTGACCCCGAGGCGGATCGCTCCCTCGTCGAGGATGAGTTCGTTCCGCCGAAAGGCCCCACCGAGGAGCTGGTGGCGCGTGTCTTCGCCGAGGTCCTGGGACAGTCCCGCGTCGGCGCGCACGACGACTTCTTCGCGCTGGGCGGACATTCGCTCCTGGCCACGCAGGTGGTGAGCCGCCTCGCGGCCCGGCTCGGCGTCCCGGTTTCGTTGCGGGCCCTCTTCGAGCACCCCACGGTCGCCCGGCTCGCCACTCACCTGGGCGCCCTGCGCGGAGCGGAGGCTCTGACCGAGGGCTTGCCGCCGCTGGTTCCACTCCAGGGCGTCCAGCCCGGCGAGGCATTGGAGGCGTCATACGCGCAGCAGCGCTTGTGGTTCCTGGAGCAGTTCGAGCCAGGGCAGGTCGCCTACAACATCCCCCTCGCGCTCGAGCTGACGGGGCCGCTTCAGGTCGATCCCCTGGGGCGGACCTTCGCCCGACTCGTCGAGCGCCACGCCGTCCTGCGGACCACGTTCACCGAACGCGATGGGCGGCCGGTGCAGGTCGTCCGGGCCGCTGACTCGGAGTGGACGCTGCCTGTCGAGGATCTCCGCTCGCTGTCTCCAGAGGCTCGCGAGCACGCAGTCCAGGCCGCGATGCTGACCGAGGCCGAGCGTCCCTTCGACCTGGGACACGGGCCTCTGTTGCGCACGCGGTTGTTGCGACTGGAGGAGACCCGGCACCTGCTCCTGCTCTGCATGCACCACATCGTCTCGGACGGGTGGTCCATGGGCGTCCTGGTGCGTGAGGTGGCATCGCTCTACGGCGCGTTCACCCAGGGGCGGGAGCCCACCTTGCCGTCGCTGCCCGTGCAATACACGGACTACGCGGCGTGGCATCGGCAGGTGCTGGAGGGGGAGGTCGCGCGCCAGCATCTCGACTGGTGGCGCTCGCACCTCCACGCCGTGGCACCGCTGGAACTGCCCACGGATGCCCCGCGTCCCGCGGTGCGGAGCTCGCGCGGCGCCACCCTCGATTTCTTGGTTCCTCCGGACCTCGTCTCGGATCTGGAGCGGTTGGGCAGGACCGAGGGCGCCACCCTCTTCATGGTGTTGATGGCGGGCTGGCAGGCCCTGCTGTCCCGCTACTCGGGACAGACGGACTTCAGCGTCGGAACCCCCGTCGCGCATCGGATCCGGCCAGAGCTGGAGGCGATGATCGGCTTCTTCGTCAACACGCTCGCCCTCCGGGCGAACCTGGCGGATGCACCGACATTCGTGGAGCTGGTGGCGCGCGTCCGCGAGGAGTCCCTGGCGGCCTTCACCCGACAGGATGTTCCCTTCGATCGATTGGTCGAGGCGCTCGGCGGTGAGCGGGACCTGTCCCGGACGCCGGTGTTCCAGACCCTGTTCACGCTCCAGAACGCGCCCCTGGAGACGCCGTCGTTGCCAGGGCTCGATGTCACCCACAGGCCGATGTCCACGGAGACGTCGAAGTTCGATGTCTCCGTGCTGCTGACGCCAAGGGACGGAGGTCTGTCGGGACAGCTCGAGTACAGCCGCGACCTCTTCCGACCCGCGACCATTGCTCGCATCGCTGAGCACTTCCTGCACCTGCTGCGCGGAGCCGTGGCGGATGCCCGCCAGCGCATCCACGAACTCCCGCTGCTGACGGAGGACGAGCGGCGGAAGGTGTTGGTGGAGTTCCAGGGACGAGAGGAGTCCTTCTCGTCGGAGACGACGCTACACGCGCTCGTCGAGGCGCAGGTGGACCGCACGCCTCACGCCGAGGCCGTGCGCTTCGAGGCCGAGACGCTCACCTACGCGCAGCTCGACGCCCGCGCCAACCAGCTGGCCCACCACCTGCGTGAGTTGGGCGCACAGCCCGGTCGCCTCGTGGCCGTCTGCCTCGAGCGCAGTCTTGATTTGGTGGTGGCGCTGCTCGCCGTCCTCAAGTCCGGCGCCGCCTACGTCCCCCTGGACCCGGCCTATCCCCAGCAGCGTCTGGCCGACATGCTGGAGGACTCCCAGGCCCCCGTCCTGGTGACGCACCAGCGGCTGCTCGCGTCTCTTCCGGCACACTCCGCCCGCGTCGTCTGCCTCGACT